>NZ_JAGXFK010000045.1 GCF_024637375.1 Sediminimonas sp. | reverse complement strand
TAGAACCAGGCGATACGCCAGAGCCACTGAGCTCGTTTCATAGATTTGGACCCGTTCCGCGGATCACCATTTCGGCCAGCGGCTCTTGAAGGTCGCACGAACAGGCCTGACACAAGACCGCGCTCGATCACATGCTCAAGGATCAAAAACTTCTTGCATCACGGGCGGCAACCACACAAGGCGTATCGTTCCTTTTGGAAGTTCTGGCAGGCTTGATCACCCGCCACGATACGCCGCCCTTTCAAACCCCGTCACCCATTTCCCGGCATAGCTCAGATTGATCTGCACGGTGACCTTGCAGGGATCATCTCGATAGCCCGCAAGGGCGAGGAACCGCTGGAAGCCAGCGATTTTAAAACCATGGTACTGAAGTTGGTAGCGGAGGAGGGACTTGAACCCCCGACACATGGATTATGATTCCACTGCTCTAACCAACTGAGCTACTCCGCCGAAGCCGAGACGGCAATTACGCAAGCTGCTCCACCCCGTCAAGGGGACAACGTGGTTTTTGCCCAGAAAGCCAACGCCGCCCGTCCCGGGGGCTGCACGCGCGTCTGCCACCCGCCGATTGCGGCGCTTCGGGGATACCCTCGACGCGGCGCGAAATTCGCCCCGAACACGCCGTGGGTCGCCGCCGCCACGTCGTCGGGACAGATCAGCAGATTGCTGAAGCTTCGCGCCGGTATGAACGCGGCGCTGTCGGCCTTCTACTTGCAGGGCGGGTGCGCCAGGGAGCCGGTCGCTCGCCGGATAGCTGCAACGCAGCCGCTTGCAATTTCCTGCCCGCAAGGCCCAGTGTGGCGCCAAAGATGACAGGAAACAGGAGGTCGCGCCGTGCTGGACAGGATCAGGGAAATCGTGGGGGGCGCCAATGTCTACCATGGCACAGACGTCGCGCGATGGTCGGCGGACTGGACCGGCAGCTACCACTGGCAGCCGCTGGCGGTGGTGCGCCCCGCCGATACCGCCGAAGTCTCGGCACTCATGCGCCTGGCCTTCGAGACCGGCACCCCCGTGGTGCCGGTGGGCGGCAATAGCGGGCTGGCCGGCGGAACGCGCGCCGACGGGGCGCTGATGCTGTCGCTGGAGCGCATGAACGCCATCCGCGAGATCCGCGCCCCGGCCCGGATCGCCGTCGTCGAGGCGGGCGTCGTCCCGTCGGCATTGCACGATGCCGCCGAGGCCGAGGGGCTGATCTTTCCGCTGACCTTCGGCGCCCGCGGCACGGCGATGATCGGCGGTTGCCTGTCGACCAACGCCGGCGGCTCGAACGTGCTGCGCTACGGCAACACCCGAGATCTGTGCCTGGGGCTGGAGGTGGTGCTGCCCGACGGCCGGGTGATGGACCTGATGAGCGAGTTGCACAAGGACAACGCCGGCTTCGACCTGCGCCACCTGATGATCGGCGCCGAGGGCACGCTGGGCATCATCACCGCCGCGGTGCTGAAACTCGCCCCCAGGCCCCGCGCCTATGCCACCGCGATGGTGGCGGCGCCGGGCCTCGACCAGGCCCTAGTGCTGCTCAACCGCCTGCAAGAGGCCACCGGCGGCACGGTCGAAGCCTTCGAATACATGCCCCGAAACTATATCGCGCAGCATGTCGCGCGCTTTGACGACGCGCGCGAGCCGTTCGACGCGCCGCACGATGTCAACATCCTCGTCGAGGTCGCAGCAACCGCCCCGCGCGATTGCACCCCCGGCCCGGACGGGCGCGTCCCGCTCACCGGCTACCTTGAGGACGTGCTCGAATCGCTGTTCGAAGACGGCACGCTTCTCGACGCAGTCGTCGCCCAGAACAACACCCAACGTGCCGAAATGTGGGCCCGGCGCGAAGCCGCCGCCGAGATCGCGCTCACCCGCCGGCCCATCGTCGTCACCGATATCGCCGTGCCGCTGGACAAGGTCGCCACCTTCCTTTCCCGCATCGAGGCGCGGCTGCCCGCGCTCGACCCCGGCGCCGAAAGCATCTCGGTCGCGCACCTCGGCGACGGCAACGTGCACTACACGGTCTGGCCGGCCACCGACAACCCCGCGGTGCATGATGCCATCAACGAGGCGGTCGAGGAAGAGGTGCTCAGCCTGGGCGGCAGCTTCTCGGCCGAGCACGGCATCGGCACCTCGAAACTGCCCTCGATGGCACGGCGCAAGAACCCGGTCGCGCTGGGCGCGATGCGCGCCATCAAGGCCGCGCTCGATCCGGCCGGCATCATGAACCCCGGCAAGGTGCTGCCGCCGGCGCCCGATTGACCCCGCGTGCCGCTTCATCTTTCCACAAGTACTCCGGGGGAGTCGCCGCAAGGCGACGGGGGCAGCGCCCCCACCCTCACCGCCAGCTGAAAAAGTCCGGCCCCGCCTGCGTCAGCAGGAACGCCGCCATCGCGCGCCCGATCCCGGCGCCGTCCTCGACAGGCCCGGTGCGGTCGTCGCTGATCACTTCCGACCCGTCCGGGCGCAGCACCTCGCCGCGCAGCCGCAGGCTGCCGCCGCTGACCTCGGCCAGTCCACCGATGGGCGTCTCGCACGACCCGTCGAGCCCGGCGAGGAACGCGCGCTCGGCCGCCAGAAGGCGCGCCGTGTCGGCATCGTGGATCGCCGCCAGCATGTCGCCGGCGCGGCTGTCGTCGCTACGCCGCTCGATGCCGATGGCCCCCTGCGCCACCGCCGGCAGCATGTCCTCGGGCGCGATGGGCGAACGCGCCACATGCGCCATGTCCAGCCGGTTGAGCCCCGCCATGGCCAGGAAAGTGGCGCTGGCCACCTCCTCGCGCAGCTTGCGCAGGCGGGTCTGCACGTTGCCGCGGAACTCGACCACCTCCAGGTGCGGGAAACGGTGCAGCAGTTGCGCGCGCCGGCGCAGGCTGGAACTTCCCACGCGGGCGCCCTCGGGCAACTCGGCCAGGCTGTCATGGGAAAGCGAGACGAAAGCGTCGCGCGCATCCTCGCGCGGCAGGTAGGTGTCCAGCGTCAGGCCGGGCGGTTGCGCCGACGGCATGTCCTTCATCGAATGCACGGCGATGTCGATCGCGCCCGACATCATCGCCTCCTCGATCTCCTTGGTGAACAGCCCCTTGCCGCCGATTTCCTTGAGGGGGCGGTCCTGCACCTTGTCGCCGGTCGTCTTGATGACGACGACTTCAAAGGCGTCCGGCGGCAGATCGAAGGCCGCCGACAGCCTGTCGCGGGTTTCATGGGCCTGGGCCAGCGCCAGCGGCGAGCCGCGCGTGCCGATCCTGAGCGGTTGGGCGGGGGTGGGCAGGTTGCTTTTCATGCCCGAAGCTGTAGTCGCGCCAGGTTGCCCTGACAAGCACCCCGGGCTTGACATCTTGTCGCCGCGAGGTGACCAAACGCCCAGGCAAAGGAACACATCATGGCAGACAAGAAAATCTTGCGGGCGCTTGCGGGCGAGGCACACAAGGTGCCGCCGATCTGGATGATGCGGCAGGCCGGGCGTTACCTGCCCGAATACCGCGCCACACGCGCGCAGGCCGGCGATTTCCTGTCGCTGTGCTATAACAGCGATCTGGCGACCGAGGTTTCGCTGCAACCGATCCGGCGCTACGGCTTCGACGCGGCGATCCTGTTCGCCGATATCCTGCTGGTACCGCAGGCACTTGGTGCCGATCTGTGGTTCGTCACCGGCGAAGGGCCGCGGCTGTCGACGATCACCACGCCGGCCGAACTCGACCGGCTCAAGCCCGCCGCCGACATCCACGAAACGCTTGCCCCGATCTACCAGACGGTGCGCAACCTGACGCAGGCGTTGCCGGGCGACGTGGCGCTGATCGGGTTCGCCGGCGCGCCGTGGACGGTGGCCACCTACATGATCGCCGGGCGCGGCACCCCCGACCAGGGGCCGGCGCACGCGCTCAAGCATGAAAACAGGGCGCTGTTCGAGGCCCTGCTGGAGCGCATCACCGAGGCCACCATCGAATACCTCTCGGCCCAGATCACGGCGGGCGCCGAAGTGGTCAAGCTGTTCGACAGTTGGGCGGGCTCGCTGAAAGGCGAGGATTTCGACAAATATGCCCGCGACCCCGCCGCGCGCATCATCACCGAACTCAAACGCCGCCATCCGGGCATCCCGGTGATCGCCTTTCCGCGCCAGGCAGGCGAGAAATACATCGGCTACGCCCGCGCCACCGGCGCCGACTGCGTCGGCGTCGATGAAACCGTCAGCCCCGAATGGGTGGCGCAGCACCTGCAACCCGATGGCTGCGTGCAGGGCAACCTCAAGTCCTCGCACATGGTGACCGGGGGCGATGCAATGATCGCCGAGACCCGCCACATCGTCGAGACGCTGCGCGGCGGGCCGCACATCTTCAACCTTGGCCATGGCATCACCCCGGATGCCGACCCCGACAACGTGCAACGCATGATCGACGCGATCCGCACCTGAGACGCAAGGCGCGAAGCGCCCGCAACGTCGGTTTCGCAGCCCGGGACGTTCATCTCGCGGGCGGCCCGGTGCGCCCTAAACCCACTTGGCCAGCGGTGGCAGGCTCATCAGCACCGCGTTGGCGTCGTGGCCGGTCTCCAACCCGAACTTGGTGCCCCGGTCGTAGACGAGGTTGTATTCGGCATAGAGCCCGCGATGCACCAGTTGCGCGTCGCGGTCGGCATCGGTCCACGGCGTGTCGCGCCGCGCCTCGGTGATGGGCAGGAACGCGGGCAGGAACGCGCGCCCCACGTCCTGGATGAAGGCGAAATCCGCCTGCCAGTCACCGCTGGTGTGATCGTCCAGGAAAATCCCCCCCACCCCGCGCGCGCGGTGACGGTGCGGGATGTAGAAATAATCGTCTGCCCAGGCCTTGAACCGGGGGTAGAATTCCGGGTCGTGGCGGTCGCAATGCTGTTTCTGGACGGCATGGAAATGCGCGGTGTCGTCCGCGTACTCGATGCACGGGTTCAGGTCCGACCCGCCGCCGAACCACCACGCGCCGGGGGTCCAGAACATGCGCGTGTTCATGTGCACCGCCGGGCAATGGGGGTTTTGCATGTGCGCCACCAGGCTGATGCCGCTGGCCCAGAAGCGCGGGTCGTCGGCCATGCCCGGCACCCCGCGCGCGGCCATTGCCGCTTGCGCCTTTTCGCCCAGGCGGCCGTAGACCTCGGACACGTTGACGCCGACCTTCTCGAACACGCGGCCGCCGCGCATCACGCTCATCAACCCGCCGCCCGCGTCGCTGCCATCCTCCGAGGCGCGGCGCGTCTCGCTGACCTCGAAGCGCCCTGCGGGCCTATCGGCGGTGGGCCCGCTCCGCTGGCTGTCCTCCAGCGCCTCGAAAGCGGCGATGATCTCGTCGCGCAAGGTGCGAAACCACGCGGCGGCGGCCTGCTTCTCGCTCAGCATGCTGGTGTCGTCGGTCACTCTCGTCTCCCTCGTGGCCTTTCTGGCGGCTCCTTGTAGCAACCCGCGCGCCGCCCGGCCAGTAGACAAGCCCTGCTCATGCCGGCACACCTCCGCTGCTTCTTCTGGCAAGAAATATCCACTGCGCAACGCCCCCCGGGTACGCGCCGCCAAGGCGTGCGCGCGCCTCAGTGCGCCGGCGCGCCGACCGGGTCCAGCAGGGTGCGCCCGCCATCCAGCGTCAAGACCTGCCCGGTCATGAAGCGCGACCCGTCACTGGCCAGGAATTGCACCGTATCGGCCAACTCGCGCGGCGAGGCGATGCGCCCCAGCGGCGTGTGTTCCTCGATATCGCCGCGGAACCCGGCATTGTCCTTGAGCGCGTCCTTGAGGCTGGCCGACATTACCGACCCGAACGCGACCGCATTGACCCGAATCCGGTACTCGGCCAGCGCCACCGCCAGCGAGCGCGTCATCTGTTCCAGCGCCGCGGTCGACACCGAATAGCCCAGCAACTCGGGGTTGGACCGCCGCGCGGCGATCGAGGACAGGTTCACGATGGTGCCCGTCGGGCCGCCATCGCGGCCCTTGCCCTGCTTGATCATGCGCTTGGCCACCGCCTGCGACAAACGCAGCGCGGTCATCAGGTTCTGCTGCAAAAGCATCTCGACCGCGTCCTTTTCCGGGTTCAGCGGATCGCCCGCCACCATCTGGCGCGAAGCGTTGACCAGCACGTCGACGCTGTCGAAGGCGTCGATCGTTGCCGACAACAGGTTGGCAATGGTCAGCTTCTGCCGCAAATCGCCGGCAAACCAGCGGAAATTGCGGTTGTCGTCGTTGGGGCCCAGTTCCGCCTTGAGGCGTGTCTCGTCCATGTCGGCAAACACGACGTTGGCGCCCTTGTCCACGAAATGGCGCCCGATCGCCAGGCCGATGCCGTTGGCGGCGCCGGTGACGATGGCGGTCTTGCCGGAGATAGTCAGGGACATGCGTGAGGCTCCGTTGATTCCCGAGCGCGCAGCATAGGCCAGTTCACCGCGCTTTGCGATACGGGCGCGCCGCCCAAAGCACCTTGAAGCGCGCGTCGCCCGACAATTCGGCCGTGCGCGCGAAACGGGCCGACAGCGCCGCCTCGTAAGGCAGATGCCGGTTGGCCACCATCCACAGCTGCCCGTGCGGGGCCAGCATCATTGCCGCGGCCGCGATAAAGGCGCGCCCCAGGTCGGCATCGGCGGCGCGGCCGGTATGAAAGGGTGGGTTCATCACAACCGCGTCGCAAGCGGTATCGGGGCGCCAGCGGGTGGCGTCAGCCCAGTGAAAGGCCGCGCGCGGGTCTTGCACGTTGAGGCGCGCGCATTCCAGCGCGTCGTGATCGGCCTCGACCAGATCCAGCCGTTCGACACCGCTGCACTGCACCAGCATCCTTCGCGCAAGATAGCCCCAGCCCGCCCCGGCATCGACCACATGGGCGCCAAGCCGTTCGGGCAGCGCATCCGCCAGCAGGGCCGAGGCCGGGTCCACCCCATCGGCAGAGAAAACCCCCGGTGCGGTGACATGGCCGCCCTCGACCGGTTCCGGGCCTGCGCTGGCCCAATCTGCAAAGACGTCGGCATCGGCGGTCAGCCAGATCGTCTTGCCATGTGCCTTGGAAAAGCTGCCCAGGATCGGACCCCGCTTGCGCACCTCGCGCAGGATCGAATCGATTCCGTCGGTTTTCTGCCCGTCGATGACCAGCAGACCCCCCCGGACAACCCGGGCGGCCTGAGCGATGAGCGCCCGCGCACGCGCCTTGGCGCGCGGCAACACCGCCACCGCCGCGCCGTAATCGACCCCCGCGCGCGGCGTCAGCCGTGTCGTCCAACCGGCGGCTTCCAGCGCGTCGGCGTCGGGGCGAAACCCGGTAATCAGGTCGCAATGCGCGCGCGGCAGGGCCGTCAGGTCCATCCCTGCGCGCGGCGCGAAGACGGCAACCGGCGCCCCGGCCGGCAAAGCCAGCCCGCCATCGGACAAGGCCAGCGACAGGCGCGAGCGGCTCACTATTCTTCCCGCTCCATCGTGCATTGCAGCGGATGCTGGTGGCGGCGCGCGAAATCCATCACCTGGGTGACCTTGGTTTCGGCAATCTCGTGGCTGAACACACCGACCACGGCGAGCCCCTTCTTGTGCACCGTCAGCATCACCTCGAAGGCCTGTGCATGGTTCATTCCGAAGAACCGCTCCAACACATGCACGACGAATTCCATCGGGGTGTAGTCGTCATTGAGAAGCAGCACCTTGTAAAGCGGCGGGCGCTTGGTCTTGCTGCGCGTCTCCAGTACCACCTCGCTGTCGCCGTTGCCGGCACCGCCGCCCTCGCCGCCGGACATCCTGTCATAGCGTAGTGTCATGGCTGCGTGTCCCGATGCATTTTTGTCTGAGCGCCTCTGCGCCTCTATATAACCTGTGACGGGGCAGAGAAAAGAGGGGCGGCCCGGCGCCACCGCACCGGCGGCGTGCAACTTGGGGCCGCAACTCCCCGCACCCCAAGATGTTGACAAAGCCCCCCGGAAGTGCCGATTTTCTTCATAAAAAGAGTGCATTGTGCCGCGCTCTTGATATGCTATCCTTATACGAACAGGCAAGAGCGGGCGAGACCGGAAAACCGGCCACCGCAGGGCATGAAGAGGCAGAGATCGTGACGGATCGGCGCAGGCAGCCGGCCTCCAACGGGCTGATGATTCTCATCGCGGCATGGCTGCTGCTGGTGAACGTCGGCGCCGCCTTGGGTGCCCCTTACGCGGCCATGGTGATGGATGCGCGCACCGGCGAGGTGCTGCATTCGCGCAATGCCGACACGCGGTTGCACCCGGCCTCACTGACCAAGATGATGACGCTCTACATCGTGTTCGAAGCGGTCGAACACGGCGAGATCGGCCTTGACGACATGGTGCGCATCTCGCGCAATGCCGCCTCGGAACCCCCTAGCAAGCTGGGCCTTCGCACCAACCAGCGGATCAAGCTGCGCTATCTGATCCGGGCGGCGGCGGTGAAATCGGCCAACGACGCCGCCACCGCGCTTGGCGAGGCGATCGAGGGTACCGAGGCCGCCTTCGCCCGCCGCATGAACCGCACCGCCAAGGCGCTCGGGATGACGCGCACGACGTTCAAGAACATGCACGGGCTGACCGAGAGTGGCCACCTTTCCACCGCGCGCGACATGACGATCATGGGCCGCCACATCCTCTACGACTACCCCGATTACTATAACTTGTTCTCGCGCATCACGGCCGATGCCGGCATCCGCCGCGTGCGCCATACCAACCGGCAGATGTTGTCCAGCTACCGGGGCGCCGACGGCATCAAGACCGGCTACACCCGCGCCGCCGGCTTCAACTTGGTCGCCTCGGCCCAGCGCGGCGGCAAGCGGGTCATCGCCACGGTGTTCGGCGGGCGTTCGACCGCGACGCGCAACGCGCGCGTGGCGGATCTGCTCGACATGGGGTTTTCCCGCGCGCCGACGCGCGTGGCGCTGCGCAAACCCGGAAGACCGCCCTACACCGCCGACAGCCGCCGCGCCGGCAAGACGATCCGCCTCGTCACCACGATTCAGCGCAGCCTCAGGCCGCGTGCGCGTCCCATCGCCAGCCCCCCCGCCACGGTCGTGGCCGCGGTGAAGAACGGCGTAGAGGACGTGCTGAGCGAGGTGGCCGTCGCCCAGGCGCCGGCAGACATGGTCACGCCCCGACCGCGCCCCGACGAGTTGGCGCCCGATACGGGCGACGCCATTGCCGTGGCCTCGGTGCGCACCGATCCACCCACGCCGGAGCGCGCGCAGGGGTCGGCCTCCGAGGGAGACAGCGATGCCGATGCGCGCGAGGTAGTCACGCGGATCAGCACTTCGGACGGGCGCGACTGGGGCATCAACCTGGGGCGCTTCGACACCCGCCACACAGCCCAGAAAGTGCTGCTGAAAACCGCGCTGCGCGAGATATCGACGCTGGAAGGCACGTTGCGCAAGGTGGTGCCACGCGGCGGCGGCTTCGACGCCATGTTCATGGGGCTCGATCGCGACTCGGCCGATCTGGCCTGTCGCCGCCTTCAGGCCCGCAAGGTCACCTGTTTCATGATGGCACCGGGATAGGGCGCTTTGCAACGACTGGCGCAACGCACCCCACAGGGCATTGCGCCGGATAGAGGAGTCACCAGACTGCGACCATAGGGCATGCGCCCGCCTGTTGGGCGTGCAGGCGCACGCGCGGGCCACATGTGGGCGGGGCGGGTGAACGTGATAGAACGCAACATCCTGTACGCACGCGGACCCCGGGCTCGCAAGAAATGCGCACCACCTGAGCGGTGATCCGTCATCCCCGGGCCTGACCGGGGATCTCCCGTGCACGGGGATCCTCGGGTCTGGCCCGAGGATGACAACCGCAGTCAAGCCCCGGTTCGCGTGGCGCGGCGTCACGGCTTGGGGTGGTCGTCCCACTCGTCGCTCAGAATGCGCCGACTGTCGCCCTCGGGGTCGTCGTACTGGTTGGACCTGATCGTGTAGATGAACCCCAAAAGCCCCACGCCCCCAAGCAGCAGGGATATCGGAATCAGGTAGACCAGGATGTTCATCGGTGCTTACCTCAGACGCAGGGCGTTCAACGACACCGTAATCGAAGACGCCGACATGGCCAAGGCCGCGATCAGCGGCGTCGCCAACCCGGCCACCGCCAGCGGCACCGCGACAATGTTGTAAACCGTCGCGATGCGGAAATTCTCGCGGATGCGCCGGATGGCCGAACGCGCGGTGTCCAGCGCCTGCGCCACCGGCGACAGATCGCCCCCCAGCAGCACAATATCCGAGGCCACCCGCGCCGCATCCAGCGCCGAGGCGGGCGAGATCGACACATGCGCCGCCGCCAGCGCCGCCGTATCGTTGAGCCCGTCGCCCACCATCAGAACGTACCGCCCTTCCTGCGCCAGTTGTTCGACCCTGGCGAGCTTGTCTTCCGGCAGCGCCTCGGCCAGCCAGTGGTCGATCCCCAGGCGGCGCGCCAGCGCCTCGACTGCGGCGCTCGAGTCGCCCGAAATCAGGATCACCCGCTTGCCCGCCTCGGTCAGGGCTTGCACGGCCTCCTCGGCGCCGGGGCGCAGGCGGTCGGTGAAGGTGAAGGCGCGCGGCGCCTCGCCAGCCACCGACAGCCACGCCGCGGTTTGCGTCGCGCCCTGCGCCGCCCCCACCCACGAGGCGCGCCCCAGCCGTACCTCGCGCCCCTGCCAGCGCCCGCTGGTGCCGTAGCCGGGCATCTCGGTCACCCCGGTCACCTCCGCCGGAGCGATCCCGGCCTCGCGCACCGCCTGTGTCAAGGCGCGTGCCAGCGGGTGCGACGATGCCTCCGCCAGCGCCAGCGCCACCTCCAGGTCTGTGCGCGCATGGTCGCCCAGGTTGGTCAGCTCGGGCGTGCCCTCGGTCAGGGTGCCGGTCTTGTCGAGCACCACCGTATCCACGGCGGCAAGGCGCTCCAGCGCGGTGGAATGCTTGATCAGCATGCCGCGCTTGAACAACCGCCCCGACGCGGCCGTGGTCACCGCCGGCACGGCCAGGCCCAGCGCGCAGGGGCAGGTGATGATCAGCACCGCCGCCGCGATGTTGAGCGCGGTACGAACGTCCCACGTATAGAGAAACCAGCCCACGAAGCTGAGCGCCGAAAGGATATGCACCCCCGGCGCATAGAGCTTGGCCGCCCGGTCGGCCAGCGACGTGTAGCGCGAGCGCCCCGATTCCGCGACCGCGACCAGATCGGCCATGCGGTGCAGCGAGGTGTCAGATCCCACGGCGGTGGCGCGCACCCGCAACGGGCCGGTAAGGTTGACCTCGCCGGCGCTGATGGCCTGCCCCGGCCCGGCGAATACCGGGACGGTTTCGCCGGTCAGCAGCGAGCGGTCGAGTTCCGACGTGCCCTCGACGATCTCGCCATCCACCGGCATCCGGCCGCCGGGGCGGACGGCCACGATGTCGCCCACGGCCAGTTCGGCGACCGGCACCTGCACCTCGTCCCCGTCGCGGATGACGAAGGCGCGCGGCACCTCCAGCGCCGCCAGCTCCTCGGCCGCCGAACGCGCGATGGCGCGCGTGCGGTGATCCAGGTAGCGCCCCGCCAGCAGGAAGAATGTCAGCGCCAGCGCCGCGTCGAAATAGGCGTGTTCCCCCGACAGCGATGTTTCCCACAGCGAGGTGACCACCGCCAGCACGATCGCCAGCGTGATCGGCACATCCATGTTGAGCTGCCCGTGGCGCAGCGCCGCCCAGGCGCTGCGATAGAATGGCTGCCCGGAAAAGGCGATCGTCGGCAGGGTGATCGCCGCCGAAATCCAGTGGAACATATCGCGCGTCGGCCCCTCGGCCCCCGACCAGACCGAGATCGACAGCAGCATCACGTTCATCGCCGCGAAACCGGCCACGGCCAGACGCATCAGCAAATCGCGCCCGGCCTTGTCGGTCTGCGTGGCGGCGATGGTGCCGGGGTCAAGCTCGTGCGCCTCGTAGCCGATGGCGTCGAGCGTCGCGATCAGCTCCTGTGCCGTGACGTGCGGCTCGGCATCGACCTGCGCGCGCTTCAGCGTCAGGTTCACCCGCGCGTCGCGCACCCCCGGATGCGCGTTGAGCGCGCGCTCGACCTTCGAGATGCAGGCCGAACAATGGATGGTGGGCAGCGACAGGGTAATGCGGGCGTCGCGCACGGCGGCGCGCCGTTCGGCCAGCGCCTCGGCGGCGGGCGCCGCCGAACAGGCGGGGCAGGCCGAAACGGGCGCGCGCGCGACGTCTGCCATGGCTTACCTTTTCACATGCAGATTGAACCGCTGCCGAAACGGCGTGCCGTCCGGCGCCGTGGCGCTCAGGTGTACCACCCATTTCCCGCCCGCCAGGTCCAGCCGTGCGACATAGGCGCCACCGTTGAATTGCAAATCCGGCGACTGGTCATGCGCCACCGTGGTGGACCGCCCCACCAACACTTCCACGTCGCGGGCCTCGACCGGCACGCCTTCGGCATCGGTGATGCGCATGACCATCATGCCGTCGGCGTGGTCGGCGCGCACGCTCCAGCCGAGCGCCTCCTGCGCCTCGCGGCGTTCGTCGAAGGTCTGGCTGGCGATGTAGCCATTGTTCGCCTCAAGCCCCGGGAAGGTCGCGAGCGCCGAATATGCCATGACCAGGTTCACCGTGACGATCACCCCGAAGGCGACCGTGAAACCGATGAAGACGTGGCGTCCGGTGATTTCCCTTTGCGCCATCAGTTACCCCTTCCGTTAAAAACGGTGTCCTTGTAGGCGCGATCGCCGTTGGCGGTATCCTCTATCCACAGGCGGATGTCGATGCTGTCGGCACGCGCCGCGTCCGAGCCGGCGGGCGCGGTGACATAGACCCGCTGTTGCGAGGTGCTGTCGGCGGGCACCGAAACCGAGCTGTAGGGCGTGCCTTCAAGCTGAACGAACAACTCGGGCTCGCCCGCCACGGCAAGCTTGATCTGCCGCGCCTCGCCGTGCTTGTTGCGCAGCCGCACGTCGTAGGTGTTGCGGATCGCGCCGTCGGACATGGTGACATAGATAGGGTTGCGCACCGGCGCCACCGTCAGCCCGATATCCGAGCGCACGAACAGCGCCACGACCAGGCCGATGCCGACCAGCGCCCAGAGCGTGGTATAAAGAACGGTGCGCGGGCGAAAGATGTGCTTCCACACCGGCTTGGGCGGCTTGCCCGCGCGTTCGCGTTCTTCGTCGGTCAGGGCCATGTAGTCGATCAGGCCACGCGGCTTGCCTATGCGTTCCATCACCTCGTCGCAGGCGTCGATGCACAGCGCGCAGGTAATGCACTCCATTTGCTGGCCGTCGCGAATGTCGATCCCCATCGGGCAGACATTGACGCAGGCCATGCAGTCTATGCAATCGCCCAGTTCCTCGGCGCCTTCGGCCTTGCGGTGCTTGCCGCGCGGCTCGCCGCGCCATTCGCGGTAGCCCACGACGAGGCTGTCCTCGTCCAGCATCGCCGCCTGGATGCGCGGCCACGGGCAGGCATAGATACAGATCTGTTCGCGCGCGAACCCGCCGAACACAAAGGTCGTCGCAGTCAGGATCAGCATGGTGATGTAGGCCACCGGGTGCGCCTGTAGCGTCACCAGGTCGCGCGCCAGGGTCGGCGCGTCGGCAAAATAGAACACCCAGGCGCCGCCTGTGCCCAACCCGATCAAAAGCCAGAGCGCCCATTTCGTCAGCCGCAGCCGCGCCTTGCGGAAATCCAGCTTTTCCTGCCGGTGCAGCCGAAGTTGCGCGTTGCGGTCGCCCTCGATCCAGCGTTCGACCAGCATGAACAGGTCGGTCCAGACCGTCTGCGGGCAGGTATAGCCGCACCACACGCGCCCCATGGCCGAGGTGAACAGGAACAGCCCCAGCCCCGCCATCACCAGCAGCCCGGCAATGAAATAGAACTCGTGTGGCCATATCTCGATCCAGAAGAAGAAGAACCGCCGGCTCGCCAGGTCGATCAGCACCGCCTGGTCCGGCAGTTCCGGGCCGCGGTCCCAGCGAATCCAGGGCGTCACATAGTAGATCCCCAGCGTGACGATCATGATCGCCCATTTCAGGTTGCGAAACTTGCCCGAGACACGGCGGGGGAAGATCGGCTCGCGCGCCTGGTAGAGGCTCGGCGCGGTTTCGGGTTCGGTGTTGGCCACAGATTCGCTCCGGGGTGAGTTCTCGGGATCACGCGTCTTGTCACAGGAATGGGCCCAAGAGGCTTTGACCTGAATCAAAAATGCATCTGTTATTCATCTAATACCAGTGCCACGCCCTTCAAACGCGGCAGGCCGACGCAGGGCTGCGGCCGTTTTCGACAGGCTTGACGCTACCTGCGATTTCGCAAAGGTGAGGAAAGGCGCACCGGCTCTCCAGGAAACGCGCGAACAGGACGGAGAGCCGGTGCTGCACCCATGGGGGCGTGCCCCCATGGGTATCTCGTGTCGCGGGCGGTGTTACTCGCCCCCGCCCAACTGGTGCACGTAGGTGGCCACGGCGCGAATCTCGGCCTCGGACAAGTCGGCCCCGCCCATGGGCGGCATGATACCGAAGCGTGCATTCACCACCGTTTCCTTGACCGTTTGATAATCGCCACCATAGAGCCAGATCGCGTCGGTCAGGTTCGGCGCGCCCTGGAACTGGTCGCCGGTGCCGTCCTCAAGGTGACAGGCGACGCAGTTGATCTCGTAGACCTCGGCGCTCGCCTCGACCAGCGACGGATCCTTCGGCTCGTAACTGGGCGAAAGGCTCATCACGTAGTTGACGACCTGTTCCACCTCTTCGGGCGGCAGGATTTCCCCGAAGGCGGGCATCTGGGACCAGCGCGCGTCGGGGTCTTCCTCGTTGCGGATGCCGTGCGCGATGGTCGTATGGATGTCCTCGATCGTGCCACCCCAGAGCCAGGCGTCGTCCAGCAGGTTGGGATAACCACCCGCCTGCACGCCTGCGGCGCCCGACCCGTGGCATTGCGCGCACCAGGTCTTGAACACCGCCGCGCCGGCATCGGCGGCGTAGCTGCTCAACTCCGGATCGTCGGTGATCGCGGTCAGTTCCACCGAGGCCAGCCGCTCGTTGATCGCGGCGTTGGCCTGTTCGGCCTGCGCGATCTCGGCGGCGACATTGGCCCGCGTCGACCAGCCCAGCAGGCCGGGCGTGGCCGACTTGATGCCGGGCCATGCCGGGTAGGCGATGGTGTAGAGGATGGCCCAGACGATGGTGATGTAGAAGGTCCACAGCCACCACCGCGGCAGCGGCGTGTTGAGTTCCTTGATGCCGTCCCACTCGTGGCCGGTCGTCTCGTACTCTTCTTTCTTCTTCTGCGGTTGTTTTGCCATTGTCCTCACGCCTCCTTGGCGTCGTCCGCGCGATCCGGCGCAGGCTTGTCTTCATTGCGAAGCGGCGTGCTCGCGTAGTGCTCGTAAGTTGCCGACGCGCCGGGCCGGAAAACCCAGATCACGACGCCGATGAAGAACACGAACATGCCAAGCAGGCCCCAACTGTCGGCAAACTGTCTGAGTGCGGAATAGGTTTCCATTGCGTTCCCCTTTCCTCAGCGGCTTGCGTCAGGCGTGAAGGTCGAGAAATCGACCAACGTACCCAGCATTTGCAGATAAGCGATCAGCGCATCCATCTCGGAAATGCCCGGCTCGCCATCAAAGTTGCGCACCTGCGCCTTGGGATAGCGCTCCATCAGCCCGTCGACACCATCCGCATAGGGATCGATCTGCGCCTCGAAATCGGCCCTGGCGTTCTCGATCATCGCGTCGGTGTAAGGCACGCCAACCATCCGGTCGGTTCGCAGGCGATCCTCGATGTACTCGGGCTCGATCAGCCGGTTCTTGAGGAAGCCGTATTTCGGCATCACGGATTCGGGCACCACGGCCTGCGGGTCCGTCAGGTGATCGACGTGCCAGGTGTCCGAGTAGCGCCCGCCGACACGGGCCAGGTCGGGCCCGGTGCGCTTCGACCCCCACTGGAACGGGTGGTCGTACTGCGACTCCGCCGCCAGGCTGTAATGGCCGTAGCGTTCCACCTCGTCGCGCATCGGCCGGATCATCTGGCTGTGGCAGACGTAGCAGCCCTCGCGGATATAGATGTCGCGCCCGGTCAGCTCCAGCGGGGAATAGGGGCGCATGCCCTCGACATCCTCGATCGTGTTTTCCAGCCAGAACAGCGGGGCGATCTGTACGATCCCCCCGACCGTCACGACGAGGAAGGCGAAGATCGCGAGAAGTGTGATGTTCTTCTCGAGAATCTTGTGTTTTTCCAGAATTGCCATCTCTCCGGCCCTCCTTATTCAGCCGGAACTGTGCTGTTCGTGGCCTCGACGGCCGGCGAACGCTTCACAGTCATGACCAGATTGTAACACATGATGATGGCACCGCCGAGGTAGAGCACCCCGCCCAGACCGCGCACCACGTACATCGGGAACTTGGCGGCGACGGTGTCGGCAAAGGCGTTCACGAGGAAGCCGTTGGCGTCCACTTCGCGCCACATCAGACCCTCCATGATGCCGGTCACCCACATGGATGCCGCGTAGAGAATGATGCCGATGGTGGCGAGCCAGAAGTGCCAGCTGACCAGCCGCAGGCTGTAGAGCGCCTCGCGGTTCCACAGGCGCGGCACCAGGAAGTAGAGCGCGCCGAAGGTGATCATGCCGTTCCAGCCAAGCGCGCCGGAATGCACGTGCCCGATCGTCCAGTCGGTGTAGTGGCTCAGAGAGTTCACCGCGCGGATCGACATCATCGGCCCTTCGAAAGTGGACATGCCGTAGAAACCCACGGCGATCACCATCATCCGGATCACCGGGTCGGTGCGCAGCTTGTCCCATGCCCCCGACAGCGTCATCAGACCGTTGATCATCCCGCCCCAGGACGGCATCCACAGCACGATCGAGAACACCATGCCCAGCGTCGAGGCCCAGTCGGGCAGCGCCGTGTAGTGCAGGTGGTGCGGACCGGCCCAGATATAGATGAAGATCAGCGCCCAGAAGTGGATGATGCTGAGCTTGTAGCTGTAGATCGGCCGCTCGGCCTGTTTCGGCACGAAGTAATACATCATGCCCAGGAACCCGGCAGTCAGGAAGAAACCCACCGCGTTGTGGCCGTACCACCATTGCGTCATCGCGTCCTGCACACCCGAGAACAGCGAGACCGACTTCGACCCGAAAATCGACACCGGAATGCTCAGGTTGTTGACGACATGCAGCATCGCCACCGTGATGATGAAAGACAGGTAGAACCAGTTGGCGACGTAGATATGCGGCTCTCTCCGCTTCACGATGGTGCCCAGGAACACCGCCAGGTAAGCCACCCAGACGATGGTCAGCCACCAGTCGGTCAGCCATTCCGGCTCGGCGTATTCCCTGGATTGCGTGGCGCCCAGCAGGTAACCCGTAGCCGCCAGCACGATCACCAGTTGGTAGCCCCAGAACACGAACCACGCAAGGTTGCCGCCCCACAGCCGCGCCGCCGAAGTGCGTTGCACCACGTAGAACGAGGTCGCGATCAGCGCGTTGCCGCCAAACGCGAAAATCACCGCCGAGGTGTGCAGCGGCCGCAGACGGCCGAAATTCGCATAGCCTTGCGCCCACTCGAAGTTGAGCTGCGGAAAGGCCAACTGGAATGCGATCGTCACCCCGACCAGGAACCCGACGATGGCCCACATTGCCGTGGCGATGACGCCCGCGCGCACCACGCCATCCATGTATTGCCCGGACAAGTCCACCTCGGCTGACGGCTCGTCGGTGTGGCGAAGCGTCCAAAGAAAGAGGCCACCGGCGACCAGCGCCACCGTCAGCGCGTTCACCAGGTAGGCCAGATCGCGCGCGTAATTGGCGGCGATCAACGCTAGAAGCGTGACCAAGCCAAGCGCAATCAGCTTGATGTAGTTACCCATTTTTTTGCGTCCCTTCGTCTGATCCTTGCGCGAGTCGGAATAATTCGCGTTTCACAGTTTAGATCATGGCACGTAATGAACACACTGACGAATTGTCGCTTTGATCTGCATCAAAACTGCTGCACGGGTTTCTTGACTCGTGTCAAAGTCACCGCGACAGGATGCCGCTAACGTGCGGTCATCCCCACCCCCAGCGGGCAGACCCGAAGGAGAACGAAATGGAATTCAAATCACTACTGACAGTACTCACCGACATGGCCCTCGCCGACGGCGTGCTTGACCAGGGCGTGGCCCTGGCCGAGGCCAACCAGGCGCATTTCGACGTGATGTGCATGGGCGTCGACCGCAGCCAGACGGGCTATTACTACGCCGGCGCCAACGCCATGGTCCTTCAGGAAACCATCACCCGCGCACAGGAAGAAGCGCGCGAGATAGAAGAGGCGGTGAAGAAGCGCCTCGGCGCCTCCGGTGTCTGGTGGAGCGCCGACAGCGGCGTCGCACAGATCGCCGACATGGGCCGCCACGTGGCCGCGCGGGCGCGGTTTTCGGATCTGGTGATCCTGCCGCAACCCTATGGCGAGGGCCGCGGCGCCGAGCTGGAGCCGATCGTCGAATCGGCCATGTTCGAGGGCCAGGCGCCGGTCCTGGTCGTGCCCGACGATGCCAAGCCGCTGGTCCGCCCGCGGCAGATCGTACTGGGTTGGAACGAAAGCGCCGAGGCACTGTCGGCGGCCCGCGCTGCCATGCCCTTCCTGCAGGCGGCGGAAACGGTGCGCGTGGTGGTCATCGACCCGCCCGCACACGGGCCCAACCGCTCCGATCCGGGCGGGCAGTTGTCGCAATACCTCGCCCGCCACGGCGTGCGCCCGGAAATCGACGTGCTGTCGAAGACCATGCCGCGCGTCTCGGACGTGCTGATGCGCCACGCCACCGACACCGAATCGGACCTGGTCGTGATGGGCGCCTACGGGCATTCGCGCTTCCGCGAGGCGATCCTGGGCGGCGCCACGCGCAACATGCTCGAACAGGCGACGCTGCCGGTGTTCATGGCGCACTAGCAAGGTGGATTCGACGTCCACTTCATCAGGTTTCGGTGTGACCGCAGGTTCGCAAGCGATCCGGGGCCGTGATGATCAATGTTGCGCATTATGGATTCGGGTGACCAGGACGCATTGCGCTCGGTTGACCGCATCTGAACCGTGTCAATAGCCGGGCGCCCGCCCGCCTGGGGCAACCATGTTGTCAGGCGGGCGGGCGCGCGGCGCCGGCCGGGCGCCATGCGCTCAACGTCCATCAGCATCCCCCGACACCAACGTCATCCTCGAGCCCGACCCGAGGATCTCCACCCGCAACAAGGGCGTCATCCTCGGGCGCGACCCGAGGATCTCCGATCGCACGGGGTCCCCTTGCGGCCCTCCGGCTCCGCGCGGCGCACGTCACGGGCTGTAACCTGCCCCGCGGTCGACCGTCCGGCCTGTTAACCTGCGCGGAATCGACAAGAATACCGACGCGATACCGACGGTTTACCGCCGCGATACATACAGGGATTTTGCTTGTTAACCATGGGCTTGGCGCCGATTCGGCCGCCTCAGGCCAGCATGCCGCCGTCGCAATCGTCACCCGCCTCGTTCATCAGGCGGTCGAAATCCGGCACCGTCACGTGGCGCTTGCCGCTCAGTTCGATCACGCCATCGCGCTTGAGCGCCGATATCTGCCGGCTGACGGTCTCCAGCGTCAGGCCAAGGTAGTCGGACATCGCCTCGCGCGTCAGCGGCAGGTCGAACACCATCGGCCCGTCGCTGCCGCGCAGGTTCAGCGAGGCGTCGCGCCGGGCGATGATCGACAGCAGGCTGGCGATCTTCTCGCGTGCCGTCTTGCGGCCCAGAACCAGCATCCACTCGCGCGCCGCGTCCAGCTCATCAAGCGTCATTTCCAGCAATCGCTGCGCGATATGCGGGGTCGAGACCATCATCGCCTCGAACGGCTTCTTGCGGAAACAGCACATCGTCAGGTCGGTGGTCGCAACCACGTCATATGCGGCCCCGTCGCGGCCGGGGCGGCCGACGAAATCACTGGGCAGCAGCAGGCCCACCATCTGGGTACGTCCGTCTTCCATCGTCTGCGTCAGCGTCGCGATCCCCGACACCACCGAACCGACGAAATCCATGCGGTCGCCGGCCCAGATCACTGTCTGGCCGGCCTCGAAGCTGCGATAATACTTGATTTCTTCCATCCGCGCCAACTCGTCGGTCTCGCAGCGGGCGCATACGGCGCGGTGGCGGATGGGGCAGTCTTCACAATCTTGCGAGGCCGTAGCAATTTGTTCGGTGATCATCATTCTCTTCGCGCGCTTGATCTGGGTCAAGGAATGTCCCCAAGCCCTTGGCTAAGCGTATGCACATGGAGACCAAAACACAACTCGCAAAGCTGGGGCTGTTTGACGCGAAGGTGCCGCGCTACACCAGCTACCCGACTGCGCCGCATTTCTCGCACGACGTGGGGGCGGCCCATTTCTCCGACTGGGTCGGGGCGATCCCGGCCGGCGCCGATATCTCGCTCTACCTGCATATACCGTTCTGCCGGCGGTTGTGCTGGTTCTGCGCCTGCCGCACGCAAGGCACGCAATCGCAGGCGCCGGTGGCCGCTTATCTGGAAACTCTCAAGACCGAACTGGCGATGCTGGGGCGTTCCCTCCCCGACGGCGTGCGCCTCTCCCGCCTGCACTGGGGCGGGGGCACGCCCACCCTTTTGTCCGCCGGCATGATTCGCGATCTCGCCGGCGCCGTGGCCGAGATCGCCCCGTTTTCCGACCACTACGAGTTCTCGGTCGAGATCGACCCCAACGAGGTCGAAGAGGACCGGCTCGCCGCGCTGGCGGCGGCGGGGATGAACCGCGCCTCGGTCGGGGTGCAGGATTTCAACGAGGAAATTCAGCACTCCATCGGGCGGCTGCAAAGCTACGAAGTCACCCGCGACACGATCGAGGCGATCCGCGCCCACGGCGTGCACAGCTTGAACGCCGACATCCTATACGGGCTGCCGCATCAGTCGGGCGCGCGCATCACCGAAAGCGTGCAAAAGCTGCTGTCACTCAACCCCGACCGCGTCGCGCTTTACGGCTACGCGCATGTGCCGTGGATGGCCAAGCGGCAGCAACTGATCCCGTCGGATGCCCTGCCCACCCCGCAGGAGCGGCTGGAATTGTTCGAGACCGCACGCAAGCTGTTCCTGTGGGACAATTACGCCGAGATCGGGATCGACCATTTCGCCACCCCATCCGACGGGCTGACCGTGGCGCAGAAGGCCGGGCAGTTGCGCCGCAACTTCCAGGGCTACACCGATGATCCGGCCGAGGTGCTAATCGGGCTGGGCGCCTCGTCGATCTCGCGGTTTCCGCAGGGCTATGCCCAGAACGCCCCGGCCACCGGCGCCTATACCGGGCGTATCCGTGAGGGGCTGTTCGCCACGACCAAGGGTCATTCCTTCACCGCCGAGGATCACATGCGCGGCCGCATGATCGAGGCGCTGATGTGCGATTTCCGCATCGACGCGGCCGAGATCGCCGAGCGGTTCGCAGTACCGCAAGCGCAGGTGGCGGAGATGTTCGAGGAAACCGCCCGCGCCTTCCCCGACGTGCTGGACGTGACGCCCGAGCGCCTGTTCATTCCACCCGAGGCGCGGGCGCTGACGCGGATGGTCGCGCGTAGCTTCGACGCCTACGAGCTTAGCAAGGCCGGTCACAGTTCAGCCATCTGAGGCTGGCCGCCCCTTGCCGCCGCCGCCTGCTGGCACGCTGGCACGCTGCCGCGGGGGCCATGAAATGCGTATCGTCACGTTCAACGTCCAGAACATGCGCCTGCGCCGCGACGGGCGCGGGCACGCCACGCTTGACGGGGCGCGCGATGCCGACGTGCCCGAGGACGCCGCCGAAGGGGCCGTCGCGCTCGACCCCGCGGACCGGCGCCTCACGGCCACGGTGCTGGCCCGCGCCGACGCGGATATCGTCGCCTTGCAAGAGGTTTTCGATCAGGACACGCTGGACCATTTCCACGACCGCTACCTGGTCCCGGCGGGCGCCGCACCCTACCCCGTGCGCCACTGCCTGCCCGGCAATGACGGGCGCGGGCTGGACGTGGCGGTGATGAGCCGCCGCCCCCTGGACACGGTCATCTCGCATGCTGACGCCACACCGCGCGGCCTTGGTGTCGAGCCGCCCGACGGCATCGACCCCGACCAGCGCGTGTTTCGGCGCGACTGCCTGGTGGTGCAGGTGGGCGCGCTGTGGCTGTTCATCGTGCACCTGAAGGCCCCGTACCCCGATCCGTGCGCCGTCTGGCCGGTGCGCCGCGCCGAGGCGCAGGCGCTGCGCGCATTGGTGGCTCGCCACGTCGGGGCGCCCGCGCGGGTGCCCTGGCTGATCCTCGGCGACCTTAACGAACCGGCGCGGGAAAACCACCGCAATCGCGCCATCGCACCGATCCTGCCGCCGTTCAGCGTTGACCTGATGGCCCGCCTGCCCGCGCAAGACCGCTGGTCATGGTACGAGCCGCACGAGCGACTCTACGGCCGCCCCGACGCGATGCTGGCCAGCCCGGTGCTGGCAGACCGCTTTGCCGACGCGGTACCACGCATCATCCGCGCCGGCATGGGCGCCGAGGTCGCGCGCGCCTCCGGCCCGCGCCTGCCGGGCGTGGGCCGCCACCGCCCCCATGCCAGCGACCATGCCGCCGTGGCGATCGACCTGTCGGATCTGCCCCGCGGCGGTGTTGCCGGGCAATGAGGATGGCCGGCGCGGTGCGTTCAATCATGTTCATTCAGTTCGCACCGTGCCCTCAGCCCGCCAGGTCCAGCGCCGCCGCCAGAAGGGTCCGTGCATATTCGGTCCGCGGCGCCTCGAACACCTGCGCCGCCTCGCCGTATTCGAGGATGTCGCCTTCCTTCATCACCGCGATGCGGTGGCTCATGGCGCGCACCACGTTCAGGTCGTGGCTGATGAACAGGTAGGCCAGCCCGTGTTTCACCTGCAGATCGCGCAAGAGATCCACGATCTGCACCTGTACCGTCATGTCCAGCGCCGAGGTCGGCTCGTCCAGCACCAGCAGCTTGGGCCGCAGGACCATCGCCCGCGCGATGGCGATGCGCTGGCGCTGGCCGCCGGAAAACTCGTGCGGGTAGCGGTGCATCATGGCGGGGTCGAGGCCGACCTCCTCCATCACCTCGGTGACCATCTCGTGCTTGCTGCGCCCCGGCGCGACGCCGTGCACGCCCAGCCCTTCGGCGATGACCTGTTCGCAGGTCATGCGCGGGCTGAGGCTACCGAACGGATCCTGGAACACGATCTGCATGTCGCGGCGCAGCCGGCGCAGCTTGCGCGTCGACCAGCCATGCACGTCCTCGCCTTCGAACACCAATCCGCCCCGCGACGCGATCAGCCGCATGATCGCCAGCGCCAGCGTGGTCTTGCCCGACCCGCTCTCGCCGACGATGCCCAGCGTTTCGCCCACACGCAGGGTGATGGTGGCGTCGTTGACGGCGTGGACATGACCCACCGTGCGCTTGAGCAACCCTTTCTGGATCGGGAACCACACCCGCAACCCTTCGGTGTGCAACAGCTCGGGCGCGTCCGGGGCCACCGGCGCCGGGGCCCCCACGGCACGGGCCGCCAGCAGCTTGCGCGTATAGGGGTGTTCGGGCGCGTCGAAAATGCGGCTCGTCGAGCCGCTCTCGACGATTTCGCCGTCTTTCATCACGCAGACCCGGTCGGCGATGCGCCGAACGGTCCCCAGGTCGTGGGTGATGAACAGCAGGCCCATGTTCTCGGACGCCTTCAACTCGGCCAACAATTCAAGGATCTGCGCCTGGATGGTCACGTCCAGCGCGGTGGTGGGTTCGTCCGCGACCAGCACGTCTGGCTTGTTGGCCAGTGCCATGGCGATCATAACGCGCTGACGCTGGCCGCCCGACAACTGGTGCGGATAGGCATCCAGACGGCTTTCGGGGTCACGGATACCGACGCGGTTGAGCAGCTCGATGATGCGCGCGCGCGCCGGCGCGCCCACCAGACCCTGGTGCAGGGCCAGGCTTTCGCTAAGCTGTTTTTCCAGCCGGTGCAGCGGGTTTAGCGACGTCATCGGTTCCTGAAAGATGAAGCTGATGTCGTTGCCCCGCACCTTGCGCAGCAGCGCATCACTGGCGCCGATCATTTGCTGCCCGTCATAGGTGACCGACCCGCCCACCTGTGCCGCATCGCCCAGCAGCGACACGGTGCTGAGCGCCGTGACCGACTTGCCCGATCCGCTTTCGCCGACCAGCGCCAGCGTCTCGCCGCGCTCCAGCGCGAAGCTGACGCCGCGCACGGCACGGTTTTCCTGCCCGTCCTGGCGGAAGGTTACCGTCAGGTTCTCGACCTCCAGAAGGCTCATTGGAACGTCTTTCTCGGGTCGAAGGCATCGCGCACGCCCTCGAAGATGAACACCAGCAGCGACAACATGATGGCAAAGGTGAAAAACGCGGTGAACGCCAACCACGGCGCTTGAAGGTTCTGCTTTGCCTGCAACGTCAACTCGCCCAGGCTGGGCGCCGACGACGGCAGCCCGAAGCCCAGGAAATCGAGGCTGGCCAGCGTCGCGATGGTACCGGTGACGATGAAAGGCAGCATGGTCAGCGTCGCCACCATCGCGTTGGGCAGCATGTGGCGGAACATGATCACCATGTTGCTGACGCCCAGGGCCTTGGCCGCGCGCACGTACTCCAGGTTGCGCGCCCGCAGGAACTCGGCCCGTACCACGCCTACCAGCGCCGTCCACCCGAACAGCACCATGATGAACACCAGCAGCCAGAACCCGCGCCCCAGGATCGCGAACAGGATGATGATCACATAAAGCGCCGGCGTGGCGCCCCATATCTCGATGATGCGCTGGAATATCAGGTCCAGCCAGCCGCCGAAAAACCCCTGTACCGCTCCCGCCGTGATGCCGATCAGGCTGGCCAGCGTGGTGACCAGCAACGTGAACAGCACCGACAGCCGAAAGCCGTAGATCACCCGCGCCAGCACATCGCGCTTGGTGTCGTCGGTGCCCAGCAGGTTCTGTGAATTGGGCGGCAAGGGCGCCGCGCCGGGCCGGTCGACAGTGGTCTGGTAGGAATAGGGGATCGGCGGCCACAGCGCCCAACCCGCCGCGATGGCCTTGCCGTCGACCATCCCTGTCTCGGACTGCTCGATCAATTCCGACGGTCGGTCGAAACAGGCGTCCATCCCGCCGGTGGCTATCAGGCACTGCACCTCGGGATCGCGATAGATCGCCTCGGTCTGGAAATCGCCGCCGAACGCGGTTTCGGGGTAGAAGCTGAAGATCGGGGTGAAAAACTCGCCGCGGTATTGCACCAGGATCGGCTTGTCGTTCGCGATGAACTCGGCGAACAGCGACAGCCCGAACAACACCGAGAATATGATCAACGACCAGAACGCGCGCCCGTTGCGGCGAAAATTGCGCCAGCGGCGCCGGTTGAGCGGCGACATCCTCATCGCGCGCCCTCACGGCGCTTCTTCTGGCCACAACTATCCCGGGGGTGAGCCCGAAGGGCGAGGGGGCAGCGCCCCCATTTCGCCGCTGCCGCCACGCGCATCCGCTACCCCTCCCGCTTCTCGAAGTCGATGCGCGGATCGACGAAGACATACATCAGGTCCGACAGGATGCCGACGACCAGCCCGATCAGCCCGAAGATGAACAACGTGCCGAAGATCACCGGGTAGTCGCGCGCCACCGCCGCCTCGAAACCCAGCCGGCCCAGGCCATCGAGCGAAAAGATCGTCTCGATGATCAGCGAGCCGCCGAAGAACACGCCGATGAACACCGCCGGAAACCCGGCGATCACGATCAGCATCGCGTTGCGAAACACATGGCCGTAAAGCACGCGGGCCTCGCTCAGCCCCTTGGCGCGGGCGGTCATGACATAGTGTTTCTTGATCTCGTCGAGAAAGCTGTTCTTGGTCAGCAGGGTCAGCGTGGCAAAGGCCGATATGGTCGAGGCCGTCACCGGCAGCGCGATGTGCCACAGGTAGTCGACCACCTTGCCCATCAGGCTCAGGCTCTCCCAATTGTCCGAGGTCAGCCCCCTGAGCGGGAATATCTGCCAGTAGGAGCCGCCCGCGAACAACACCAGAAGCAGGATGCCAAACAAGAAGCCGGGGATGGCATAGGCCACGATCACCAGCGCGCTGGTCCAGGTGTCGAACCGGGTGCCATCGCGCACCGCCTTGCCGATCCCCATCGGGATCGAGATGACATAGGCGATCAGCGTCGACCACAGCCCCAGCGTGATCGACACCGGCATCTTTTCCAGCACCAGGTCGATCACGCTGATCGAGCGGAAATAGCTGTCGCCGAAATCGAGGCGCATGTAGTTCCACATCATCGAAAAGAACCGCTCCAGCGGTGGTTTGTCGAAGCCGAATTCGCGTTCCAGTTCCTCGATGAACTCGGGCGGCAGGCCGCGGGCGCCGGCGTAGTCGCTGTCGCCAGCCACCGCGGCGGCATTGCCGGCGTCGCCCGAGCCGGCAAAGCCCTGGAACACGTCGCCCTGCCCTTTTACCTGCGCGACGATCTGCTCGATCGGCCCGCCGGGTACGAACTGCACCAGCACGAAGTTGATGACCATGATGCCGATCAGCGTCGGAATGATCAGCAGCACCCTGCGCAGGATATAGGCGCCCATTTCCGCCCCCTCAGCGGCGCAACACGCCGGCGTCGATCAACGCCTGGTGCTTTTTCGCGTTGAACCACCAGATCGACATCTCGCCCAACCCCATCATCGGCGGGCTGTCATCGTAGGGGCGTTCATACATGTCGAACCAGGCGATGTTGTGGCTGGGCTTGTACCATTGCGGCACCCAGATGTGCATCGCCCTGAGCACCCGGTCGAGCGCCGAGACCGCGACCTTCAGGTCGTCGCGCGATTCCGCGCTTTCGATCGTCTTGATCAAACTGTCCACCGCCGGGTTCGATACACCCGCGATGTTGTTCGACCCCGGCGCCGTGGCCGCGTCCGAGCTGAACATGCCGCGCAGTTCTATCCCCGGTGTCATCGACATCGCGTAGCGCCGGGTAGTGATGTCGAAGTCGAACTTCTTCTCGCGCTCCTGCAACTGGGCGCTGTCGACGCGCACATAGCGCACATCGACCCCGA
Source organism: Sediminimonas sp. (assembly GCF_024637375.1). Lineage (GTDB taxonomy): Bacteria > Pseudomonadota > Alphaproteobacteria > Rhodobacterales > Rhodobacteraceae > Sediminimonas. The sequence goes on along the minus strand of NZ_JAGXFK010000045.1, from coordinate 30,279 downwards.
GGCGCTCGAGGTTCTGCACATAGGGGTTGATGATGCGCTCGAACGAGGCACTATCGTTGAGGATCTCGACGCTCAGGCGCTCGCCTCGGTCGTTGGTGCGGATGCCGCGCTCGCCCACCGTCCAGCCCGCCTTGTCCAGAAGACGGCTGGCACGGCGCAGCACGCGGCGGTCGGCGACGTCGCCGGGCTTGGATTCGATGGGAGTGAAGGCCGGTTCGGTGAACACCGCTTCGGGCAGGTGGTCGCGCAACGGCTCCAGCAGGGCCAGTTCGGCCTCGCTGGGCATGCCGGTAGCTTGCAGGTTCGAGTTCTCCCAGAGACTGTCGGTGCGCTCGTACAACCCGTAAAACAGGCTTTCGTTGGACCACTCGAAATTGAACGCCATGGAGATCGCCTTGCGCACGCGCACGTCGCTGAACTTGTCGCGGCGCAGGTTGAACCACCAGCCCTGCGTGCCCGCCGGGCGCCCGTCGGGCAGGGTCTCGACCTTGACATGGCCCTCCTGCACGGCCGGAAAGTTGTAGGCAGTCGCCCAGATGAGCGACTGGAACTCCTCGCGATAGGCATAGGCACCGCCCTTGAACGCCTCGAAGGCGGTGGTGTAATCGGCGAAGTATTCCACCTTGAGGCGCGCGAAATTGTTCTGGCCCACGTTCACGTTCAGATCCTTGGCCCAGTAGTCGTCACGCCGCTTGTAGGTGACGGAATTGCCGGCATCGACCTCCTCCAGCATGTAGGGTCCCGACCCCAGCGGCGGATCGAGCGTCGATTCACCGAAGTCACGGTCAGCGTAGTAGTCCTTGGAAAAGATCGGCAGGCCCGCCGCCGACAGCAGCAGTTCGCGCAGCGCACCGTTGGGGTTGAAGGTGAACTTCACCTTGTGGGGGCCGAGCGCCTCGACCGTTTTGAAATCCCGAAACAGTACCCGGTACGAGGGCTGCCCCTTGTCGCGCAGCGCCTCGTAGGAAAACACCACGTCCTCGGCGGTGACCTGGCTGCCATCGGAAAACCGCGCCTCTGGACGCATGTGGAAGATCGCCCATTCGCGGCTTTCGGGGTATTCGATCGTGTGCGCGACCAGCCCGTACATCGCGTCGGGCTCGTCCAGCCCGCCGGTCATCAGCGTGTCGAAGAACACCGTCGACAACGCCGCCGCGTTGCCCTTGAGGATATAGGGCGACAGGCTGTCGAAGGTGCCGAACGCCCAGGTCGAGAAGGTGCCGCCCTTGGGCGCGTCGGGGTTGACATAATCGAAGTGCTCGAACCCGCGCTCGTATTTCAGCTCGCCAAAGGTCGAAACACCGTGCGCCTTGATGATCTTCTGCTCCTCGGCCGCGTAGGCCGCGTCACCAAACCCCGCGACAAGCAGCGCAAGCAAGCCCAACAGCCCGGCGGCCGAAAACCGCGCGCAGCGCACCGAGGTCGGGCTGTTGCGTGTCTGGCGCATGTGTCCTCTTCCCTCTCGTCGGTCGGGCCTCCGGCGGGCCGGAGGCATCGACGGTCACGCTAACGGTGCCGGCGCCATGTGTTCAAGCGGCTTCACCTCACATCGTCTTGATAATGCCGGCGTCATTCCCCGGACAAGCGAAAGGCCGCCGTCCCCGGTCGGGATGGCGGCCCTGGTATCGCTCCGTCCCCGGCATGGTGCGGGGATCGCGGGTTATTCGGAAATGCTCTGAAGGTAGGAAATCACGTTGGCGCGGTCCTCGATATCGCCCAGCCCGGCAAACCCCATCTTGGTGCCCGGGGCGAAACCGGACGGGTTTTCCAGGAAGGCGCTCAGGTTCTCGGGTGTCCACACATCGGCCGCCTCGCTCAGGGCGCCCGAGTAGCTGAAGCCTTCCACGCTGCTCACATCGCGGCCGACCACGCCGAAAAGGTGCGGGCCGGTGCCGTTGGCGCCGTCCTCGATCGTGTGACAGGCGCGGCACTTGTTGAACACGCGCTCGCCCTTGCCGGGATCGGCGGATGCGAAAACTTCGCCGAAGTCGGGCGCCTCCTGCTCTGGCTCGGCGGGCGCTTCGGCGTCGGCGGTTTCGATCACATAGCCTTGGGCATGCTCACCGCCGTGGCCGCCCTCCGTCTGGTAGATCAGTTCAGCGGCCCAATTGCCGAGCAGGAATACCAGAAGCGCCCCGCAGAATGCGCCGACGGTCTTGGTAAGGGTCATCGTGTCAAGCATGTCTCGCCCGTCCGTTAGAAGCTGTCTGCGGCGCTATCTATCCGCTTCACCTTGTCTTGCGCAAGGTGTAGTTTGCGCGACCAAACGACCGCGCCCTCGCCAGATCGAAGGAAATTACCTTAAATGACCAACCGAATCGCGTTCCAGGGCGAGCCGGGCGCCTATTCCCACCAGGCCTGCCACATCGCCCGCCCAGACATGGAGGCACTGCCCTGCCGTACCTTCGAAGATGCAATCGAAGCGGTGCGCGAGGGCCGCGCCGACCTGGCGATGCTGCCGGTGGAAAACTCGACCTACGGGCGCGTGGCCGACATCCATTCGCTGTTGCCGCAATCAGGGCTGCACATCATCGACGAAGCCTTCGTGCGCGTGCATATCAACCTGCTGGCGGTGCCCGGCGCGCGGCTCGACCAGATCACCCATGCCATGAGCCACACCATGCTGCTGGGCCAGTGCAAGGACTTCCTGCGCCGCCACGGCATCCACCGCGTTATCGGGGCCGACACCGCCGGGTCGGCCAAGCTGGTGGCCGAAAAGGGCGACCCATCGCTGGCGGCACTGGCCGGCGACCTGGCCGGCGATATCTACGGGCTGGATCTGCTGGCACGCCATATCGAGGACAATCACAACAACACCACGCGGTTCCTGTTGATGGCGCGCGAGCCCGACCGGTCACGCCGCGGCGAGGCGGGGATGATGACCAGTTTCGTTTTCGAAGTGCGCAACATTCCCGCCGCGCTCTACAAGGCCATGGGCGGGTTCGCCACCAATGGCGTCAACATGACCAAGCTGGAAAGCTACATGATCGACGGCTCGTTCACCGCGACACAGTTCTATGCCGATATCGAAGGCCACCCCGACGACGAGAACGTGCGCCTGGCGATGGACGAACTGGCCTATTTCACCTCTTATATCGAGGTTCTGGGCGTCTACCCGGCCGATCCGAAACGCCGCTGAGTCGCCGGCCGCCCCGGTTCACCCCGGCGGCTGTCAGCGCTTCGCGCCAGTGCCGCCGGCGCGTTTCTTGCTGCTGGCGCCCTTTTCGGCCTGCGCAGTCTCCAGCGCATCAAGACGCGCCTTGAGCGCCTCATTCTCCTCGCGCGCCTTCTGCGCCATGGCGCGAACGGCGTCGAACTCCTCGCGGGTGACGAAATCGCGCTCGGCCAGCCAGCGGTCGATCATGGATTTCATCGCCGTTTCGGCCTCGGTACGCGCGCCCTGCGCCACGCCCATGGCATTGGTCATCAGTTGCGACATGTCATCGAGAAACTTGTTGCGCGTCTGCATTGCGGGTCTCCGGCTTTGGCTTTACCCCCTATATGGAGCGCGGCCGCCCCGGCCACAAGCGCGACATCGTCCCACACGCAAGGCAGGTGACCCCACATGCTGGCCATGATCCCCTTTCCCGACATCTCGCCCGAGATATTCACGATTCCCCTCTTCGGGCTCGAACTGGCGCTGCGCTGGTACGCGCTGGCTTATATCGTGGGCATTATCATCGCCTGGCGCACCTCGGTCGCGGCACTGCGGCGCCCGGCACTCTGGCCCGGGCAAACCCCGCCGATGACGCCCGCACAGGTCGAGGACCTGCTGACATGGGTGGTGGTGGGCATCATCCTTGGCGGACGGTTGGGATTCGTCCTGTTCTACCAACCGGGCTATTACCTGCAGAACCCTGTCGAAATCCTGCGCATCTGGCAGGGGGGCATGTCGTTTCACGGCGGCTTCCTGGGCGTGGTGGTCGCGGGACTGGCCTGGACGGCACGCCACCGCGTGCCGCGGCTTTCGGCATCCGACGCGATTGTCCTGGGCGTGCCGGCCGGGCTTGTGCTGGGCCGGATCGCCAATTTCATCAACGCCGAGCTTTGGGGCCGGCCGACCGACCTGCCCTGGGGCGTGGCCTTTCCCGGCGCTGCCGCGCAGGCCTGCGGCCAACCTTTGGGCGAAATCTGCGCGCGCCATCCTTCACAGCTTTACGAGGCGGCGCTTGAGGGCGCGGTGCTTCTGGCGGTGCTGTTGTGGCTGGGCTTTCGCCGCGGTGCGCTGCGGGTGCCGGGCCGCATCACCGGGGTGTTCCTGGCCGGCTACGGCGCCGCGCGCCTCGTGATCGAGCATTTCCGGCAGGCCGATGCGCAGTTCATCACCCAAGACAACCCGCTGGGTCATGTGCTGCGCCTCGGCGACTGGGGGCTGAGCATGGGGCAGCTTCTGTCGCTGCCGATGCTGCTGGCGGGGCTGGCACTGGTCGTGTTGGCGAACCGGTGGTCACGGGCTTGAGCGGGCTCAAGGCACACCTGCTGGCCCGAATCGCAGCCGACGGGCCGCTTTCCGTCGCCGACTACATGGCCGAATGCCTGCTGCACCCGGAATGGGGCTATTACGCCACCCGCGACCCGCTGGGCGCGGCGGGCGATTTCACCACCGCGCCCGAGATCAGCCAGATGTTCGGCGAACTGCTGGGCCTGGCGCTGGCGCTGGCATGGATGGATCAGGGCGCCCCGACACCGTTCGCGCTGGCCGAGCTGGGGCCGGGGCGCGGCACGCTGATGGCCGACCTGCTGCGCGCCACCCGCGCGGTGCCGGGCTTTCACGATGCCATGCGCCTGCACCTGGTCGAAGCGTCGCCGCCGCTGCGCGCCGCGCAGGCGCGCGCGCTGGAGGGCTACGCACCGCAGTGGTGCGACGACACGGCTGCGCTCCCCGACATGCCACTGTTCCTGTTGGCAAACGAATTCTTCGATGCGCTGCCGATTCGCCAGTTCGTCCGCGACGGCGACGGCTGGAGCGAACGCCGCGTCGGCGCGCGCGACGGGCAGCTTGTCTTCGGGCTCACCGAAGCCACGCCACAGGCGGTGCTGGCGCACCGCCTTGCAGACACCCGCGACGGCGATGTTGTCGAAATCTGCGCGCCGGGGCAGGCCGTTGCCGCCACTCTGGGCGCGCACATCGCGGCACGCGGCGGCGCGGCGCTGATCGTGGATTACGGCGACTGGCGCAGCCTTGGCGACACGTTCCAGGCGCTGCGCGGCCACGCGCCGGCCGACCCCCTGGCAGCGCCGGGCCAGGCCGACCTTACCGCGCATGTGGATTTCGAATCAGTGGCCCAAGCCGCCATGCCCGCCGCGCACTCGCGGCTTGTGCCGCAGGGCGTGTTCCTCGAACGGCTGGGCATCACCGCGCGCGCGCAGGCGCTGGCGGCCAAGCTGGAAGGCCCGGCGCTCGACGCGCATGTCGCCGCACATCGCCGCTTGACGCATCCCGATGAAATGGGGACGGTCTTCAAGGTAATGGCCTTGCATCCCGAACATAGCCCCCTACCCCCGGGGTTGAGCCGATGACGCTTGAGATTCTGACCGCCGATGCCCTCGCTCCGGTGCGCCACGGGTTCTTCACCCGGCGCGGCGGTGCCTCGTCGGGGGTGTTCGCCGGGCTCAACTGCGGCGTCGGCTCGTCGGACCAGTCCGAGATCGTGGCGATCAACCGCGCCCGCGTGGCCCGCGCCATGGAGGTGCCCGAGACGCACCTTGTCGGTGTGCACCAGGTGCATTCGGCCACCGCCGTGCCGGTTGATGGGCCGCCGGACGGCATGCCGCCACGCGCCGACGCCATGGCGACCGCCACGCCGGGGCTGGCGCTGGCGGTGCTGACCGCCGATTGCCAGCCGGTACTGCTGGCCGACCAGGAAGCGGGCGTGATCGGGGCGGCACATGCGGGCTGGCGCGGGGCGCTCGACGGGGTGCTCGAAGCCACGCTTGAGGCGATGGAGACACTCGGCGCCGACCGCGCCCGAACCAGCGCCGTGATCGGCCCCACCATCAGCCAGCGCGCCTACGAGGTGGGCCCGGAGTTCATGGACGAATTCATGGCCGACGACCCCGCCAACAGCCGCTTTTTCGCGCAAGGGCCGGGCGACCGGCTGCTGTTCGATCTGCCCGCCTTCGGCCTGCACCGCCTGCGCGATGCCGGAATCGGCCATGCCGAATGGACGCGGCATTGCACCTACTCGGATGCCGAGCGGTTTTATTCCTACCGCCGTGCCACGCACCAGAAGCAGGCCGATTACGGGCGGTTGATCTCGACCATCCGGCTGTGACCACCGCGGCGCAGGGCGCTGTGCAAAATCACCCTGATCCTGCCCCGAAGTTGCCGCATTGCCCGGCGACAGTATGGACAACAGGGATTATGCAAACCGCCCCTCTGCGAGGGGCACCAAGGCAGGAGAGCAGCCAATGCGCAAACAGCCCCGCTGGATGAAATCGGCGATCGCCGTCGCGAAATCCGAAACCGCCGCCCTGCCGTGGCAACGCGGCAGCCACCGCGCCGAAATGATCGGGCGCCGCCGCGCGCCGCAAGCCGCCGCACGCTGCGCCTGAAGCACATTGAGCGCCCCGGGCCGGGGCAAGCTGCCGCCCCGGCCAAGAGATTACCAGTGCCACCTTTGGTAATCGTCGGGAAACCGCCCCGCGCGCAACCGCGCCGGGGCGGTTTCCTTTTTTCTGCATCTCTCGGGGCGCCGGCCGGTGGGCTCAGGCCATCTGGCCCAACCGCGCCTCCAGCACCTCGAACGGTACGCCGGGCTCGTCCTTGGCGCCACGGATGACCAGCGAGGTCTTGACGCTGGCCACGTTATCGGCGGCGGTCAGTTCCTCGGTCAGGAAACTCTGGAAGGTGCTCAGGTCGGGCGCCACGCATTTAAGGATGAAATCCACCTCGCCGTTGAGCATGTGGCACTCGCGTACAAGCGGCCAGTCGCGGCAGCGTGCCTCGAACGCGGACAGGTCTGCCTCGGCCTGGCTTTGCAGGCCGACCATGGCGAATACCTGCACCTCGAAGCCCAGTGCACGCGGATCGACCTGCGCGTGATATCCACGGATATAGCCCTGTTCTTCCAGCGTCCGCACCCGCCGCAGGCACGGCGGCGCCGAGATCCCCACCCGGCGCGCCAGTTCGACATTGGTCATGCGCCCGTCGGCCTGCAACTCGGCCAGGATCTTGCGGTCAATCTCGTCGAGCCGGGACACGGTCATCGCGGGGACTCCTGTGGTGGAATGTGATTCTTATAACACCGCGCCCGCCGCGCGCAATATTCTTTCGCAACTACGCAAGATCATTTCACGATTCCATCACGACGCGGCTTATTCGCACCCTGCGCCCGCTGGGGGTTCCAGAGTGCCGCCGCCGCGGTTATATCCGCCGCGACACAGGCGGGTGCAACCCGTTTGCCGCAGATCGGCCACACATTCCCGGAGGGCGCGCCATGACCGAAACACGACACACCAGGGCTCTGATCATCGGCTCGGGGCCGGCGGGGTATACCGCCGCCATCTATGCCAGCCGCGCCATGCTGGAACCGGTGCTGGTGCAGGGGATTGAACCGGGCGGCCAGCTTACCACCACCACCGAGGTCGAGAACTGGCCCGGCGACGTCGAGGTGCAGGGCCCCGACCTGATGCTGCGAATGGAGGCCCACGCCAAGGCCATGGGGTGCGACGTGGCCACCGACATCATCACCGATCTCGACATCGACAACCGCCCCTTCACCGCCCAGAGCGACAGCGGCACCACCTACACCGCCGACGCGGTGATCCTGGCCACCGGCGCGCGGGCCAGATGGCTGGGCCTGCCGTCGGAAGAGGCGTTCAAGGGCTTCGGCGTGTCGGCCTGCGCCACCTGCGACGGCTTCTTCTACCGCGGCGAGGAAATCGTCGTCGTGGGTGGCGGCAACACCGCCGTGGAAGAGGCGCTGTTCCTGACGAATTTCGCAAGCAAGGTGACGCTGATCCACCGCCGGGACGAGTTGCGCGCCGAGATGATCCTGCAGGACCGGCTGAAAAAGAACCCCAAGATCGAGCCGCTGTGGTTCCACCAGCTTGACGAGGTGCTGGGCGACGACAACCCCAAGGGCGTGACCGGTGTGCGCGTGCGCCATGTCGAGACGGGCGAGACACACGAGATTCCCTGCAAGGGCGTGTTCATCGCCATCGGCCACGCGCCCGCCAACGAACTGGTCAAGGACCGGCTGGAAATGAAAGAAGGCGGCTATGTCAAGGTCCGCCCCGGCAGCACCGAAACCTCGGTGCCCGGCGTCTTCGCGGCTGGCGATCTGACCGACGACAAGTACCGGCAGGCCGTAACCTCGGCCGGGATGGGCTGCATGGCGGCACTGGATGCCGAGCGGTTCCTGGCCACGCAAGACGACTGACCCCTGCCTGCCGGGCGGCGCGCGACAGTGTCGAAGACCGGTGTTCGCGATCGCGACGCCCATGCGGGAAAGCTTTGGCCCTGGCGGCAAAACGGCGTCACATCCGCCCGAAATGCACCGCGACAGGAAACTCCGCTTGAATTTCGCACTGGCAGCGGTCTAGGTCGCGCCCGACTCCGGGCGCGCACCACGGCCCTGTCCCGCATTGAAACAAGACGAGAATATGCAGATGCCCATGTCCAATTTGACACCGATCACCGAACTCTACGTCTCCTACGATTCCGCACAGAAACTCAAGCATGAGGCCGGCAACCTGGTCAGTTGGGATCTGACGCCGCGCCAGACCTGCGATCTGGAACTGCTGATGAACGGCGGGTTCAACCCGCTCAAGGGGTTCCTGGGCGAGGCCGACTACGACAGCGTCGTCGACACCATGCGCCTGGCCGATGGTACGCTGTGGCCGATGCCGATCAATCTGGACGTGTCCGAGGATTTCGCCGCCAGCATCGAGCCGGGCCAGGACATCGCCTTGCGCGACCAGGAAGGCGTGATCCTCGCCACCATGACAGTGACGGACCGCTGGACGCCCGACAAGGCGCGCGAGGCGGCGCAGGTATTCGGCGCCGACGATGTCGCGCACCCGGCGGTAAACTATCTGCATCACCAGGCCGGCAAGGTCTACCTGGGCGGCCCCGTCACCGGCATCCAGCAGCCCGTGCATTACGATTTCAAGGCCCGCCGCGACACGCCCAACGAATTGCGCGCCATGTTCCGCAAGCTGGGCTGGCGCCGCGTCGTCGCTTTCCAGACGCGCAACCCGCTGCACCGCGCGCACCAGGAACTGACCTTCCGCGCCGCCAAGGAAGCGCAGGCCAACCTGCTGATCCACCCGGTCGTGGGCATGACCAAGCCCGGCGACGTCGACCATTTCACCCGCGTGCGCTGCTACGAGGCGGTGATCGACAAATACCCCGGCTCGACCACGTCAATGAGCCTGCTGAACCTGGCCATGCGCATGGCCGGCCCGCGCGAGGCAGTGTGGCATGGCCTGATCCGCGCCAACCATGGCTGCACACATTTCATCGTCGGGCGCGACCATGCCGGGCCGGGCAAGAACTCGGCCGGCGACGATTTCTACGGCCCCTACGACGCACAGGAAATGTTTCGCAAATACCAGGACGAGATCGGCGTCGAGATGGTGGATTTCAAGCACATGGTCTATGTGCAGGAACGCGCCCAGTACGAGCCCGCCGACGAGATCGAGGACGGCGTGACCGTCCTCAACATCTCGGGCACCGAGCTGCGGCGCCGCCTGCGCGAGGGGCTGGAAATTCCCGAATGGTTCTCGTTCCCCGAGGTGGTCACGGAGTTGCGCCGCACCTCGCCGCCGCGGGCGAAACAGGGCTTTACCGTGTTCTTTACCGGGCTTTCGGGGTCGGGAAAATCGACCATCGCCAACGCGCTGATGGTCAAGCTGATGGAAATGGGTGGTCGCCCCGTCACGCTGCTGGACGGCGACGTGGTACGCAAGCACCTCAGTTCCGAGCTGGGCTTTTCCAAGGAACACCGCGACCTTAACATCAAGCGCATTGGCTATGTCGCCAGCGAGATCACCAAGAACGGCGGCATCGCCATCTGCGCGCCGATCGCGCCCTATACCGCGACGCGGCGGGCGGTGCGCGAGATGGTTGAACAATACGGCGCCTTCGTCGAGGTGCATGTCGCCACCTCGCTGGAAGAATGCGAACGCCGCGACCGCAAGGGGCTCTACAAGCTGGCGCGCGAGGGAAAGATCAAGGAATTCACGGGTATTTCAGACCCTTACGAAGAACCCAACAACGCCGAGCTGGTCGTCGACACCGAAGGGTTGGAGGTCGACAACTGCGCCCACCAGGTCGTGCTCAAGCTCGAACAGCTGGGCCTCATCGCCTACTGAGCGTACAATCCGTAGGGCAGTTGCGTACCAACGCCCCGCCCCGACCGGCGGGGCGTTTGCGCATTTCAGCCGCGGGAGACCGGAAAAGCCGGTCGCGCCCCTTCCACAGGGGCGCGTTTCGCCCCATCTACGTGCCGCGCCCCAAGTGACCGGATAATGACGCAATGCCACAAGACCGCCAGACCCGCCCCCGCGACAGCAAAGACGACACACCCGGCCTGCGCCGCATCCCGCCGCGACAGGGTGGCCTGCTGGGCCGTGTGCAGGCGGTGCTGGAATCGGCGCACTTCCAGAACGCGATCATCGTCCTGATCGCGCTCAACGCGGTCACGCTGGGGCTGGAGACCAGCCCCACGGTCATGTCGGTGGCCGGGCCGCTGCTGATGGCGCTGGATACCGCGTTCCTGACCGTGTTCACGCTGGAAATCCTGGCCAAGCTGGTGGTCTACCGCGGCCGGTTTCACCGCGACCCGTGGAACATCTTCGACGCGGTCGTGGTCGGCATCGCGCTGGTCCCGGCCACCGGCAGCCTGTCGGCGCTCAGGGCGCTGCGCATCCTGCGGGTGCTGCGGCTGATCTCGGCGGTGCCGGCCATGCGCCGGGTGGTGGGTGCGCTTGTCACCTCGATCCCCGGCATCGGGTCGATTCTGGGGCTGTTGCTGCTGGTGTTCTACATCTTCGCGGTGATCGCGACCAAGATGTTCGGCGCCGCCTTTCCCGAATGGTTCGGCACCATCGGCGCGTCGCTCTACAGCCTGTTCCAGATCATGACTCTGGAAAGCTGGTCGATGGGCATCGTGCGCCCGGTGATGGAGGTTTACCCGCTTGCCTGGGCGTATTTTGTGCCCTTCATCCTGGTGACCTCGTTCACGGTTCTCAACCTGTTCATCGGTATCGTGGTGGATGCCATCCAGCGCCAGCACGAGGCCGAGGACACCGAAGAGGCCGAGCACGTCATCGCGGAAAGCCAGGGCCACCACGACGAGATCATTGCCGAGTTGCGTGCCCTGCGCCGCGAGGTGGAGGCGCTCAAACGGTAGGAGAACGCCGCCCCTCGGGCCTTTGCCGGCGGGCTGATCCCGGATGATCCTCCCGATGGCGCGGGCCTTCGGGCGGCGCCGCTGACGATGGACGCCGGCGCGCGGCCTTGCTATCAGGCGGCGCAACGATATTCCCGAAAGGTGCGCCCATGTCCGGCCATTCCGCCCCCATCCCGATGATCTCGACCGCGCGGGGGCCGCTACGGGGCACGGCACATGTGCCCGGCGACAAGTCGATCTCGCACCGGGCGCTTATCCTGGGCGCGCTGGCGGTGGGGCACACCCGCATCACCGGCCTGCTGGAGGGCGAGGACGTGCTTGATACCGGCCGGGCGATGCGCGCCTTCGGCGCCGAAGTCGTACGCGACGATGACGGCACCTGGCATGTGCACGGCGTCGGCGTTGGCGGCTTCGCCGAACCGGCGCAGGTTGTCGACTGTGGCAATTCCGGCACCGGCGTGCGGCTGATCATGGGGGCGATGGCCACTTCGCCCATCACTGCCACGTTCACCGGCGATGCCAGCCTCAACAGCCGCCCGATGGCGCGGGTGACCGACCCGCTGGCCCTGTTCGGGGCGCGCGCGGTGGGCCGCGCCGGGGGGCGCCTGCCGATGACCATCATCGGCGCGGCCGACCCGGTGCCGGTGCGCTACGCGGTGCCGGTGCCCTCGGCGCAGGTGAAATCGGCGATCCTGCTGGCGGGGCTGAACGCGCCGGGCGAAACCGTGGTGATCGAGGCCGAGGCGACGCGCGACCATACCGAACGCATGCTGGCGGGGTTCGGCGCCGAGATCGTCACCCGTCCCACCGACGAGGGGCACGAGATCGCCCTGACCGGCCGGCCCGAGCTGCGCCCGCAGACCATCGCGGTACCGCGCGACCCCTCCTCGGCGGCCTTTCCCGTTTGCGCGGCGCTGATCGTGCCCGGATCGGATGTGCTGGTGCCCGGTATCGGGCTCAACGCGACGCGGGCGGGGCTGTTCGACACGCTGCGCGAGATGGGCGCCGATTTGACCTTTGAAACCATGCGCGACGAAGGTGGCGAGCCGGTCGCCGACCTGCGCGCGCGCTTTTCGCCGGACCTGAAAGGCGTCGAGGTGCCGCCCGAACGCGCCGCCAGCATGATCGACGAATACCCTGTCCTGTCGGTCGTGGCGGCCTTTGCCGAAGGGCCGACGGCCATGCGCGGGGTCGGCGAATTGCGCGTCAAGGAAAGCGACCGCATCGCGGCCATGGCCGATGGGCTGCGCGCCGCCGGCGTCGAGGTCGAGGACGGCCCCGACTGGTGGGTGGTGCACGGGCGCGGCGCCGGCGGCGTGCCGGGCGGCGCGCAGGCGGCCAGCCGCCTTGATCACCGCATCGCCATGTCGCTGCTGGTGCTGGGGCTGGCCAGCCGGGCGCCGATGCGCGTCGACGACGGCGCGCCGATCGCCACCTCGTTCCCGGTTTTCGAACCGCTGATGACCGGGCTGGGCGCCTGCATCCGCCGCGCGGAGGGCTGAAGCCATGCGGCGGGTTTTCCTTGCGGTGCTGGCGCTGATGCTGGCCAATTACCTGGCGATGGCGCTGTGGACGACCCCGCGCCTGATGGCCGCCGCGGACGGGCTGCCGCTTTTCGATCTGCGGCCGTTCGGGTATGGGTTTCACGAGGCACGCGCCTACCTTGCGGTGCTCAACGCCGAGGGGCGCGAGACCTACCTGATCGTGCAGCACTGGCTGGACACGACGTTTCCGGCGCTGCTGGCGCTGTCACTGATCCTGGCGTTGCACCTGTTGCTGGCGCCGCGGTGGCTGCTGCTGGCGCGGGCGGGCAGCCTGGTGGCGGTGGCCGGCGCGGTGTTCGACTACCTCGAAAACGCGGCCGTCGCGGCGCTGTTGCGCGCCGGCGCCCAGGGTATCACCCCCGAGATGGTGACGCGCGCCGGGGTCTGGACGGTCGCCAAATCGGCCGCCGACGCGGTGGCGATAACGCTTGTGCTGGGCGCGGTCGCCGTGGCGCTGTGGCGGCGCTGGAACGGAGGAACGAAATGAGCTTCGCGATCGCGATCGACGGGCCGGCGGCAGCCGGCAAGGGCACCATCGGCCGCGCGGTGGCGGCACGGTTCGGGTTGGCGCACCTGGATACAGGGCTGCTTTACCGCGCGGTCGGGCGCAAGGTTCTGGACGGCGCCGACCCGGTGGCGGCGGCGCAGGGCCTCGTCGCCGCGGACCTCGAAGCCGACGGGCTGCGCACCGCCGAAGCAGGGCAGGCCGCCAGCCGCGTCGCCGCCATCCCCGAGGTGCGCGCGGCGCTGGTCGATTTCCAGCGCGCCTTTGCCCGCCGCGCCGGTGGCGCGGTGCTGGACGGGCGCGACATCGGCACGGTGATCTGCCCCGATGCCGAGGCCAAGCTGTTCGTCACCGCCAGCGCCGAGGTGCGCGCACACCGCCGCTGGCTGGAGCTGCGCGAGGCGGGCAGCACGGCCAGCTACGACGCGGTGCTCGCCGACGTGCGCGAGCGCGACGCCCGCGACACGGAGCGCAGCGACGCACCCCTGAAACCTGCCGCCGATGCGCTGGTGCTGGACACCTCGGATCTGAGCATCGACGAGGCGGTGGCACACGCCGTCGCGGCGGTCGAGAAGGCCGGCGCGCCGGGGGCTGGCTGAGCGCCGGTGCCTTGCGCCACGCCCGCGCGCAAGAGCCCGCAAAGCTTGGGCTTGATTGATGCGCGTGCGCCCAGTATAAGCCCCCGCGTCGAGACGGGCGCAAGAAGCCGCAAGACCAAAGGGCACAGGCAGGGTCGGACGCAACCGGCCCTCTTTCGTTTTGCGGCGGCCGAATGACCAAACCCCAAGACCGGCGGAGACAACCGCGCGGCCGGAAACAGACGTAATGAATAGGAAACCGTAACACCACATGGCTCAGAACGCATCCATGGAGGACTTCGAGGCCCTCCTTAACGAAAGCCTCGAAATGGACACGCCCCAGGAGGGCACGGTCGTCAAGGGCAAGGTCATCGCCGTCGAGGCGGGCCAGGCCATCATCGACGTCGGCTACAAGATGGAAGGCCGCGTCGATCTCAAGGAATTCGCGAACCCCGGCGAAGAGCCCGACATTTCGGTCGGTGACGAGGTCGAGGTTTACCTGCGCGCCGCAGAGAACGCGCGCGGCGAGGCCGTCATCAGCCACGAAATGGCCCGGCGCGAGGCCGCGTGGGACCGTCTGGAGAAAGCCTACGCCGACGAGGAGCGCGTCGAGGGCGCCATCTTCGGACGCGTGAAGGGTGGCTTCACCGTCGATCTGGGCGGCGCCGTGGCCTTCCTGCCCGGCAGCCAGGTCGATGTGCGCCCGGTCCGCGACGCCGGCCCGTTGATGGGTCTCAAGCAGCCCTTCCAGATCCTGAAAATGGACCGCCGCCGCGGCAACATCGTGGTCTCGCGCCGCGCCATCCTGGAAGAAAGCCGCGCCGAACAGCGCGCCGAGGTGATCGCCAACCTGACCGAAGGGCAAACCGTGGAAGGCGTGGTCAAGAACATCACCGACTACGGCGCCTTCGTCGATCTGGGCGGTGTTGACGGGCTGCTGCACGTCACCGACATGGCCTGGCGCCGGGTCAACCACCCCTCGGAGATCGTCTCGATCGGCGAGACGATCAACGTGCAGGTCATCAAGATCAACAAGGAAACGCACCGCATCAGCCTTGGCATGAAGCAGCTCCAGGAAGACCCCTGGGACATGGTCGCGATCAAGTACCCGCTGGGCACCGTGCATACCGGTCGCGTCACCAACATCACCGATTACGGCGCCTTCGTGGAGCTGGAACCGGGGATCGAGGGGCTGGTCCATGTCAGCGAGATGTCGTGGACCAAGAAGAACGTGCATCCCGGCAAGATCGTCTCGACCAGCCAGGAGGTCGAGGTCATGGTGCTCGATATCGACCCGGCCAAGCGCCGCGTGAGCCTCGGGCTCAAGCAGACGCAGCGCAACCCGTGGGAAGTCTTTGCCGAGTCGCACCCGCCTGGCACCGAGGTCGAGGGCGAGGTCAAGAACATCACCGAGTTCGGCCTGTTCATCGGCCTGGAAGGCGATATCGACGGCATGGTTCACCTCAGCGACATCAGCTGGGACGAACGTGGCGAAGAGGCGATCCAGAACTACCACAAGGGCGACGTGGTGCAGGCCGTGGTGCTGGACACCGATACCGAGAAGGAGCGCATCTCGTTGTCGATCAAGGCACTGGGCGGCGACAAGTTCTCCGAGGCGATCGGCGGCGTCAAGCGCGGCTCGGTCATCACCGTTGTGGTCACCGCAATCGAAGATGGCGGCGTCGAGGTGGAATACGAGGGCATGAAAAGCTTCATTCGCCGCTCCGACCTCAGCCGCGACCGCGCCGAGCAGCGCCCCGAGCGGTTCTCGGTGGGTGACAAGGTCGATGTGCGCGTCACCAACGTCGACGCCAAGTCGCGCCGCCTCGGGCTGAGCATCAAGGCACGCGAGATCGCCGAGGAAAAGGAAGCCGTCCAACAATACGGAAACTCCGATTCCGGTGCCTCGCTGGGCGATATCCTGGGTGCCGCGCTCAAGGGCGAGGACGACAAGTAAACCCGGCCTGCCCTTCATGGAATGGCCTTGCGGCCCCGTCTCCGAAAGGGGCGGGGCCGCTTGCGTCCGGGGCGAATCGGCCCCGGCGGACCCCGGGCGAGACGCGCGGCATCCGGCGTGCGTGCGGCGCCGCGCCTTGAAATGCCTCTCTGAATCGGCAAGAAATGGATCAAGCGTCAATATGGGGCCTCGCCCTGATGCGCGATCGCGGTTATTGTCGCGCCTGTCGCCGAACCGAAAAGGCCATGAACGCGGCCAAAAACAACCCCGGGGGGATGGTCGATGATCAGATCGGAACTGATCCAGCGAATCGCGGATGAAAACCCGCACCTGTACCAGCGGGACGTTGAAAGGATCGTGAACACGATCTTTGAGGAAATAACCGCCGCCATGGCGCGGGGCGATCGCGTGGAACTGCGCGGTTTCGGCGCCTTTTCCGTCAAACACCGGGACGCGCGCATCGGCCGCAACCCGCGCACCGGCGAAGCGGTGCAGGTCGAGGAAAAGCATGTGCCGTTCTTCAAGACCGGCAAGCTGCTGCGCGAGCGTTTGAACGAAAAGTGAGGCCTGCTTGATGCGTTATGTCCGTTATGCCCTTGTCGCCGCGCTGGCGGTGGTGCTGATCACCGTGGCGCTGGCCAATCGCGGGGTGGTCACGCTCAGGCTGCTGCCCGATACGCTGGCCGGTTTCGCGGGGCTGCCGCTGGCCATCGACGTGCCGCTTTACGTGGTGATCTTCGCGGGCATCGTGGCAGGGCTGCTGATCGGCTTCGTCTGGGAATGGCTGCGCGAGCACAAGCATCGCGCCGAGGCCGCGCGCAAAGCGCGCGAGGTGACCGCGATGCAGCGCGAACTCAAGCATGTGAAGGGTCAGCGCGACAAGAACAAGGACGAGGTTCTCGCGCTGCTCGACGACGTTGGCTGATCTGGCGCCGGGGCCAGCGCCAGGCATGACGGACGGTTCGCAATGACATCCCCGATTGCGGTCAAGTTCTGCGGGCTGACGCGGCCCGAACACGTTGCGGCCGCGGTTGCCGCGGGGGCTGCATACTGCGGTTTCGTGTTCTATGCGCGCTCGCCACGGCACCTGACGCCCGAAGCGGCGCGCGCGCTGGCGCTCGATACCCCGCCGGGGCTGGCCAAGGTTGCGCTGTGCGTTGACGCCACGGATGACGAGTTGGACGAGATCACCGCCCGGGTGCCGCTGGACATGTTGCAACTGCACGGGGCCGAATCGCCCGCGCGCGTCGCCGCGATCCGCGCCCGCCATGGCCTGCCGGTGATGAAGGCCGTGGGCGTCGCCGGCGCCGACGATCTGCCGGCGCTCGACACCTACGCCAGGGTTGCCGACCAACTGCTGGTGGACGCCAAGCCGGCGCCGGGGGCGGCGCTGCCGGGCGGCAACGGGCTGTCCTTCGACTGGCGGCTGATCGCCGGGCGGCGCTGGCCGGTGCCATGGATGCTGGCCGGGGGGCTGACGCCGGGCAACGTGGCCGAGGCGATCGCGCGTACCGGCGCGCGGCAGGTGGATGTGTCTTCGGGCGTCGAGACCGCACCGGGGCAGAAAGACGCCGATCTGATGCGCGCCTTCGTCAAGGCGGCGCAGGGGGGCGGCACTTGAAATCCCGGCAGCGGCCCTGGCGCGCATTCACCGTTGCGGCGTGAAGTGCGGGCGCGTGTCGGGATCGAAGGCATAGCCGAAGGTTGCGATCTCGCGGGCGCAGATTTCGCCCACGAAATCGCGCAGCTCGGGGGTGTAGAATTCGGGCCAGGCCGGGCCGCCTGCCGGCCGGATACCCGACTTGGCGCGCAGATCGGGCAACGATGCCTGGCGCCCCAGGTGCCGGCCCAGGGCGGCAAGGTCGTCCGACAATGTCTCGTAGAACAGCACCCGGTCGGCCATCACCTTGCCGCGCAACGTGTACATGTCGATGCTGCTGAGGCTGCGCTGGCGCTTGCGGCCATAGACGCGGTCCAGCCATGTCACCGGCCCCCAGCGGCGCACGTAGTCGGCGAACGCGCGTTTCTGCGCCGCGAACGGGCGGTTTTTCATGTCAGTGCCGCGCGTCGACCAGAAGAACTGCGATACCGCCCTGTCCCAGGGGTTGCGCTCGGTCGTGACGATGTGGAAATCGAGTATCCCAGACCCCAGCACCACCACCGCGCGGCGCAGCGGCGAATGATCGCGCAGCTTCAGCGGCCCGCGCCCCGAGATGCGCCCGATCCGCACCCCCGGCGCGACGTCGCGCGCCGCTTCCTCCTGGCCGTTCACCGGCGTGGCCATGTCGCCCGGCGCCAACAGCGGCGACAGTGCCAGTTCCACCGATGACCCCGCCACCTTGCGGGGTTTGATGTAGAGCAAACCAAGCGACGGGCTGACGATCATGGCGCGCGCCCCCGCATCAACCGCGGCGCGGGAGCGACGCGCCGGAACCGGCGGCGGTCACGCGGTTGACATGGCCCATCTTGCGGCCCGGCCGGGCCTCGGCCTTGCCGTAAAGGTGCAGCGCGGCGCCCGGCTCGCGCGCGATCTGCGGCACGCGCGCGATGTCGTCACCGATCAGGTTTTCCATCACCACGTCGGCATAGCGCTCGCCGTCGCCCAGCGACCAGCCCGCGATGGCGCGGATATGCTGTTCGAACTGGTCCACGGCGCAGCCCTGCTGCGTCCAGTGGCCGGAGTTATGCACCCGCGGCGCGATCTCGTTGACCAGCAGGCCGCCGGACGTGACGAACAGCTCCACCCCCATCACGCCCACGTAGTTCAGCGCGTTCATGACGTTGGCGGCCAGCAGCACCGCGTCGCTGCGCTGTGCGGCGCTCAGGCGCGCGGGAACGGTGGTGCTTCGCAGGATGCCGTCCTCGTGCACGTTCTCGCCGGGGTCGAAACAGGCGACCGCTCCATCCAGGCCCCGAGCCGCGATCACCGATACCTCGGCGCTGAACTCCACCAGCCCCTCCAGGATCGCCGGCGCACCGGCCATGTCGGCCAGCGCCTGGTCGGCCTCTGTCAGTTCCATGATCCGCGACTGGCCCTTGCCGTCATAGCCGAAGCGGCGGGTTTTCAGGATCGCGGGCGTGCCGATTTCCATCAGCGCCTCGGCAAGGTCTTCTTCGTCGTCGACGGCGGCGAAGGGGGCGGTTTGCACCCCCTGTTCGCCCAGGAACGCCTTCTCGGTTAGCCGGTCCTGGCTCACCGCCAGCGCGCGGCGGCTCGGGCTGATGGGGCGCAGCCCCTCCAGCAGGTCGAGCGCCGCGGTGGGGATGTTCTCGAACTCGTAGGTGATGACATCAACGGCCTCGCCGAAGCGGCGCAGCGCATCGGAATCGTCATAGCCGGCACGGAAATGCGTGTGGGCGACATGGCTGGCTGGGCAGTCGTCGCCGGGGTCGAACACGCAGGTTCTGAAGCCAAGGCGTGCGGCGGCAACAGACAGCATGCGGCCCAGTTGCCCGCCGCCCAGAATGCCGATGGTTGCACCGGGGGCCAGGGGATCAGTCATCTTGCGGCTCCTGCGGGATCGAGGCCGACAGTTCGGCGCGCCATGCCTCCAGCCGCGCGGCGAGACCGGCGTCGTCCAGCGCCAATATCTGCGCTGCCATCAGCCCGGCATTGGCCGCGCCGGCAGCGCCGATCGCCATCGTGGCCACGGGAAAACCACGCGGCATCTGGACGATGGAATAGAGGCTGTCGACGCCTGAAAGCGCACGGCTCTGCACCGGCACGCCGATCACCGGAAGTCGCGTTTTCGATGCCATCATGCCCGGCAGGTGCGCAGCGCCCCCGGCGCCCGCGATGATCACGCGCAGGCCACGATCCAGGGCCGTGCGGCCATATTCCCACAGCCGGTCGGGCGTGCGGTGGGCCGAGACGATGCGCGCCTCGTGCACCACGCCCAGGGTGTCCAGGATCGCCGCGGCCTCTTTCATCGTGGCCCAGTCGGACTGGCTGCCCATGACGATGCCGACCAGGGCTGTCTGCTGTTGCTGTTCCATGCCGTGCCCGCGCCCCTTTTCCTTTGCGCGCGCACTATACCCCAGCGGGGGGGCTACGCAATGATGTCGGGCAGCAAACGGTCCTCGATGCGCGCGATCAGGTCCTTGAGTTGCAGCTTCTTCTTCTTGAGGCGCTGGATCGTCAGCTGGTCGCCGGTGGCCTTTTCCGTCAGCGCACGGATCGCCTCGTCAAGGTCGCGGTGCTCGCGACGGAACACTTCCAGTTCGACGCGCAGAACCTCGTCGGATTTCATGGAAATGTCTGTCTGGGCATTCATGACGGATGATTCCATTTCTCGTGCGGGGCCCCAAGGATACTGCAAAGCCGCCGATTGGCAAAGCTCTTGCGCGACTGGGGGCGCGGACCCATATTCAATACAGACGCGGGTCGCCGCAACGGGGCTCGCCATATGGACTGTCGCTTGGAAAAGGACGTGTCGATGAGCAAGCTTTCCCTGGGGTCGCACCCCTACCTGTTGGGTTTCGAGCAGCTTGAGCGAATGCTGGAACGCAGCGCCAAGTCGGGTAACGAGGGCTATCCGCCCTTCAACATCGAACAGACATCAGACCATTCCTACCGCATCACACTGGCGGTGGCCGGCTTCGCGCGGGAGGATCTGTCGATCACCGTCGAGGACCGGCAACTGGTCATTCGCGGCCGGCAAGGCGAGGATGGCGAGGATCGTGTATTCCTGCACCGCGGTATCGCGGGGCGGCAGTTTCAGCGGTCTTTCGTGTTGGCCGACGGCGTCGAGGTCGGGCAGGCGCGGCTGGAAAACGGCCTGTTGCATGTCGATCTTGAACGCGCGCGTTCCGACACGGTTGTTCAAACGATCCAGATCAGCAAAGGGTGACCCAGATGAATACGCAATATGATTGCGGCACGGCCGAGGACGATCGCATCGTTTACGTCCGGTCAGTACAGGTGGCGGACCTGCCCGAAGAGGTCCGCGAACAGGTGGAAGGCGGGATCGAAACGCTTTACGCCGTGCACGACGCGCAGGGCAAGCAACTGGCCCTGGTTGGCGACCGGCGCATGGCCTTCGTTCTGGCACGCCAGAACGACCTGGCGCCGGTGGCGGTGCACTGATCACGGGCAGCCGTGGCAACTTGACACCGGGCAGCCCATATCAGGGCGCCCGCTTTTCCGATTGTCGACCCGATAGCGCGCGTCGCGCAGGTCAGAGCGGAATCATCAGCCGAAGAATGGCAGACAGCACCTGCGCCTCGATCGTGCCAAAACCATAGGCGCGGAAGGATATCCCGATCTTCGGAAACACCACACCGGCCGCGCGGAAGGCATCCACCTCGGCGTTGTAACGCTCGATTCCCGGCGAACAGGCCAGTACCGGGGTCGCGGCGGGCCCGCCGTACCGGCTCAGCCATGTCGCCGGAAGGTCAGGTAGTGCGGTACGCGGCCCTCGCGCAGGGCCTTTTGCTCGTAGCGGGTGGATATCCAGTCGCCCCAGGGCTGGCGCCAGTCTTCGGGGCGCTCGGCCAGCCACTCGAACCCGTGGCGCGGCATCTCGACAAGCGTCTGGCGCACGTAATCGGGGATGTCAGTGGCCAGCCGGACCTCGGCGCCGGGCCTGAGCACGCGTGCCAGCGGCTCCAGGTGTTCCGGCGTGACGAAGCGGCGCCTGTTATGGCGCGCCTTCGGCCACGGATCGGGGTAAAGCACGAAGGCACGCGCTATGCTGGCATCGGGCAACACGTCGAACAGGTCGCGCACGTCGCCGGGGTGCACGCGGATGTTGTCCACCCCCGACTTGCGGATCTTGCCCAGCAGCATCGCCACGCCATTGATGAACGGCTCGCAGCCAATGAGCCCCGCCTGCGGGTTGGCCTGCGCCTGGTGCACGAGGTGCTCGCCGCCGCCGAAGCCGATTTCAAGCCATACGTCGCGCTCTGCGAACAGCGCCGGCAGGTCCAGCGGCGTGCGGTCGGGGTTCACATCCCAGCCCACCGGGCCGGGGGAGAGCGCATCGAGATCCTCGCGCAACCACGCCGCCTGCGCGGGCTTGAGCGGCTTGCCCTTGAACCGGCCGTAGAAGTTGCGCCACGGCGCGCCTGTGGGGTGCTTGTCCTGAGTCATGCGCGCCGCTTTAGCGCCTTGCCACGGGCGGATCAATCCCGCCGCCCTGGTCGTTTCAGCCGGCCCCGGCGGCGCGTGCCGTCAGCCAGGCCAGCACCGCATAGCGGCCGGTCTTGGCGATCGTGACCAGCACCAGGAACACCAGCCAGTGGGTGCGCATCACCCCCGCGATGACGGTGAAACCGTCGCCCAGCGGCGCCCAGCTCAGCAGCAGCGTCCACACCCCCCAACGGGCATACCAACGTTGCGCGCGGGCCAGTTGCGCGGCGTTCACGGGAAACCAGCGGCGATAGCGGAAATGCTCGATCCACAGCCCCATCAGGTAGTTGACCAGCGCCCCCAGCACGTTGCCGACGCTGGCCACCGCGATCAGCAGCCCCGGCGACAGCTTCCCCGCCACCTGCAAGGCAACGAACACCACCTCGGATTGGAACGGCAAGACCGTGGCGGCGCCGAAGGCTGCGGCGAACAGCATGCCCAGTTGCGCCACGTCGCCCAGCATGGCGGTCACCGGTTGCTGCGCGAAGCAGCGGCGCGCAAGACAAAGGCCGGGGCAGCACGCCCCGGCCCTGCCCGGTCATGGTGGCGCAGCGTGGCGCGATCAGTCGGCGACATCTTCTTCGCGCTGACGCGTGGCGGGTGCCTCGCGCGGCGGACGGCCAATTACTTCGCGCAGCTCGTCGAGTTCGATGAAGTTGTCGGCCTGGCGGCGCAACTCGTCGGCGATCATCGGTGGCTGGCTGCGGATGGTCGAAACGACCGACACGCGCACCCCCTGCCGCTGCAGGCTTTCGACCAGCGGCCGGAAATCACCGTCGCCCGAGAACAGCACGATGTGCTCGACATGCGGCGCCAGTTCCATGGCGTCGATCGTCAGCTCGATGTCCATGTTGCCCTTGACCTTGCGGCGGCCCTGGCTGTCGGTGTATTCCTTGGCCGGCTTGGTGACCATGGAAAAGCCGTTGTAGTGCAGCCAGTCCACCAGCGGCCGGATCGGCGAGTATTCATCGTTCTCCAGCAGCGCGGTGTAATAGAACGCCCGCAGGAGTTTGCCGCGACGCATGAATTCCTGTCGCAGCAACTTGTAGTCGATATCGAACCCCAGCGCGCGCGCGGCGGCATAGATGTTCGATCCATCAATGAACAGCGCAAGCCGTTCGTCCTTGTAAAACATGAAATACCTTTCCGGTTTGTACCTTCGCCCCCGGGGTCCGTGAGTGTATGGAAGTTGGGGCGGAGCGAGGCCTGCTGCGCAAATTAAGACGCGCGGCCGAGACCTTCAACCACCACTATACGGTAAAAAGGATAGGGCGGATACAAAATGGATCAACTTTCGCTGATCGCGCTGGGCAGCAACATGCCATCCGACGCCGGCGCGCCCGAACAAACGCTGCGCGCGGCGCTGGAGGCAATGCGCGCCGGTGGGCTCGATATCCGCGCGACAAGCCGCTTCTACCGCACGCCATGCTTTCCGCCCGGCGCCGGGCCGGATTACGTGAACGCCGCCATCGCCGTGGCTGGCGGGCCGGGGCCGCGGGCGATGCTTGAGCGGCTGCACGCAATCGAGGCCGCGTTCGGGCGCGCGCGACAGCACCGCTGGGGCATGCGCACCCTCGACCTGGACCTGATCGCGGTGGATGACCAGGTGTTGCCCGACCTGGCCACATATGAGCGCTGGCGCGCTCTGGACGCCGACGCGCAGCGCCGCACCGCGCCCGAGGCGCTGATATTGCCGCACCCGCGCCTGCAGGACCGCGCCTTCGTGCTGGTGCCGCTGGCCGAGGTGGCCGGAGGCTGGATTCACCCGGTTCTGGGCAAAAGCGTCGCACAGATGCGCGATGCATTGCCGATGGCCGATCTGGCCGCGGTCGTAGCGCTTGAATAGGCGCTTGAATCACGCCGCGATCCCTTATAAGACACCGCTTCCCTGAGAATTCGCCACGACCGATTGATTGGAGTGCCCGATGGCCCGCGTTACCGTTGAAGATTGCGTCGACAAAGTGCCGAACCGGTTCGAACTGGTACTGCTGGCCGCCCATCGCGCGCGCGAGATTTCAGCCGGTGCGCCGCTGACGGTGGAGCGCGACAACGACAAGAACCCGGTCGTGGCACTGCGTGAGATCGCCGAAGAGACGCAATCGGCCGATGATCTGCGCGAGCGCCTGATCGAGGAAAACCAGCAGCAGATCGAGGTTGACGAGCCCGAAGACGACTCGATGTCGCTGCTGATGGGCGGCGGCGAACCCGACAAGCCGGCCGAGGACGACATGTCGGAGGAAAAGCTGCTGCGCGCGCTGATGGAAGCGCAAGGGCAGGGCTGAAGCCCTTGACCGGCCGGCGCAGGATGCAGGTGGGATGATCGCGGTCGACGATCTGGTCGCGCTGGTGCGCCTGTATAATCCCAAGACCGACGAGGCGCTGATTCGCGCTGCCTATGATTACGGTGCGCACATGCACGAGGGGCAGACGCGCCATTCGGGCGAACCCTATTTCAGCCACCCGGTGGCGGTGGCGGCGATCCTGACCGAGCAGCGGCTCGACGACGCCACCATCATCACCGCGCTGCTGCACGACACGATCGAGGATACCAAGGCATCCTACCCGGTGGTGGCCGAGCGTTTCGGCACCGAGATCGCCGACCTGGTCGACGGCGTCACCAAGCTGACCAACCTGCAACTGTCCAGTTCCGAGACCAAGCAGGCCGAGAACTTCCGCAAGCTGTTCATGGCCATGTCGCGCGATCTGCGGGTGATCCTGGTGAAGCTCGCCGACCGGCTGCACAACATGCGCACGATCCGCTCGATGCGACCCGAGAAGCAGGTCCAGAAGGCGCGCGAAACGATGGATATCTTCGCGCCGCTGGCCGGGCGCATGGGCATGCAGTGGATGCGTGACGAACTTGAGGACCTGGCCTTCAAGGTGCTCAACCCCGAGGGCCGCGCCAGCATCATCCGTCGCTTCATCACGCTTCAGAAAGAGGCCGGCGACGTCATCCACCGGATCACCGGCGACATGCGCGCCGAGCTGGAAAAGGCCGGAATCGAGGCGCAGGTATTCGGCCGTGCCAAGAAGCCCTATTCGATCTGGCGCAAGATGCAGGAAAAGGAGATGGGGTTCTCCCGCCTGTCGGACATCTACGGCTTTCGCGTCATCACCGAGACCGAGAACGACTGCTACCGCGCGCTGGGCGCGATCCACCAGCGCTGGCGCGCGGTGCCGGGGCGCTTCAAGGATTACATCAGCCAGCCCAAGTCGAACGGCTATCGCTCCATCCACACCACCGTGTCGGGGCGCGATGGCAAGCGCGTCGAGGTGCAGATCCGCACCCAGAAGATGCACGACGTGGCCGAAACCGGGGTCGCCGCGCACTGGTCCTACAAGGATGGCGTGCGCAGCGAGAACCCCTTTGCCGTTGACCCGGCGCGCTGGCTGTCGTCGCTGACCGAACAGATGGGCGCCGAGGAGGATCACGAGGATTTTCTCGAAGCGGTCAAGCTGGAGATGTATTCCGACAAGGTGTTCTGCTTCACCCCCAAGGGCGACGTGGTGAAGCTGCCGCGCGGGGCGACGCCGATCGACTTCGGCTATGCCATCCACACGCGCATCGGCCATGCCTGCGTCGGCGCCAAGGTCGACGGCATGCGCGTGCCGCTGTGGACGCGGCTCAAGAACGGCCAGTCGGTCGAGATCATCACCGCCGAGGGCCAGCAGCCGCAGGCGACCTGGCTGGACATCGCCACCACCGGCAAGGCCAAGTCGGCGATCCGCCGCGCCCTGCGCGAGGTCGACCGCGGCCGCTTCATCCGCCTGGGCCGGGAACTGGCCCGCTCGGCCTTCGAGCATGTCGGCAAGAAAGCCACCGACAAGGTGCTGGAAACAGCGGCCCGACACCTGCGGCTGGAGGGTCGCGACGAGGTGCTGGCGCGGCTGGGCAGTGCCGAGCTTACGGCCAACGAGGTGGTCCGCGCGGTCTATCCGGACCTCAGCGACGACGACAGCGATACCGTCGATACCCGCCGCGCGGTGATCGGGCTGGCGCCCGACCAGACCTACAACCGTGCCCGGTGCTGCCGGCCGCTGCCGGGTGAGCGGATCGTCGGCATCACTTATCGCGGCAAGGGTGTGGTCGTTCACGCCATCGACTGCGAGGCGCTGGCCCGCTTCGAGGATCAGCCCGAACGCTGGCTGGATTTGCACTGGCAGTCGGGCAAGCACCCACCCATCCACACCGCGACGCTGGATGTCACCATCCGCAACGACGCCGGGGTGCTGGGCCGTATCTGCACACTGATCGGCGAGCAGAGAGCCAACATTTCAGACCTTGAGTTTCTCGACCGCAAACCCGATTTCTATCGCGTGCTGGTCGATGTCGACCTGCGTGATGCCGAGCACCTGCACACGGTGACCTCGGCGATCGAGGCAGAAAGCGATGTCGCTGCCGTACGGCGCCATCGCGACCCGAACCGGGCCGGCGCCCCGGGCGGGCAATAGCGGGAAAGGGGGCGGCCCTTGGTGTTCAAGCGGCGAGACAGGCGGCCTATCTGGAAGATCGCGCTGGATTTCGTCTATCCCAAGGGCGGCTGGACACGCGCCTTTCATTACGTCAAGCACCGGCTGAACCGTTTGCCCGGCTCGCCCGAACGCATCGCGCGCGGTATGGCCGCGGGCGTTTTCACCGCTTTCACGCCGTTCTACGGGCTGCATTTCATCATCGCGGCGCTTCTGGCGCGGCTGATGCAGGGCAACATCCTTGCGGCGCTGTTGGGCACTTTCGCAGGCAATCCCCTGACCTATGTGCCGATTGGCGCGGTGGCGATGAAAAGCGGATATTTCCTGCTCGGGTTCGGCACCGGTGGCGTCGAAGAAGACGTGCATCGCTCTCTCGGTGGCAAGTTCGTCGACGCCGGCACCAGCCTCGTGGGCAATATCCGCGCGCTTTATCTGGGCCGACCGGCCGATTGGCACGGGCTGTCGGTGTTCTACAACGAGGTGTTCTTTCCCTACCTCGTGGGCGGCATCATCCCCGGACTAGCCGCCGCGGTGGCATCGTACTACGTTGCGGTGCCGATCATCCGCGCCTATCAGAAACGGCGCGCGAAAAAGATCATGGCAAAGATCGAGGCGCGCAGGAAAACCGCCCGCCGCGTCCCGGACACAGGGCCGGGCAACGGGCCGGCAGCGCGCGGTGAGTGACAGGAGGCGACGATGCAGCCCGACGGAAAACTGCGCCTTGGCGTGAACATCGACCACGTGGCGACCGTGCGCAATGCGCGCGGCAGCGCCTACCCCGACCCGGTGCGCGCCGCCAGGCTGGCCGAGGAGGCCGGCGCCGACGGCATCACCGCGCACCTGCGCGAGGATCGTCGCCATATCTCGGACGCCGATATCGACGGGCTGATGCAGGGGCTTTCGGTACCTCTCAACCTGGAAATGGCCGTCACCGCCGAGATGCAGGCCATCGCCCTGCGCCATCGCCCCCACGCCGTGTGCCTGGTGCCCGAAAAGCGCGAGGAACGCACCACCGAGGGCGGGCTGGAAGTCGCGCGCGAGGAAAACCGGCTGGCGCATTTCATCGCGCCCCTGCGCAAGGCGGGCTGCCGCGTGTCGATCTTCATCGCCGCTGAGCGCGCCCAGGTCGAGGCGGCGCACCGCATCGGCGCACAGGTGATCGAACTGCACACCGGCGCCTATTGCGATGCCCACGCCGACGGGCGCTTTGAGGCGCGCGATGCCGAGCTTGAGCGCCTGCGAGACATGGCCGCGCTGGCCGCCGACCTGGGGCTTGAGGTGCACGCCGGCCACGGCCTGACCTATGACACGGTCGCGCCCATCGCCGCCATGGCACAGGTCATGGAACTCAACATCGGCCACTTCCTGATCGGCGAGGCGATCTTTCGCGGGCTGGGCCCCGCGATTGCCGAAATGCGCCGCCTTATGGATGAGGCGCGGAGATGACAACTGGAGCCGCCCACAGGATCAGATAAACCAACGGGGACGACCATAGGACGCTTATTCAAATACATTTCCATGCCGGTGCGCTGGGCGATGTCCCTGTCCCGCGGCATATTGTTGCTGTTTATGGTCGCCTTGATCGCGCTGAACATTGCTACGGTGACGGTCTCGGGTGTTTTCAATGTCATGTCATCGGCTGTCGAAGCGGCTGGCTGGAAAGGGACAGTCCGCGCGCGCACCAAGGCACGGCGCAAAATTGTCCGTAAACAGGTCACACGCACAAGCCAACGTATTGCGAAAAGAGTTTCTGTCACCTCCGCCCGAAACGTGGCGTCGATCGCCGGCGAGGCACTGCCAGTTGTCGGAGTCGGGGTGATCGTGGCCGGAACCGCCTGGGAAATAAATGAAGCCTGCCAGACCATGCAGGATCTCGATCAACTTGATCGTTCCTTCAACACCGACACTACTATCGACACCGGCAAGGTTTGCGGAATCGAAGTGCCCGACCGCGCTGCGGTATGGCGCACCATCCGCGATAGTCCTGGGACCGCGTGGGCGGCAGCAACGAAGCATCTTCCCGAAATGCCGGACTTTTCGGAAAGCTACGCAATGGTCGTGAGCACAGTGACCGGACTCGGGTGCAGTATTCTCACCTGTGATCCCGCGCCGAAAGCCGCCCGATGATCCTCGGCGTCGGCACCGACCTGGCCAATATCGAGCGCATCGCGCGCACGCTCGATCGTTTCGGCGACCGGTTCCGCGCCCGCGTGTTCACCGATATCGAGCAGGCCAAGGCCGAACGGCGCGCCGACACGCCCGGCACCTATGCCAAGCGGTGGGCCGCGAAAGAGGCGTGTTCCAAGGCGCTGGGCACGGGGTTGCGCATGGGCATCGCGTGGCGCGACATGGGCGTGTCCAACCTCGGCACCGGCCAGCCGCGCATGCACCTTACGGGCTGGGCCGCCGACCGGCTGGCCGAGATGACGCCGGCGGGCCATGAGGCCCTCGTGCACGTTACCCTGACCGACGACCACCCCTGGGCACAGGCCTTTGTCGTGATCGAGGCGCGGCCGTTGCCTTGACACCCAGCGGCGCGGCGCCCATGAAGCGCGCAGCGCCCCCACAGGAGAATTCGGACATGGCCTCGGACACCGGAAAGAAAAAGGGCAATGCCATCGTCGAGACGATCAAGACGATCGTCTATGCGCTGCTGATCGCCGGTATCTTCCGCACCCTGTTCTTTCAGCCGTTCTGGATTCCATCCGGGTCGATGAAGGATACGCTGCTGATCGGCGATTTCCTGTTCGTCAACAAGATGACCTACGGCTATTCCTACGCCTCGTGCCCGTCGATCCGGCTGGGCAGCATCGGCATCGACATCGACGCGCGCGACATCTGCGGCTTTCTCGACGGCGACAACAGCCGCATCCTGGGCGGGCAGCCCGAACGCGGCGACGTGGTGGTATTCCGCCACCCCGTCAACGGCCAGGACTACATCAAGCGGCTGATCGGGCTGCCGGGCGACACCGTGCAGGTTCGCGAGGCCGTGCTGCACATCAACGGCGACGCGGTCGCGGTGCGCGATGCAGGGGTTTTCCGCGAAGTGGCACGCCCGCAGGGGCCGCAGGGATTGCGCCCGCGCTGCGAAAACGGCCCCGTGGGCCAGGGCGGCACCTGTCTCAAGTCACGCCAGATCGAGACGTTGCCGAACGGCATCGAACACTCGATCCTGAACATCGGGCGGCAGGGGTCGGATAACACGCCGCTCTACACGGTGCCGCGGGGGCACTATTTCTTCATGGGCGACAACCGCGACAATTCCACCGACAGCCGCGTGCCGCAAGCCGCCGGCGGCGTCGGGATGGTACCCTACGAAAACCTTATCGGCCGCGCCGACCGGGTGATGTTCTCGTCCGCGGGTCGCTCGATGCTGGCCTTCTGGACCTGGCGCGGCGACCGCTTTTTCGAGAGGATCGAGTGAAGCTGTCAGCAGAGATCAGGGCCTTCGAGGCCCGCATCGGGCACCGTTTCGCGCGGGCCGAGTTGCTGTTGAGCGCGCTGACCCATCCGTCGATGTCGTCGCCGGCGCGCAACGACAACCAGCGGCTGGAATTCCTCGGCGATCGGGTGCTGGGGCTGGTCATGGCCGAGGCATTGCTGGCCCATGACGCCGAGGCGCGCGAGGGTCAGCTTGCGCCGCGCTTCAACGCGCTGGTGCGCAAGGAAGCCTGCGCGGAGGTCGCCGCCGAGATCGGGCTGGGCGAAGTGATGAAACTGGGCCGCTCCGAGATG
>NZ_JAGXFK010000044.1 GCF_024637375.1 Sediminimonas sp. | reverse complement strand
GCGCCAGCACCGCCAGCGCGGCGGCGATGCCACCGGCCGTCCATAGCGTCAGGCGCATGGCTTGCGAGAACCACACCGCCACCGCGACCAGTGCCGCCAACAGCGCGGCCGTGGCCAGCACGAACGGCCACGGCGGCAGCGCCCGGCCCGCCGCGACCGAGTCGCGAAACAAGGTGGCGGCGCGCACCTCGCCGCTGCGCGCCAGCGGCCACAGCGTGAACACCAGCGCCGTCAGCGCGCCGTAGATCGCCGCTTCGATCAGCGGGGCGGGATGCAGCGCGAATTGCGCTGGCACCGGCAGGCGCGACTCGATCAGCGGTGCCAGAAGAACCGGCGCACCGCCCCCCAGGATAAGACCCAGCACGATGCCCAGCACCGACAGCGCGCCGATCTGCAGGAAATAGACCTCGAAGATCAACCGCCGCTCGGCCCCCAGGGTGCGCAGCGTCGCTATGACGTCGGTCTTTTCGGCCAGGTAGGCGCGCACCGCCGCCGACACACCGACGCCGCCCACCGCCAGCCCCGCCAGCCCCACCAGCACCAGGAAGGCACCGATGCGGTCCACGAAGCGGGCCACCTCGGGGGCGCCGTTGCGGGCGTCGCGCCAGCGCATCCCGGTATCGGCGAATGCCTTCTGCGCCTGGGCCTTTACCGTGTCCAGGTTCGCCCCGGCGGGTAGGTCAAGCCGGTATTTCGATGAATAGAGCGTGCCGGGTTCCAGCAGGCCGGAGTCTGCCAGCGCATCGCGTGCCACGATGGTGCGCGGACCCAGTGCGAAGCCGCCCGCGGCGCTGTCGGGTTCGCGCGTGAGCGACGCCATCAGGCGGAATTCCCGCGTTCCAAGGCGGAAGGTGTCGCCGCGCTCAAGACCCAGTTGCGCGATGAGAATGCCGTCCATTACCGCGCCGGGCCGCCCGTCCGCGCCCGCCAGCGCGGTGTCCAGTGGCATCGGCGGGTCCAGTCGCACCTCGCCGAAGAGCGGGTAGGCGCCGTCTACCGCCTTGATTTGCGTCAGCGCGCGCTGCGCGGCCTCGCCTTGCCCGCGCACCGCCATCGAGCGGAAGTCGGCCACCTCCGACACCGCCGCAGCGGTGTCGGCCATCCAGGCGCGTTCCTCGGGGGTGGCAAAGCGGTAGGTGAACTCCAGCTCGGCCTCGCCGCCCAGCAGCGCCGCGCCGTCGCGTTGCAGTCCCGCCTCGATCGCCGCGCGGATGCTGCCCACGGCCGCGATGGCCGCCACGCCCATCGCCAGGCAGGCCAGGAAGACGCGAAAGCCGCGCAGGCCGCCGCGCATCTCGCGCGCGGCGAAACGGGCCGCCAGCCGCAGGCTCATGCGGGGGCCCCGGCCGCGTCGGTCGCATTCGTGACCAGGCGACCGTCGCGCAATTGCGCCACCCTGTCGCAGCGCGCCGCCAGATCGGGGGCGTGGGTCACCAGCACCAGCGTCGCGCCGTGGCGGTCACGCAGCCCGAACAGAAGCTCGACGATGGCCGCGCCGCTGGCGCTGTCGAGGTTGCCGGTGGGTTCGTCGGCCAGCATGATGTCGGGCCGCGGCGCCGAGGCGCGCGCCAGCGCCACGCGCTGCTGTTCGCCGCCCGAAAGCTGCGCCGGGTAGTGGTCGGCCCGCGCGGTCAGGCCCACGGCCTGCAATTCGTCGCGCGCCCGCGCCATCGCGTCGGCATGGCCGGCCATTTCCAGCGGCGCGGCGACGTTTTCCAGCGCCGTCATCGTCGGGATCAGGTGGAACGACTGGAACACCACGCCGACATGATCGCGCCTGAGCCGGGCAAGCGCGTCCTCGCTCATCGTGCCCAGGTCGCGGCCCAGCGTCGTGACGGTGCCGCTGGTGGCGCGCTCAAGCCCGCCCATCAGCATCAGCGCCGATGACTTGCCCGACCCCGACGGCCCGACAAGGCCCAGCGTCTCGCCCCTATGGACATCCAGCGTCAGGCCATGGAGTATCTCGACGGGGCCGGCGTTGCCATCCAGTGTCAGCGTCGCGTCAAGCAGCGAAATTACGGGGTCGGTCATGCGAAAGCGCCTGTTTGGAAAGGATTTTGCCACATATGGGGTGCGGGCGCTGGCGGGCAAGGTGCTGGCGCTCTTTCTGCTGGTCATGACGGCGACCATGCCCGCCGCCGCGGTGGCCGAGCGGGTTACCCTGGTGGCGATGGGCGACAGCCTGACGCAGGGCTACGGGCTGGTCGCCGAACAGGGATTCGTGCCGCAATTGCGCGACTGGCTGGCGCAACAGGGCCATGGGGACGTGCAGGTGGTCAATGCCGGCGTCTCCGGCGACACCAGCGCCGGCGGCCTGGCGCGGGTGGACTGGTCGCTGACCGCGCAGGTGGACGCGATGATCGTGGCGCTGGGCGGCAACGACCTGCTGCGCGGCATCGACCCGGCGGTGACCCGCGCCAATATCGAGGGCATTCTTCAAGCGGCACAGGCTGCCGATGTCGCGGTGCTGCTGGTGGGGATGCGCGCGCCCGGCAATTATGGCGCCGAGTACAAGGCCGAATTCGACGCCATCTGGCCCGACCTGGCCGAGAAATACGGCACCCTCTACCATCCCAGCTATTTCGAGGGGCTGGGTGCTGACGACCCGGCCTCGGCGCGCCGTTTCATGCAGCCCGACGGCATCCACCCCAACGCGCGGGGGGGGGAGCGGATCGTGGCGGCGGTGGGGCCGAAAGTGGTGGAGTTGATCTCGCGCGCCCGGCAGGGCGAGGGAGGTTGAATCGGCGCACGATGCCCCGAAACGCGAAACGGGCCCCGAAAAGGAGCCCGCTTGCTAATCTGTCCAGCAAAGCTGTGGCGATCAGGCTAGAGCGATGTTCACAGCCGATTCGCGGCCATCACGGCCGGCTTCGATGTCGAACGTCACTTTCTGGTTGTCGGCCAGCCCGGTCAGGCCCGAGCGCTCGACAGCCGAGATGTGCACGAACACATCCTTGCTACCGCCCTCGGGCGCGATGAAGCCATAACCTTTGGTGGTGTTGAACCATTTCACGGTGCCATTGGCCATCCGTCATCTC
Source organism: Sediminimonas sp. (assembly GCF_024637375.1). Taxonomy (GTDB): domain Bacteria; phylum Pseudomonadota; class Alphaproteobacteria; order Rhodobacterales; family Rhodobacteraceae; genus Sediminimonas. The sequence continues at coordinate 17,268 of NZ_JAGXFK010000044.1, read as the reverse complement.
CTTCGTAAGTTGCTGCCCGCGGAAGTGCGGCAGCCCGGCTAGTCAGTGCAAGATCGATTGACTGAGCCGTGAAGGAACAGGTGGTCGATATGGTAACGTCGCGCACCGGAATATGACTCGAGCCTTGCCCTTGTGCAAGTGAAATCGTCACACCGCGTTGCGAAGAGGCAAATATCACATATATTCGTTTCAGAATGCAAATTTCTGGAGGACATGATGGCGACCCTGAAACTGACATGCCTGTCCTGCGGGCAGGTGAACCGCGTGCAAACCGCGCGCCTTGGCGCGGGGCCCAAATGCGGCACCTGTGGCGCGCCGCTGATGAAGGCCAAGCCGGTCGAGGTGGACCTGGCGACATTGCAGAAGGCCGCGCGCACCGACGATGTGCCGTTGGTGGTGGATTTCTGGGCGCCGTGGTGTGGTCCGTGCCGGATGATGGCGCCCGAGTTCGCCAAGGCCGCGGCCGAGCTTTCGGGCCAAGCGCGCCTGGCCAAGATCAACACCCAGGACCATCCCAGGGCCGGCAGCGTCTACAACATCCGCGGCATCCCCACCATGGTGCGATTCGCGCGCGGCCGCGAGACGGCGCGGCAATCGGGTGCGCTGCAGGCGCCGCAGATCGTGGCGTGGGCGCAGGCCGGGGCGGGGGCCGCTGCCGGCTGAGCCAGGCCGACCCGCCAGGCGCGGCGGCGCGGTGTTGTATTCCAATAGAGGAATGTATATGTAGTGTCGTGGAAGCCCCGCAATCGAGCGAGGCCAAAGACAGACAGGATGCAAGACAATGACCCTTGACCGTTCGGTAATGCTCTTCGCAGGCATCATGACCCTTCTCAGCGTCGCGCTGACCTGGTGGGTTTCCCCGCTGTGGATGTGGTTCACCGTGTTCATCGGTGCCAACATGATCCAGTCGTCGTTCACCGGCTTCTGCCCGGCGGCGATGGTGATGCGCAAGCTGGGCATCAAGAAGGGTTGCGCCTTCGAGTGATCCGGGCCGCGGCGGCGCATCGGTCGATTTGCTGCACGCGGGTTGAATCGTGTCAGCGTTCGAGTTGCCGCACCGTTTCGCGCATCTCTTGCAGGCCCGGCTCGAAATTCTCTGCGTCGCCGAAATCCACGAATTGTGCGTAATAGGCATGCTGCGTGCCCACGCGCGCGGCGTGCTTGATCGGGCACCAGTAGGCCTCGGTTCGTCCGGCGATTTCCTGCACGTACCCGATCAGCCCGTTGCCGTAACCGCAATAGATGCAGTTGAGCTTTTGCAGCGCGTTCAGGTAGGCAAGGTGATGCCGGTCGATGCGGATGAAATCGGCGCGGCGCACCCGCTGTATCCCGTAGACGGGAAAGCAGACCCGCTGATAGATCGTCACGAACAGGTCCAGCACCACGAACGGCACGATCAGCGAATAGATTACCGGCGCGGTGATCACCGTCATCGGCCGCGTTCGACGCAGGAAATCGCGTAGCCTGACGCGAAATTCGCGCTGGTGGCGGCGTGCCTCGCGTTCGAACACCACGCGGCCGTTTTCAACCCGGTAGCGGAATTCTTCGCGACGGCGCGCGACATCCTCTTCGAGCTGCTCCTGCAACTCGCGCATGCGGGCGAGTATCTGGTCGGTGGATTTGGTCATAGCCGCCTCTCGTGATCCAAGGAACGCCTCATCGGTATGACAACAAAAGGCGCCGGAGAGAAGCCTCTCCGGCGCCGCATGTCGTTCCGGCGGTCACGCCGACGTTATCAGGTGATCTCGACCAGTTCGATATCGAAGGTCAGGTCGCGGCCGGCCAGCGGGTGGTTGGCGTCCAGCGTCACCTCGGCTTCGGTCACTTCCACCACCGTGACGGGCATGGCGTTGCCGTCGGGGGTCTGCACCTGCAACTGCGTGCCCAGGTCCACCGGGATGTCCTCGGGGATCTCGGCGCGCGGCACCGCCTGGCGGGCCGAGGGGTCGGGCTGACCATACGCCTCGTCGGCGGGTACTTCGACTTTCTTCTTTTCGCCCACGGCCATGCCCGACATGGCGTTGTCGAGGCCGGGAATGATCTGGCCCGAGCCGACGGTGAATTCCAGTGGGTCGCGACCCTCGCTGCTATCGAAGGTCGAGCCGTCGGCCAGCGTGCCGGTATAGTGAATGCGGACAGTGTCGCCCGATTTGACTTGCGTCATGAAGAATCCAATCGTTTGGGGAAGGTGAGTGTCCGAGGCCGCCTGCGCGACGGGTTCTCGCGTTTGATCTGCATATAATAGGTATTGCGGCGCGGAATTGCAAACCGGCGACGGCGGAGCTTTTGGGCTTTCCCGCTGCCGTGCGGCGTGCCACCTTGGCCTTGCCGCGCGGCCGGCCCGCTGCGTGGCGCGGCCCATGCGGCCCACGATCCCGGCGGAGGAGACATAATGCCCATCACCACCTGCATATTCGATGCGTACGGCACGCTTTTCGACGTGTCGGCAGCCGCGCGGCAGGCCGCACAGGAACCCGACCATGCTTCGCTCGCCGACCATTGGCCGGCGGTGGCGGCGAACTGGCGACTCAAGCAGTTGCAATATAGCTGGCTCAGGGCGGTTACCGGCGAATATGTCGATTTCTGGCAGGTCACGCAGGACGGGCTCGACTGGGCGCTTGAGGCACAGGGGCTTGCCGGTGACGCGGCCCTGCGCGAGCGGTTGCTGGCGCTTTACTGGGAGCTTTCCGCCTACCCCGAGGTGCCGGCGATGCTGGGTGCGCTCAAGGCCGCGGGCAAGGCCTGCGCGATCCTGTCGAACGGCTCGCCGGCGATGCTGGATGCGGCGGTGCGCTCGGCCGGGCTGAGCGAATGGCTTGACGACGTGCTGTCGGTGGAAAGCGTGGGCATCTTCAAGCCGGCGCCGCAGGTCTATGACATGGTCGGCCAACGCTTCGGCGTGCCACGCGACGAGGTGTTGTTCGTGTCGTCCAACGGTTGGGACGCGGCGGCGGCGGCAGGCTACGGGTTCACCACCGCCTGGGCCAACCGCGCCGGTGAGCCGGTGGACCGCCTGCCCGCGCGCCCCGATCACGTTCTGGCTGATCTCGACCAGATTCCACGAATTGCGGAGGCATGATGGCCCATTTTACCACCTCGGACGGCCTGTCGCTTTACTACGAGGATGCCGGCACTGGCCTGCCGGTGCTGTGCCTGGCCGGCCTGACCCGCAACGGGTGCGACTTCGATTTCGTCGCCCCCCACATGGCCGACGTTCGGATGATCCGGCTGGATGCGCGCGGGCGCGGCCGCTCGGACCACGCTTCTGACGCGGCCGATTACGCCGTCCCGGTCGAGGCGCGCGATGCGCTGGCGCTGCTCGACCATCTCGGGCTGGACAAGGCGGCAATCCTGGGCACCTCGCGCGGCGGCATCGTCGGCATGTACCTGGCCGCAACCGCGCATGACCGGCTGCTGGGCGTGGCGCTCAACGATATCGGCCCGGTGGTCGAAGCGGCGGGCCTGGGCCTGATCCGCGCCTATGTCGGCCAACAACCGCAGTTCGACAGCCTCGACGCGCTGGCCGAGGCGCGCGCGCGCATGGCCGCCCCGCAATTTCCCGGCGTGCCGCTGTCGCGCTGGCGCGAAGAGGTCGAGCGCACCCATGTGATGACGCCTGATGGCCCGCGTGTGGCCTATGACCCGCGGCTGTCAGAGACGCTGGAGGGCGGCAGCGACGCGCCGGCCGACATGTGGCCGCTGTTCGACGCCATCGCGCCGTTGCCGGCGGCGGTGATCCATGGGCGCAACTCGGATCTGTTGAGCGCCGAGACGGTGGCCGGGATGGCCCGCCGCAACCCCGACCTGATCGTGGCCCATGTGCCCGACCGGGGGCATATCCCGTTTCTGGACGAAGCCGAATCGCTGGAGGTGCTGCGCGCATGGCTGACCCGGATGACGTGACCATCGACACGATCCGCGCCGCGGCGCGGCGGCTCGACGGGGTTGTGCGGCGCACGCCGCTGCTGTCGTCGCCGTTTCTTGACGCGATCGCGGGGCGGCGTGTGCTGGTCAAACTGGAGTGCCTGCAACACACCGGCAGCTTCAAGTTTCGTGGCGGTTATTCGGCGGTGTCGGCGCTGGCCCCGGGGGTGCGCGCGCGCGGCGTCATCGCCTTTTCCAGCGGCAACCACGCGCAGGGCGTGGCGATGGCGGCGCGCATGCACGATGCCCCTTGCGTGATCATCATGCCGCGCGACGCGCCGTGGCTCAAGATCGAGAACACCCGCGCTCTCGGCGCCGAGGTGGTGCTTTACGACCGCGCGACCGAAGACCGCGACGCCATCGGCGCACGGCTGGCGGCCGAGCGGGGTCTGACCCTGATCAAGCCCTTCGACAACGCGCAGGTGATCGCCGGGCAAGGCACCGCGGGGCTGGAGATCGCGTCACAGGCGCGGGCGGTGGGTGTCAGCCGTGCCGATGTGCTGGTGTGCTGCGGTGGCGGCGGGCTGACCAGCGGCATCGCTCTGGCGCTGGAAGCCGAGGCGCCGGGCCTGCGCGCCCGCCCGGTCGAGCCCGAGGGGTTTGACGACGCGGGCCGGTCTCTGGCGCAGGGCCGGATCGTGACCAACGACCGCATCTCGGGCAGCATTTGCGATGCGATCCTGACCCCGGCGCCGGGCGCGATGACCTTCCCGATCATGCACCGGCTGTGCGGGCCGGGACTTGCCGTCGGCGACGCCGAGGTATTGCGCGCCATGGCGCTGGCGGCGCTGCGGCTGAAAATCGTGGCCGAGCCGGGCGGCGCCGTGGCGCTGGCCGCGGCGCTGTGGCACGCCCAGCAGATCGAGGGCGATACGGTGATCGCGGTCGTGTCGGGCGGCAACGCCGACCCGGCGATGCTGGGCCGGGCGGTGGCCGGGGCAGAGACGATGGAGGCGGCACACGGGACTAGTTGACAGCGCCAATCATATTTGCTTCGCTGAGCGAAGCGGGAGGAGACACCATGCGCACACAGGTAGCCATTATCGGGGGTGGTCCGGCGGGGCTGTTGCTGTCGCAACTTCTGCACCAGGCCGGGATCGATACGGTTGTGCTGGAACGGCGCTCGCGCGATTACGTGCTGTCGCGTATCCGCGCCGGGGTTCTGGAAACCGGGCTGGTGGAGCTGATGCAGGCGGCCGGCGTTTCCGAGCGGATGGAGCGCGATGGTTTTGTCCATGACGGCACCCTGATCGCCAATGGCAATGAACAGTTCCGCGTGGATTTCAAGGCGCTGACCGGCAACCACGTCATGGTCTATGGCCAGACCGAGGTGACGCGCGACCTGTACGAGGCGCGCGATGCCGCCGGCTGCGTCACCCTGCACGACTGCTCGGGCGTCAAGCCGCACGACCTCGACACCGACGCGCCCTATGTCACCTTCCTGCGCGAGGGCGCGGTGCATCGGCTGGATTGCGATTTCGTGGCCGGCTGCGACGGCTTCCATGGCCCCTGCCGGCAGGAGATCCCGCAATCGGTGCGACGCGAATTCGAAAAGGTGTATCCGTTCGGCTGGCTGGGTGTGCTGTCGGAAACACCCCCCGTCGATGACGAGTTGATCTATTCCAACTCCGGGCGCGGCTTTGCGCTGTGTTCCATGCGCAACGCGAACCTGAGCCGCTATTACATCCAGTGCCAGTTGTCCGACAGCCCTGATGACTGGACCGACGACATGTTCTGGGACGAGCTCAGGCGCCGCATCCCCGAAGAGGCCACCGCGCGGCTTGAAACCGGCCCGTCGATCGAGAAATCCATCGCGCCGCTGCGGTCGTTCGTGTGCGAGCCGATGCAATGGGGCCGGATGTTCCTGTGCGGGGATGCCGCGCATATCGTCCCGCCCACCGGTGCCAAGGGGCTCAACACGGCCGCGTCGGACGTCAACTACCTGTGGCGGGCGCTGGTGGCCTGGTACAGCGATGGCGAGCGGGGCGGCATCGACACCTATTCGGAAACCGCGCTGGCAAGGATCTGGAAGGCCGAGCGGTTCAGTTGGTGGATGACGACGCTGCTGCACCGCTTCCCCGAACAGAACGATTTCGATATTCGCATGCAGGACGCCGACATCGCCTACCTGCGCGACAGCACCGCCGCCCAGACGGCGATGGCAGAGAACTATGTGGGGCTGCCCTACTGATGCGTATGCTAAGGATCGAGGACGACCTGCGCCTGCATGTGCGCGAGGATGGCGCCCCGAACGGCGCGCCGGTGGTGTTCGCCAACTCGCTGGGCACCGATCTGCGCCTGTGGGACAAGGTGCTGCCGCTTCTGCCCGCGGGGCTGCGGATCATCCGCTATGACAAGCGCGGGCACGGCCTGTCGGATTGCCCGCGCGGTCCCTACTCGATGGGCGCGCTGGTGCGCGATGCCGAGGCGCTGCTGGATGCACTTGAAGTGCGCGATTGCGTCTTCGTCGGGCTCAGCATCGGCGGCATGATCGCGCAAGGACTGGCGGTCAAGCGCCCCGACCTGGTGCGCGCGATGGTGCTGTCCAACACCGCCGCCAGGATCGGCCAGCCCGATATGTGGCAGGCGCGCATCAAGGCGGTGCGCGACGGCGGGATCGCGCCGCTGGCCGACGCGGTGATGGAGCGGTGGTTTTCCGCCTCGTTCCGCGCCGGCGACGAGGTACATGCCTGGCGCAACATGCTGATCCGCCAGCCGGCCGAGGGCTATGCCGGGTGCAGCGCGGCGATCTCGGGCACCGATTTCTACACCTCCACCAGTGGCTTGCGCCTGCCGACGCTGGGCATCGGTGGGTCCGAGGACGGCGCGACTCCGCCCGACCTGGTGCGCGAAACGACCGAGTTGATCCCCGGCGCGCGGTTCCGCCTGATCCGCCGGGCGGGGCATTTGCCCTGTGTCGAGCAGCCGCAGGAATACGCGACCGTATTGTCGGATTTCATCAGGGAGACGGGTCATGTCTGAGCGTCGCAAGCAGGGCATGAAGGTGCGCCGCCGGGTTCTGGGTGACGCGCATGTGGATCGTGCCGAGGCCGGTAAAAGCGATCTGGATGCGCCCTTCCAGGATCTCATCACCGAGGCCGCCTGGGGCCATGTCTGGGCCCGCGACCGGATCACGCCGCGCGAACGGTCGATGCTGACCATCGCGCTGCTGGCCGGTCTGGGCAACGATGACGAGCTTGAAATGCATATCCGCGCCACCGCCAATACCGGCGCCACCCGCGCCGACGTGATGGAGGCGCTGTTGCACGTCGCCATCTATGCCGGCGTGCCGCGCGCCAACACCGCGGTGAAGGTCGCCAAGCGCGTGTTCGACGAGATGGAGAACCACGATGGATGACGGCCCGCTGATGCCGCGCCGGCGCGACAAGCACCCGGTGCCCTACGACCCCGACTACAAGACCTCGGTCAGCCGCAGCCCGCGCTGGCCGTTGCTGTCGATGGAATCGACCCCGTCCGAGGAAACCGGCCCCCGCTTCGGCCACTCGCTGCTGGGGCCACTCGACAACAACCTGGTGCTCAACTACTCGGCGGATGGCAGCCCGGCCATCGGCGAGCGCATCCTGATGCACGGTCGGGTTCTGGACGAGATGGGCCGCCCGGTGCCCGATACGCTGATCGAGATATGGCAGGCCAACGCCGGCGGGCGGTATCGCCACGTCAAGGATGGCTACCTTGCCCCGCTCGACCCCAATTTCGGCGGCTGCGGGCGGACCCTGACCGATGCGCAGGGGCGCTACCAGTTCCTGACCATCCGGCCGGGCGCCTACCCGTGGCCCAACCGCGCCAACGACTGGCGGCCGATGCACATCCATGTTTCGGTTTTCGGGCACGCCTTCGGACAGCGGCTGATCACCCAGATGTATTTCGAGGGCGATCCGCTGATCGACCGTTGCCCCATCGCCGCCACCGTCAAGGACCGCGGGCAGCTCGACCGCCTCGTTGCGCCGCTCGACATGAGCCACGCGCGGCCGCTCGATTTCCTGGCCTACAAGTTCGACATCGTGCTGCGTGGCCGCCGCCAGACAATGTTCGAGAACAAGCCGGAGGGCATGTAATATGGTGCAACCGCTGGACGAACTGTTCGAGACTCCCTCGCAAACCGCGGGGCCCTATGTGCATATCGGTTGCATCCCGTCATTCGCCGGGGTGCAGGGCATCTATCCGCAGGACCTGGGCACAAGCCCGATCTCCGAGGGCGCCAAGGGCACGCACATCACCGTCACCGGCAGCATATATGACGGCACCGGCTGGGCGCTGCGCGACGCCATGTTCGAAAGCTGGCAGTCCGACGCGCAGGGCCGCTTTCCGGGTCAGGACGGCGCCGACCCGAAGGTCAACGGTTTCTGCCGTTTTGCGGCCGATGGCGACAGCGGCGAATTCACCCTGCGCACGGTCAAACCCGGCCTGGTGCCCGCCCGCGGCGGCGGCATGCAGGCGCCGCACATCAGCCTGTGGATCGTGGCGCGTGGTATCAATGTCGGCCTTCAGACGCGGATCTATTTCGACGACGAAGACAACGCCGCCGACCCGCTGCTGGCGCGGATCGAACAGCGCCCCCGTCGCGACACCTTGATTGCAAAACGCGACGGGGAAGGTCAGTATCGCTTCGACATCCGCCTGCAAGGCGACGGCGAAACGGTATTTCTGGACTTGTGAATGGCTGACTTTCTGCTGATCCACGGCTCGTGCCACGGCGCGTGGTGCTGGCGTGACCTGCTGCCGGAACTACACGCGCGCGGCCACCGCGCCCGCGCCATCGACCTGCCCGGCCACGGCGATGACCCCACCCCCTACGCGCAGGTGTCGCTGCACGACTACGCTCAGGCGATCATCGATGCCATCGACACGCCGGTGTACCTGGTGGGTCATTCCATGGCCGGCTTCCCGATCACGCTGGCGGCGCAACTGGCCCCCGAACGGATCACGCGGCTGATCTACCTGTGCGCCTATGCGGCGCAGGACGGAAAGTCGCTGGTCGACATGCGCCGCGAAGCGCCGCGCCAGCCGCTGATGCAGGCGGTGCGCAAGACCGCCGACGGGCTGGCCTTTACCGTCGATCCCGCGCAGACCGCGCAGGTGTTCTACCATGACTGCCCCGAAGGCACTGTCGAATACGCCAATGCGCGGCTTTGCCCGCAGCCGATCGCGCCGCAGGCCACGCCGATCACCCTGGGCCGGCAGGCGGCCAGCGTTCCGCGCAGCTATATCCGCTGCGACGACGACCGTACCATCCCGCCCGAATACCAGCGCCAGATGACCGAGGGCTGGCCGTCACAGGACGTCTACGCCATGCCTACCGGGCATTCGCCGTTCTTCGCCGACCCGGCCGGGCTGGCCGACATTCTGGACCGGATCGCGAAAGGATAGGCCGATGGCTGCCAGCGTGTTCGAAAGTGCCCACCTTGCGCAGCTTTTCCCGGTCGGCGAGGCAGGGCGGCTGTTCACCGACAGCGCCGATATCCGCGCGATGCTGCTGGTCGAGGGCGCGCTGGCGCGCGCTCAGGGCGAGATGGGGCTGATCCCCGAACCCTCGGGACGGTTCATCCACCGCGCCGCGATGGAGGTGCAGATCGACCCCGCCGCGCTGGCGCCCGCGACCGCCGCCAACGGCGTCTGCGTGCCCGAACTGGTGGCCGCGTTCCGCGCCGCGGTCGAGGCGCCCGAGCACGCCCAGTACATCCACTGGGGCGCGACCAGCCAGGACATCATCGACACCGGGCTGATGCTGCGCCTGCGGCAGGTGCTGGCGCAGTACGACACCGGCCTGCGCGCGGTGCTGGGCGCGCTGGCGACGCTGGCCGAGACCCACGCCGACACGCCGATGGCGGCGCGCACCTGGGGGCAGGTGGCCACGCCCACCAGCTTTGGCGCCCAGGCCGCGCACTGGGGCGCGCCCCTGCTTGAGCTTCTCAACGAGTTGCCCGCGCTGCGCGAAGACGCGCTTTGGGTGTCGCTGTCGGGTGCAGCGGGCACCAGTGCCGCGCTGGGACCGCAGGCGCCCGCGCTGCGCGCGCGGATGGCCGAGACGCTGCACCTGGCCGATCCGCGGCGCTCGTGGCATGCCGACCGCACGCCGGTTCTGCGCCTTGCCGCCTGGGTGGCACGGCTGTGCGCGGCCTTGGGCAAAATGGGCGAGGATGCCACCCTGCTGGCGCAGTCGGGGCTTCAAGAGGCCGTGCCGGGCGGCGGCGGCGCCTCATCGACCATGCCGCAGAAACAAAACCCGGTGGCGCCGGCGGTGCTGGTGGCGCTGGCGCGCCACGCGGCGGGGCTGAGTGCTACGCTCAACGGCGCTGGCCTTCACCGGCAGGACCGCGACGGCGCCGCGTGGTTCACCGAATGGCTGACCCTGCCGCAGTTGTGCCTGTCGGGGGTGGCGGCGCTGGAACGCGGCGCGGCGCTGGCCGAGGGCATCGCGCCCGACCCGGCACGCATGGCCGCGGTGATGCGCGGCACTGGCGGGCTCATCCATGCCGAGGCGCTGAGCTTTCGCCTGGCCGGCACCATGCCCCGCCCGGACGCGCAGGCCGCCGTCAAGGCGCTGTGCCTCGAGGCCGGCCAGACCGGGGCGGAGCTGGCAGACCTGGCAGCGCGCGACTTCCCCGAGGCCGACTTGTCCGGCGTCTTCGATCCATCCGCGCAGATGGGTCAGGCCCCGACCGAGGCGCACGCCTTCGCCGCCGCGGTGCGCGCGCTCTGATCCGCACCGCGTCCCTTCATCTTTCTGAAAATACTCAATTTCATTCACCTTCACGGAAAGCGGTCGGTCGCTGTATTCCGCACAGTGGCAGGTTATTTTGCACTTGCAGCTTACAAGCGCCGGGGGCAGGCTGCGGCAAACCGGAACCGGAGGGACCATGCCCATGATCAAAGCCGCCGTCTGCCACGAATTCAGCCAGCCCCTGCAAATCGAAGACGTCAATCTGCGCGCCCCGGAAATGGGTGAGGTCGAGGTCAGGCTCGACGCCGTCGCCATCTGCCATTCCGACATCTCGTTCTGGCAGGGCGGGTTCGGCGGCGCGCTGCCGGCCGTCTACGGCCACGAGGCTGCCGGCCGCGTCACCGCCGTGGGTCCGGGCGTGAAAGACATCCGGGCCGGCGACAGCGTCGCCGTCACCCTGATCCGCGCCTGCGGCGCCTGCAACAGCTGCGGCGCCGGCAAGCCGACGATCTGCGAAACCCCCTATGACGGCACCAAGGGCCCGCTGACCACCGCCGACGGCGGCCAGGTGTTGCAGGGTCTGGCTTGCGGTGCCTTCGCCGAGGCGGTTGTCGTCGACCAGAGCCAGGTCGTCACCATCCCCGAGGACATGGCCAAGGACGTGGCCTCGCTGATGTCGTGCGGGGTCATCACCGGGGTTGGCGCGGCCGTCAACGCCGCCGGCGTGCGCGCCGGGCAGGACGTGGTGGTGATCGGCGCCGGGGGCGTCGGGCTTAACGCCATCCAGGGCGCGCGCATCGCCGGCGCCCGCCGCGTGGTCGCGGTGGACATGCTGGAAAGCAAGCTCGACGTGGCGCGCGAATTCGGCGCCACCGACGCCATCCTGGCCGAGGGCAAGCCATGGGCCGAGGTCAAGAAACTGCTTGGCCGCGGCGCCGACGCGGTGCTGGTCACGGTGGGTGCCGCGGCGGTCTACGACAAGGCGCCACGCTACCTGGCCAATGGCGGCAAGGTGGTGATGATCGGCATGCCGCATCTCGACCAGACCGCCAGCTACAGCCCGATCATCATGGCTGACGCGGGGCAGTCCATCGTCGGCTCGAAGATGGGCGACGTGGTGATCCGCCGCGACATTCCGTGGATGGTGGACCTTTACCAACAGGGCCGGCTCAAGCTGGACGAGCTTATCTCGGGGCGCTGGCGGCTGGACCAGATCAACGACGCCATCGCCGACACCATGACAGGCGCCGCGCGGCGCAACGTGATCGTCTTCGACTGACCGCGCGCCAACCAACCGGGAGGCCGGGATGAAGCTGCAAGACCTGGATATCATCGTCACCGCGCCACCCGCCCCCGGCTGGGGCGGGCGCTACTGGATGCTGGTGAAACTCACCACCGACAACGGCATCACCGGCTGGGGCGAATGCTATGGCGCCAGCGTCGGACCCGTGGCCATGCGCGCGGTGATCGAGGATGTCTTTGCCCGCCACATGCAGGGCGAAAGCCCCGAGAATGTCGAACTGATGTTCCGCCGTGCCTATTCGTCGGGCTTCACGCAGCGCCCCGACCTGACCGTGATGGGCGCGTTCTCGGGGCTGGAGATCGCCTGTTGGGATATCGTTGGCAAGGCACGCGAGCGCCCGGTCTGGGCCATGCTGGGCGGGCGGATGAACGACGCGGTGCGCACATATACCTACCTTTACCCGCTGCCGCATCACGACCTGGACGAATTCTGGGTTTCGCCCGAGATGGCCGCCGAATCCGCCGCCGACGCGGTGGCGCGCGGCTACACGGCGATCAAGTTCGACCCGGCCGGCCCCTACACCATGCGCGGCGGGCACATGCCGGCGATGTCGGATATTTCACGCTCGACCGCGTTCTGCGCCGCGATCCGCGCGGCCGTGGGCGACTGCGCCGACCTGTTGTTCGGCACCCACGGGCAGTTCACCACCGCCGGCGCCATCCGCCTGGGCCAGGCGCTGGAGCCGTATTCGCCGCTGTGGTTCGAAGAGCCGGTGCCGCCTGACGACGTGCCCGCCATGGCGCGGGTGGCAAGCGCGGTGCGCGTCCCTGTTGCTACCGGCGAGCGGCTGACCACCAGGGCGGAATTCGCGCCGCTGCTGGCCCAGGGGGCGGCCGAGATCCTGCAACCGGCGACGGGCCGTTCGGGCGGGATATGGGAGACGCGCAAGATCGCCGCGCTGGCCGAGGCCTTCGGCGCGCAGATGGCGCCGCACCTCTACGCCGGGCCGGTGGAATGGGCCGCCAACCTGCACCTGGCCACCGTCATTCCCAACCTGCTGATGGCCGAGACCATCGAAAGCCCGTATCATGAGGCCCTGATAAAGGGCGGGATCGATGTCGAGGCTGGCCATGTGCGCCTGTCCGATGCGCCGGGGCTGGGTATCGAGGTGGACGAGGCGCTGGCCCGCGCGCACCCTTGGAACGGGCAGGGCCTGCATCTGGAAATGCGCGACGCGCCGTGCGATTATGCCAACGGCAACCGTTTCCAGGGCGGCGCGCCGGCGACGGAAAGCTGATCTCGCATATTGCCGAGCGAGATGTTAACATGATCGCGCTTGAAAAGGACCATCACAACGTGACGACCCCACACCCCCCGGCCCCGCCCGAGGAAATGGCCGAGAACGCCAAGGCGGCGGCGGCCTATCTCAAGACGCTGGCCCACGAGGGACGGCTGATGATCCTGTGCCATCTCGGCTCGGGCGAGAAGAGCGTGGGCGAGCTGGAACAGTTGTTGCAGATCCGGCAGGCCGCCGTCAGCCAGATGCTGGCGCGGCTGCGCGAGGAAGGTCTGGTGAGCACCCGCCGCGACGGCAAGACGGTCTATTACAGCCTCGCAGACCGCAACACCTTCGAGGTGATCGCGCTGCTCTACCGGCAGTTCTGCGGCCCCGGCGACACGCAAGGCACCGGCGCGATAACCTGCTGAGCGCCCCCGCGGGCGCCGGCCACGGTGCGGAAACGCCGGCGCGTCATGTCCCCAGGCACCAGCGCATGATCGCCTTTTGCGCATGCAGGCGGTTTTCGGCCTCGTCGAAGATCACCGAGCGCGGGCCGTCCATGACTTCGGACGTGGCCTCGTCGTCGCGATGCGCGGGCAGGCAGTGCATGAACAGCGCGTCGGGCTTGGCGTGCGCCATCAGCGCGGCGTTCACCTGGTAGCCGCGCAACTGGTTGTGGCGCCGCTCGCGCGCTGATTGCGGGTCATGCATGCTTACCCAGGTGTCGGTGACCACCAGGTCGGCGCCCGCGACCGCTTTTGCCGGGTCGCGCTCGATCTCGACGCGGGCGCCCGCCGCGCGGGCCTCTTCGACGAACGCCATCTCGGGGTCCAGCGGCGCCGGCCCGGTGAAGGTCAGATCGAACCCGAAGCGCCCGGCGGCCTGGGCGAAACTGGCGAAGACGTTGTTGCCGTCGCCCGACCACACTACCTTGCGCCCCTTGATCGGGCCGCGGTGTTCCTCGTAGGTCAGGATATCGGCCATGATCTGGCAGGGGTGGCTGCGGTTGGTCAGTCCATTGATAACGGGCACACTGGAATGTTCGGCCATTTCCAGCAGCGTCGCCTCTTCGAAGGTGCGGATCATGATCATGTCCACGTAGCGCGACAGCACTCGTGCCGTGTCGGCGATCGTCTCGCCATGGCCCAGTTGCATGTCGGCGCCCGACAGCACCATCGTCTGCCCGCCCATCTGGCGTGCGCCGACGTCGAAGCTGACGCGGGTGCGTGTCGAGGGCTTCTCGAAGATCAGCGCCACCATGCGCCCGGCGAGCGGCTGCTCGGCGTCGGGCGCGGCCTTGGGCTGCCCGTCGCGAGCATCCTTGAGCTGGCGGGCGATGTCTATCATCTGCCGCAGCGCGGCCGGGTCGGTCTTGTTGATGTCGAGGAAATGGGGCATCGCGATATCTTTCGTCTGGCGCGGGAGGGGGCGCTGCCCCCGTCCCGGATGTCATCCGGGAGTCCCCCGGAGTATTTATGGAAAGATGAAGATCACTTGCTTGTCGTTTCGAGCGCGGCAGCGGCACGATCGAGCCGTGCAATGGCCTGCGCGATCTCGTCCTCGGAGACGTTGAGCGGCGGCAGCAGCCGCAGCACGTTGTCGGCGGCGGGCACGGTGATCAGATTCTGCTCGTGCGCGGCGGCGCGCACCTCGGCATTGGCGACGCGGCACTTGAGCCCCAGCATCAGGCCTATTCCGCGGACCTCCTCGAAGATGTCGGGGTGGCTGGCCACCAGCCCTTCGAGTCGCTGGCGCAGCAGGCCGGCACGGGCGTTGACGGTGTCGAGGAAGGCCGGGTCGGCGATGATGTCCATCACCTTGTTGCCCACCGCGCAGGCCAGCGGGCTGCCGCCATAGGTCGAGCCGTGGGTGCCCGCGCCCATGGCACGCGCGGCGTCCTCGGTGGCCAGCACCGCGCCCAGCGGAAAGCCGCCGCCGATGCCCTTGGCCACCATCATGATGTCGGGGGTGACGCCGGCCCATTCATGCGCGAACAGCCGCCCCGTGCGCCCCATGCCGCATTGCACCTCGTCGAGGATCAGCAGCGCGCCGGTCTCGTCGCAAAGCTGGCGCAGGCCGCGCAGGCACTGGTCGGGCAGGGGGCGGATGCCGCCTTCGCCCTGCACCGGCTCGATCAGCACGGCGGCGGTCTGCTCGGTCAGCGCTGCGCGCAGCGCGTCGTGATCGCCCCAGTCGAGATGGGTGAAACCGGGCATCAGCGGCCCGAACCCGGCGGTCATCTTGTCCGAGCCGGCCGCGGCGATGGCGGCGGTCGAGCGGCCGTGGAAGGCGCCGTTGAACGCGATGATCTGCGTGCGCTCGGGCTGCCCCCTGTCGGACCAGTACTTGCGCGCCATCTTGATCGCCAGCTCGCACGATTCGGTGCCCGAATTGGTGAAGAATACCGTGTCGGCGAATGTCGCCGCGACCAGCTTGTCGGCCAGTGCCTGCTGTTGCGGGATCTCGAACAGGTTCGAGACATGCCACAGCCTGCCCGCCTGCTCGGTCAGCGCCGCGACCAGGTCGGGGTGTGCGTGACCCAGCGCGTTAACCGCGATGCCGGCCCCGAAATCGAGGAAGCGTCGCCCGTCGCCGGTGCTCAGCCAGCTGCCTTCGCCGTGGGTAAAGGCCAGCGGTGCGCGGTTGTAGGTCGGCAGGATGGACGGGATCATCTTGATATTCCTCGGGTAAAGAAGCCCTGTGAGTGCATCACAAGCGGGCAATAGTCAAGTTTATGGAGGGCGGGGGCGGGGGCGCGATGCGCCCGCACGGAAGCACGGAAAATACGCCGATCAGGCGCGCGTTGCGCGGCCTCGTCGCGGGGTAGCAATGTCGCAAATCCGTGTCATGGCGCGCAGGTTAGCGCCCCGCGCGTCCTGGATGCAAGCGCAAACCCCGCTCAGGCTTTCAACCTGTAGCCGCGCCGGAACATTACCCACGCAACCAGCCCCAGCGCCAGCGTCGTCGCGGTGCAGATCGCCAACCCGAGCGCCGGGTCGCTGTCGGAGACGCCGATCACGCCGTGGCGCAGCCCGTCGATCAGGTAGAAGACCGGGTTGGCATGGGTTACCTCGCGCAGCCCCGGCGGCAGCGCCTGAACCGAGTAGAAGGTGCCCGACAGGAAGGCCAGCGGCGTAATGACGAAGTTGGTGATCGCCGACATCTGGTCGAACTTGTTGGCGAAGATGCCCGCCACGATGCCCAGGGCCCCCATCAGCGCCGAGGCCAGCACCACGAAGGCCACGGCGTAGGCCGGATGCGCCATGCCGATGCCCAGGAACAACGCCAGCCCCACCCAGATCACCGTCGCCACCAGCACGCCGCGCACGACGCTGCCGGCGAGGTAGCCCAGCACCAGCTCGGCCGGGCTGAGCGGCGGCATCAGCGTGTCGACGATATTGCCCTGGATCTTGGCGCTGATGATCGAGGACGACGAATTGGCGAAGGCGTTCTGAACCACCGTCATCATCAGGATGCCCGGGGCGATGAAGGTGGTGAAATCCACGCCCATCACCGCGCCCCGGGTCGGGCCGATGGCGATGGAAAAGATCGTCACGAACAGCCCTGCCTGAACCAGCGGAGCCAGGATGGTCTGCGTGCGCACCGCCATGAAGCGGCGCACCTCCCGCAGCGCCAGGGTATACAGCCCCAGCCAGTTGACCCGGCCAAAGCGCCGGGTGCCCATGCCCGTGTCGGTTGCCTGCGCCATGCGCGTCCTCCTGTATGTCTGCTGCGATTCGATGCCTTGTAACTCGGATGCGAGTGATTAGAATAGGGCGCCAGTCGCAGAATGCAGGTTGGCCCGTGCCGGCACACCGCAAAAACCCGAAACTCAAGGAAATTGCATGTCCTGGACCGATGAACGTGTCGAGCTGCTCAAGAAGATGTGGGGTGAGGGCCAGTCCGCCAGCCAGATCGCCAAGGAACTGGGCGGCGTGACCCGCAACGCCGTGATTGGCAAGGTCCACCGCCTTGGGCTGTCGAACCGGGCCGGCAGTACGGCGACCGCCGCCGCCGAGGCCAAGCCGCAGGCCGCCCCAGCGGAAGCCGCCGCCACAGCGCCGGACGCGGGCCCTGGCCCCGCCAAGGCCAAGCGCGGCGCCAAGCCCGCTGCCGCGCCCGCCGCGGAGGGGCCGGAGG
>NZ_JAGXFK010000043.1 GCF_024637375.1 Sediminimonas sp. | reverse complement strand
CGCCCGCGACAACGCGAACCGCAGCTATCGTGACCTGCTCAGGCCGCTGCTCGCCTCAGACCCCCGCACCAACACGGTTTGCTGACACCGCCCCCTGCGACATGTGGAGACTCCAGTGGATAACACGGCGCGGATCCCGGTGATGAACCTCGGGATACTCTGATACCAGACGAGATATCAGCCGTACCGCGACCAATCCAGCCGGAAATTCGCAATTCATCCACCGGTGCAAAGGATGAATGCGACGCTGTGGGTGGTTGGTGGGGTGCAGAGATCATACACGATTCATCCACGTTGGTTTATAAGACGTATTAATATTTAAATACTTGATAATAATGAAGTTATTTATGACGTTCCGGATTCGTTTTGTTTTTTGCCAACAGAGCGTCCTGTTGCCCGGTCAAGACCTGAACAAGCCATGTACAACCCGATAATCCAGATGTTTGCGGGACTCTACACAAACTACATTCTTTCCATTCTTATCATTATTGAATAGTGGGAAGGCGACCGAGAAAGGTGCACGATGACCGACACGCTGAGCATGATCCACGCATGGGTTATTGACGCGCTGATCCTTGGCTATCCATGGATAAAGGCCTTCCATATCATGGCGGTCATCACCTGGATGGCCGGGATATTCTATCTGCCGCGCCTGTACGTCTATCACGCCGAACGGTCGCAGCCGGGCGATGCCCGCGACGATGTTTTTCAGGTGATGGAGTCGAAGCTTCTGAAGCTGATCATGAACCCATCTCTGATCGCTGTGTGGGTGCTGGGGTTGCTGCTTGTCCTGACGCCGGGGATTGTCGACTGGTCGATGGTCTGGCCGTGGACGAAGGGCGCCGCCCTGATCGCGATGACATGGTTTCACATGTGGCTGGCAGCGCGCCGCAAGGATTTCGTAGCCGGCAGGAACCGGCATACCGGGCGCCGGTACAGGATGATGAATGAACTCCCGACCATCCTGATGGTCGTGATCGTACTGTCGGTGATCTTGAAGTTCTGAGCGGGTTTGACAGCGCGACGTATTTTGCGTAAGGGCAGACCAAGCCATCCGTCCGGATGCGCAGCTTCATAACACTATTGGCCGTATTGGCGCGTTGCGTGCCACGGCACAGGGTATCCCCATGACGAGCGATGTGATCGAGCGGCTCAACCTGTCCGAGCTGAAAACAAAAAGTCCGAAAGACCTGCTGGCGATGGCCGAGGAACTCGAGATCGAGAACGCATCGACCATGCGCAAGGGCGACATGATGTTCTCGATCCTCAAGGAAATGGCCGAGGACGAGTGGGAAATCGGCGGCGACGGGGTGCTCGAGGTTTTGCAGGACGGCTTCGGTTTCTTGCGCTCGCCCGAGGCGAACTATCTTCCCGGGCCCGACGATATCTACGTATCGCCCGAGATGATCCGGCATCACGCCCTGCGTACCGGCGACACGATCGAAGGCGTGATGAAGGCGCCGCAGGACAGCGAACGCTATTTCGCACTGACCAAGGTCGAGGGGATAAACTTTCAGGAACCTGACAAGGCGCGCCACAAGATCGCCTTCGAGAACCTGACACCGCTTTATCCCGACGAGCGGCTGACCATGGAGATCGAAGACCCGACCATCAAGGACCGAACCGCGCGGGTGATCGACCTTGTCGCGCCGATCGGCAAGGGGCAGCGCGGGCTGATCGTCGCAC
This sequence comes from Sediminimonas sp., assembly GCF_024637375.1. GTDB lineage: Bacteria > Pseudomonadota > Alphaproteobacteria > Rhodobacterales > Rhodobacteraceae > Sediminimonas. Next base: position 11,787 of record NZ_JAGXFK010000043.1, on the reverse strand, counting down.
CGCCGCGCACCGGTAAGACCGTGATCCTGCAAAATATTGCGCACTCGATCGAAAAGAACCATCCGGAGTGCTATCTGATCGTCTTGTTGATAGACGAGCGCCCCGAGGAAGTGACCGACATGCAACGTTCGGTCAAAGGCGAGGTGGTGTCGTCGACATTCGACGAACCGGCGACGCGACATGTCGCCGTGTCCGAGATGGTGATCGAAAAGGCCAAGCGGCTGGTCGAGCACAAGCGCGACGTGGTTATCCTGCTCGATTCCATCACCCGCCTGGGCCGCGCATTCAACACCGTGGTGCCGTCATCGGGCAAGGTGCTGACCGGCGGTGTCGATGCCAACGCCCTGCAACGCCCCAAGCGCTTCTTCGGCGCGGCACGGAATGTCGAGGAAGGCGGGTCGCTGACCATCATCGCGACAGCCCTGATCGACACCGGCAGCCGCATGGACGAGGTAATCTTCGAAGAATTCAAGGGCACCGGCAACAGCGAACTGGTACTGGATCGCAAGATCGCCGACAAACGCGTATTCCCGGCTATCGACATCCTCAAGTCCGGCACGCGCAAGGAAGATCTGCTTATCGAAAAGGCGGACCTTCAGAAAACCTTTGTGCTGCGACGTATCCTCAACCCGATGGGAACGACGGATGCGATCGAGTTCCTGTTGTCGAAGCTCAAGCAGACCAAGACCAATTCCGAGTTCTTCGATTCTATGAACACCTGACGATTGCCGCCGCGATTGGGGGCTTCCATGGACACGATTTTTGCCGCGGCCACGGCGCAGGGCAAGGCCGGCGTTGCGGTCATCCGGGTTTCCGGCCCGTTGGCGCACGGGGCGGCGCGGCAGTTGTGCGGCGATCTTCCGCCGGCGCGCGTCGCCGGCTTGCGGGTCTTGCGCGGAAGGGATGGGAAGCAGCTCGACCAGGGGTTGGTGCTGCGGTTCCAGGAAAAGGCCAGCTTTACGGGCGAAGACGTTGTCGAGCTTCACCTGCATGGCAGCCGTGCCGTGATATCCGCCGTGCTGCGAGAGCTGTCCGCGATGGATGGCTTGCGTCACGCGGAGGCCGGTGAATTTACCCGCCAGGCGCTTGAAAACGGTCGTCTCGACCTGGCCGAGGTCGAGGGGCTGGCCGATCTTGTCGAGGCGGAGACCGAAATGCAGCGCCGCCAGGCGTTGCGTGGGTTGTCGGGCGAACTTGGCGCGTTGACCGAGGCATGGCGCAGCGACCTGATCCGCGCAGCGGCACTTCTGGAAGCGACGATAGATTTCGCCGATGAAGAGGTGCCCGAGGACGTCACGCCCGAGGTCGGCGCCCTGTTGCGCCGCGTGGGCGATGCGCTGGCAGCGCAGATCGGTGGCGTTGCAGCGGCAGAACGGGTGCGCGACGGCTTCGAAGTGGCGATTGTCGGTGCGCCCAACGTTGGCAAGTCGACGTTGCTGAACCGTCTTGCGGGGCGCGACGCTGCGATTACTTCGGAATATGCGGGCACGACACGCGACGTGATCGAAGTACGGATGGAGATCGGCGGCCTGCCGGTAACCTTGCTGGATACCGCCGGCTTGCGCGAAACCTCGGATGCGGTGGAAAATATCGGCGTCCAACGGGCGCGTGACCGTGCTGCGGCTGCAGACCTGCGGGTGTTTCTGGTAGGGGAGTCGGAAAGCCTCGACGAGCCGAAGGCGCATGACGATATCGTCTTGCGCGCCAAGGCCGATCTTCGCGATGACAAGACGAACGGAATTTCCGGAGTTTCCGGCGAAGGTGTCGACGCGCTTATCAGTGCAATCACCGCGCGCCTGTCGGATCGTGTGGGCGGGGCGGGGTTGGCAACGCGGGAGCGTCATCGCATGGCCATGCAGGACGCGGCGGATTGCATCGCCCGGGCGATGACCCTTATATCAGGAGAGACCGGGCAGACGGACGTGGCGGCGGAAGAACTTCGTTCGGCGGTGCGCGGGCTCGAGGCGCTGATCGGGCGGGTGGATGTTGAAAATGTACTCGACGAGATCTTTTCGAGTTTCTGCGTTGGAAAGTGAGGAGTGTTTCACGTGAAACAACCGGATTTCGACGTCGTGGTCGTTGGTGGCGGGCATGCAGGCTGCGAGGCCGCGCATGCAGCGGCGCGCCTTGGTGCGCGAACGGCGTTGGTGACCCTCGACGAGGCCGGCATCGGCGTGATGTCGTGCAACCCCGCGATCGGAGGCCTGGGGAAAGGCCACCTGGTGCGCGAGGTGGATGCGTTCGATGGCGTGATGGGTCGGGTCGCCGATGCCGCTGGCATACAGTTTCGCCTGCTCAATCGGCGCAAAGGGCCGGCGGTTCAAGGGCCGCGCGCACAATGCGACCGCGATGTGTACCGCAAGACGATGCTGGCGGTGACGAAAGCGACGAACAATCTCGACATCGTCAAGGGCGAGGTCGTCGATTTTCTCATGTCGTCAAGCGCGGTGTGTGCCGTCCGGCTCGCGGACGGGTCCGAGCTCCGGGCGCAGTCGGTGGTGCTGACCACGGGGACGTTCCTGCGCGGTGTCATCCATATCGGCGACGTCTCGCATGAGGGCGGGCGAATGGGCGAGAGGCCGTCGGTAAGGCTGGCAGAAAGGATCGACGGGTTCGGCTTGTCGCTGGGTCGCCTCAAGACCGGGACGCCGCCGCGGCTGGCCTCCCGCAGCATCGACTGGGGCGCGCTGGAATCGCAACCTGGCGACAACGCGCCGGTGTTGTTTTCCTTCCTGTCGGAGGCACCGCAATTGCGCCAGGTCGCTTGCGGCATCACCCAAACGAACGCGGCGACACACGAGATCATCCGCGATAACCTGTCGCGGTCGGCCATGTATGGCGGCCATATCGATGGCGTCGGGCCACGCTACTGCCCCTCGATCGAAGACAAGGTGGTGCGGTTTTCCGACAAGGAGTCGCACCAGATATTCCTTGAACCCGAGGGCTTGCAAAGCGATCTGGTCTATCCCAACGGCATCTCGACGTCGCTGCCGGAAGATGTGCAGCACGACTATGTGCGTTCGATCAAGGGGCTGGAGAGCGCCGAGATCAGGCAGCCCGGATATGCCATCGAGTACGATTACGTCGATCCGCGGGCGCTTGACCTGTCGCTGGCGGTAAAGGCGGTTCCTGGTCTCTACCTGGCGGGTCAGATCAACGGAACCACCGGATACGAAGAGGCGGCGGCCCAAGGCCTAGTGGCCGGTCTGAACGCCGCGCAAAGCGCGTGCGCTCGGGAGCCCGTGCAGTTCAGCCGCTCCGACAGCTATATCGGCGTGATGATCGATGACCTCGTGACCCGCGGTGTGAGCGAGCCATATCGCATGTTCACGTCGCGCGCTGAATTCCGGCTTTCGCTTCGTGCGGACAACGCCGACCAAAGGCTGACGTCGCGCGGCTTGGTGATCGGCTGCATCTCGGATAGCCGGCGCGCCGCCTTCGAGGAGAAGATGGAACGGCTTGAGCGCGGGCGCGCCATGCTGATGGCCGAAAGCTATACGCCGAAGCAGCTTCTCGATGCCGGATTCCGGGTGAACCAGGATGGCGCACGGCGCACGGGTTATCAGCTACTCGCGTTTCCGGATGTCGATTTCGCACGACTGACAGAGATTGCACCGAAGCTTGACGCGGTCGACGCGCAGGCGCGCGCGCAGCTTGAGCGGGAGGCACTCTACGCCAATTACATCCAGCGGCAGGCGCGGGACGTCGAGGCGTTGCAACGCGACGAGCAGCAGGCGATTCCAGACGGATTCGATTTCGATCGAATCGGGGGGCTGTCGAACGAGGTGCGGTCCAAGCTCGAAGCAGCGCGCCCGGCCAACCTGGCCCAGGCTGCGCGGATCGACGGAATGACCCCGGCCGCGCTGGCGCTGCTATTCGTACATATCCGGCAGGGCGAAAAAGCGAAGTCGGCATGACCGGCGATGGCCCGGTGGGGCCAGATGTTTCACGTGAAACAAGGGCGCGGCTGGAAATCCTTGCATCTCTGCTGAAACGATGGAACCCGCGCATCAATCTTGTGTCCCGTAGCAGTGTGCCGGACTTGTGGACCCGGCACATTCGCGATTCGGCGCAACTTCTGGCCCACGCACCGCCCAGAACCGCGCACTGGCTGGATATCGGTAGCGGCGGCGGGTTTCCGGGGCTGGTGATCGCCGCCATGATGGAAGAGCGCGGTGCACCGCAACAAATCACGCTGGTTGAAAGCGATGCCCGAAAGTGCGCCTTTCTGCGCAGCGTGATCCGCGAGGCCGGGCTTGCCGCCACCGTGCGCGCCGAGCGAATCGAGGACGTACCGCCCTTGTCCGCGACAACCATTTCGGCGCGGGCATTGGCGCCGCTGCCGCAATTGCTGGAGATGGCGCATCGCCACGCGGTGCCCGGCGCCACGTACCTGTTTCCGAAAGGGCGCAGGTGGCAGCAGGAGCTTGCGGAGGCAAAATCTGGATGGTCGTTTGACTACGAGGCGGTAAAAAGCGAAACAGAACCCGACGCCGTCATTCTCAAGATCGGAGGACTCACTCGTGCCTGATCCCATTGACCCGCCGGGGCCAAGACTCATCGCGATTGCCAACCAGAAGGGCGGGGTCGGCAAAACCACCACGACGATCAACCTTGGTGCTGCCCTGGTCGCTCTTGGCCGCAAGGTGCTGATCGTTGATCTCGACCCGCAGGGAAACGCCTCGACCGGGCTGGGCGTCGAGCCCTCGGCGCGTGACTACACCACTTATGATCTGTTGCTCGACGATGTCGGGCTTGGCGAAGTGATCAAGCCGACTGCGACCGATCGCCTGATGATTGTGCCCGCTACCATCGATCTTTCCTCGGCCGATATCGAACTGGTCTCCAACGAAAAGCGCAGCTACCTGCTTCACGACGCACTGCGCCAGAGCGCGATGGATGCCTACGCCTTCGATTACGTGCTGATCGACTGCCCGCCGTCGCTGAGCCTTCTGACGGTAAACGCCATGGTTGCCGCGCATTCGGTGTTGATCCCGCTGCAATCGGAGTTTTTTGCGCTGGAAGGGCTGTCGCAGTTGTTGCTGACCATCCGCGAGGTGCGGCAAAGCGCGAATCCCGATCTTCGTATCGAAGGCGTTCTGCTGACGATGTATGATGCCCGCAACAACCTTTCGCAGCAGGTCGAGTCGGACGCGCGCGACAACCTTGGCGATCTGGTTTGCAAGACGGTAATCCCCCGCAACGTGCGGGTTTCCGAGGCGCCCTCATACGCGCAGCCGGTGCTGGATTACGATCCGGCATCAAAGGGCGCAAAGGCCTATATGGCGCTTGCCACGGAATTGATTGAAAAGCACGCCGGCGTTCCGGCTTGAGACAGGAAACCAGGATGTCCGACAAGAAATCGAAGAATCGCGGATTGGGGCGTGGGCTTTCGGCGCTCATGGCTGATGTCAGCCAGGCCGAGGAGGCGACCGCGCCCGAAGCCGGCGCGGCGGCGGCCGACCAGATCGTGCCGATCGAAAAGATACATCCGAACCCCGATCAGCCGCGCCGCAGCTTTACCACATCCGACCTCGAAGAATTGGCCGCGTCGATCCGCGAAAAGGGCGTGATCCAGCCGTTGATCGTTCGCCGCCGGGCAGGTGGGGCAGGAGGCTACGAGATCGTCGCCGGCGAACGGCGGTGGCGCGCGGCACAGATGGCCAAGCTGCACGAGCTGCCCGTCCTGGTGCGTGACTTCGACGATTCGGAGGTGCTGGAAATTGCCATTATCGAAAACATCCAGCGCGCCGATCTCAACCCGGTGGAAGAGGCCGCCGGTTATCGCCAGTTGATGGAAAAATTCGGCCATACGCAGGAAAAGCTGTCCGAGGTGCTGGGCAAGAGCCGGAGCTACATTGCCAACCTGGTGCGCCTGCTCGGGCTACCGGAGGAGGTTCAGACCTACCTGCGCGAGGGTAAGCTGTCGGCCGGGCATGCGCGGGCACTGATCACCTCGCAGGATCCGGCCGCGCTGGCCCGAAAGGTTGTCAATTCCGGCCTATCTGTCAGGGAAACCGAGAAACTGGTGCGCAAGGACGCGGCGAATGATGCCTCGCGCACACCGCGCAAGACGGCCGGGGCCGAGAAGGACGCCGACACCAAGGCGCTGGAAGGCGACCTGTCGGCGGCGCTCGGGATGCGGGTGGTGATCCAGCACGACGCCGAGCACGAATCCGGTCGTGTCACGATCGGGTATGACACGCTCGACCAACTCGACGAGCTATGCCGTATGCTGTCGTCTACCCGTTAGGGCGGGTCCAGATAAAGATCAGCACCGCAAGCAATACCAGGCCCTGTACCAGCAGGATTACCGGCTTCAGTGCCAGGACGATGGAAAGCACGAACACCAGCGCGATCGACACGGTGGCATAGCGTTTCGCCCGCGGATTGATCGCGCCGCGCTCGTGCCATTCGACGATCGCACGCCCGAACACCGGGTGCCCCAGTAGCCAAGCGTGCAGCCGGTCGGAGGAACGGGCAAAGAAAAACGCCGCCAGCAGCATGAACGGCACGGTCGGAAGAAGGGGCAGGAATGCGCCCAGCATTCCCAGCCCGACACAAGCGATTCCCAGCGTTGCCCAAACGTATCGCATCGCTACCCTGACAACAGCTCACGCGTGATCGCGTTCAGCAACGGGCGGCCTTTTTCGGTGACGCGCATGGTGTCGCCGGAAACCTCGATCATACCCATTCCAGATAGATAGCTCAGCTTTTCGCAGGGCAAGGGATGCCCCGAAAGCGCGCGGTAGCGACCCAGGGCAATGCCATCAGACAGACGGAGCCCCATCATCAGGAATTCGTCGGCCTGCTGTGCGGGTGCAATTGCGTCGCGCGTGGCCTCGCCGTGCCCGGAGTCGACCGCATCCAGCCATGCCCCCGGCGCATGGTGGCCGACGGTCGCATGGCGCTGACCATCCAGCGTCAGCCGCCCATGCGCGCCCGGGCCGATGCCGACGAAATCCCCGTAGCGCCAGTAAATCATGTTGTGGCGCGACTCAGCGCCCGGAGCGGCATGGTTCGACACTTCGTAGCCACTTAGGTCCGCCGCTTGACACAAGTCTTGCGTGAGCAGGTACATATCAGCGGTTTCGTCCTCGTCGGGCAGGCCGCGCAGTGTGCCACGCGCGAACCGGTCGCCAAAGGCGGTGCCGGGCTCTATGGTCAGTTGGTAAAGCGACAGGTGATCGACGGCCATCGCCAGGGCCTGTTCCAGCTCCTTTTGCCAATCCTGCACCGTCTGACCCTGGCGCGCGTAGATCAGATCGAAGCTCACGCGCGAAAAGTTCTGCCGCGCGATGTCGAAGGCGGTGTATGCCTCTTCCACGCTGTGCAATCGCCCGAGCCGCGCCAAATCACGGTTGTTCAGGGCTTGAATACCCATCGACACGCGGTTGACGCCGGCGGTGCTGTAGCCACGAAAACGGCCGGCCTCGACCGAGCTCGGGTTGGCTTCCAGAGTGATTTCCGGCGCGTTGGCCATTGGCCAGAGCCGGGCGATGCGATCCAGGATCGCGCCGACGACATCGGGGTTCATCAGGCTGGGTGTGCCGCCCCCGAAGAATACGGATGTCACGACCCGGCCCGGCACCTCGGCAGCGTAGCGGTCCAACTCGGACAGGTAGGCGCGGCACCAGTGATCCTGGTCGGTTTCACGTGAAACATGGCTGTTGAAATCGCAATAGGGGCACTTGGCCTGGCAGAACGGCCAATGGACATAAAGGCCGAATCCCCCCTCTTGCCAGTCTTCAGTCAAGGCAGGCCTGCGTGAAGCGGTTGAGCGCATCCGCGCGGTGGCTGATGCGGTTCTTTTCCCAGCGATCCATTTCGCCGAACGTGACGTCATAGCCATCTGCCTGGAAGATGGGGTCATACCCGTGGCCGCCTTCGCCGCGCATCGGCCAGACGATCCGCCCTTCGATCACACCAGGAAAGACCGCGTCATGCCCATCGGGCCAGGCCAGCACCAGTGTGCACCGAAACCGCGCCGTCCACGGCTGCGATGCGCCCCTGGCAACGAGCGCGTCGTGAACCCGCCCCATCGCCATGGAAAAGTCGCGACCAGAGCCTGTTTCGGCCCAATCCGCCGTGTAAACGCCCGGCGCGCCGTCCAGCGCGTCGATCTCAAGTCCGCTGTCATCGGCCAGGGCGGGTAACCCGGTGGCCCGGGCGGCGGCGTGGGCCTTGATGCGGGCATTGCCGACAAAGGTCGTCTCGGTCTCGTCCGGCTCGGAAAGGGCGTGATCGGCGGCGCCGCTAACGGCAACGCCGTATGGCTTCAGCAGCGCGGCGATCTCTTCGAGCTTGCCGCGGTTATGGGTTGCCACGAGTAGCGACTGTCCCTTTTCAAGCTGCCGCATCGACCGCGGCTTTCTGGGTTTGCGCCAGTTCAGACACGCCTTTTTCGGCCAGGTCCATCAAGGTGTTTGTCTGATCGCGGGTGAACGTGGCGCCCTCGGCCGACATCTGAACCTCGATCAGCCGACCGCTTTCAAGCATGATGAAATTGCCATCGACGCCGGCCTCGCTGTCTTCGAGATAGTCGAGGTCAAGCACCGGCTGCCCAGCAAATATGCCACATGATACCGCTGCGACCGGCTCGATCAGCGGATCGCTGGCCAGTTCGCCGACGGACATCAGCCGCCCCACCGCGAGCCGCAACGCAACCCAGCCGCCGGTGATCGCCGCGCAGCGCGTGCCGCCATCGGCCTGGATGACGTCGCAATCGACGGTGATCTGCCGTTCACCCAAAGCGACGCGGTCGACACCCGCGCGCAGGGCGCGACCGATAAGCCGTTGAATTTCAACCGTTCTTCCGCCCTGTTTGCCAGCGGTGGCCTCGCGCCGCATGCGCGAGCCCGTTGACCGGGGCAGCATACCGTACTCGGCTGTTACCCAGCCCAGGCCGCTGCCCTTCAGAAAGGGCGGCACCCGCGGCTCCACCGAGGCGGTGCAAAGCACATGCGTGTCGCCGATGCGAATCATGCAAGACCCTTCGGCATGTTTCGTGATATCGGTTTCGATTGAAACCGGGCGCATATCGCTTAAGTCCCTACCCGAAGGTCGCATGGTATTCCCCTGTCAAGTCAGGGCGGGGATACAGCCACTCGGACATGTGGCGCAACCCCGATTGACCTTTCGGCGCGAAGGCCTTTAATGGCGGATCGGAGCGGACAAGAGGCATGCGAGAAGACTCGAACACCCTTAACGACCTGGACGATCGCTCGCGCGAAGTGTTTCGGCGCGTTGTCGAAGCGTACCTTGCCAGCGGCGACCCCATCGGCAGCCGCACGCTCAGCCGCGCGATGAGCGAAAAGGTCAGCCCCGCCACCATCCGCAACGCCATGCAGGATCTCGAGCATCTGGGGCTTGTCGGCAGCCCGCATGTCAGCGCCGGGCGGGTTCCCACGCAGGCCGGGTTGCGGATGTTCGTGGACGGTTTCCTCGAGGTCGGCGATCTCGACGCGCTGGACAGGCAGCGAATCGACGACACGCTTGGCAGCAATTCGCAGGACGTATCGGGCATCCTCGACCGGCTCAGCACCGCGCTGTCGGGGGTCACAAGGGGCGCATCGCTGGTGTTGGCGCCCAAGCACGAAGCGCCGATCAAGCATGTCGAATTCGTCAGTCTGGCCCCCGACCGCGCGCTGGTGGTGCTGGTCTTCGCCGATGGCCAGGTCGAGAACCGCCTGTTCACGCCGCCGACGGGCCAGACCCCGTCGGCGATGCGCGAGGCGGCCAATTTCGTCAACGCCCTGGCCGAAGGCAAGACGCTCAGCGACCTGCAATCGCAGATGCGCATCCAGATCAAGGCGCGCCGCCAGGAGATCGACAGCCTCGCCCGCGAACTGGTCAAGAGCGGTCTCGCCGTGTGGGAGGACGAAGGAGAACATGCCGAGCGCCTGATCGTGCGCGGCCGTGCCAACCTGCTGTGCCCGGAGGGCAGCGAGGAAGACCTCGAACGCATCCGCAACCTGTTTGACGATCTCGAGCGTAAGCGCGATATTGCCGAGTTCCTGGAGCTGGCCGAGCAGGGCGAGGGCGTACGGATTTTTATCGGCTCGGAGAACAAACTTTTTTCCCTTTCGGGTTCCTCTTTGGTTGTCTCTCCATATATGAACGCCGATCGAAAGGTAGTCGGCGCGGTCGGCGTCATTGGCCCGACGCGCCTGAATTATGGACGAATCGTGCCGATCGTGGACTACACGGCACAGCTGGTCGGGAAACTTATCTCCGACCGGAGCTAGAGGTGAAAAATGGCAGATCCGAAAAACGATGAATTTCTCGACGACATCGACGCCGCCGAATCCGAGGAGTACGCCGACAGGGCGGCCGAGATGGACGACGTGGAAGTCGAACTCGACAGCCTGCGCGCCGAACGCGATGACTACCGCGACCGGTTCATGCGGGCGCTGGCCGACGCCGAGAACACGCGCAAGCGCTCGGAAAAGGATCGTCGCGAGGCGGAGAAATATGGCGGATCGAAACTGGCGCGCGACATGCTGCCCGTTTACGATAACCTCAAGCGTGCACTGGATGCGGCCACCGACGAACAGCGCGCCGCGTTCGGCCCGTTGCTGGAAGGCGTGGAACTGACCATGCGCGAGCTGCTCAGTGTGTTCAGCAAACACGGTATCGAGCCGGTTTCACCGCAAGTTGGCGATCGGTTCGATCCGCAATTGCACCAGGCGATGTTCGAAGCGCCGGTTCCCAACACCACTGCCGGCGAGATCATCCAGGTTTCCACCGAGGGTTTCTTGCTGCACGACCGCCTGCTCCGTCCGGCGCAGGTGGGCGTGTCCTCGATGGTTGCGCAAAACGCGGGAAGCGGCGGAAAGTAAGACTATCCCATGCTTTCCAGCAGGGTTTGGTGCCGCGCGGTGAATTCGGCGCGCACGTCCCGCGGTGCCCGCAGCCTTATACGCAAGCCCTGCATCGCGTCGGCCCTCGGGCGACCGAACAGCCGGTTCGCCTCGGGCTCCGAAAAGCCCGCGATCTCGACCGCTTCCATCCAGGCGCTGATCCTGTCGGCCCGCTTTATGGTGCGTCGCACCTTGTCTGGAAGCACCGCCGGCAGACCGAACCGCACCCGGATCGCGGCGGCGAGCCGCGCGTCAAGCTCCGCGTAGCCGGGGCCCACAGACGTCTTCACCGGGCTGATCATGTCGCCGATCACGTATTCCGGCGCATCGTGCAGCAACGCCGCCAGCCGCCACCGGGTCGGGCCGCGCGGTGCAAGTCGGGCGAACAGCTCTTCCACCAGCAGCGAATGCTCGGCCACCGAATAGGGGTAATCGCCGTGCGTCTGCCCGTTCCAGCGCGCGACGAAAGCCAGCCCGTGCGCGATGTCCTCGATCTCGATATCCACCGGCGTCGGGTCGAGTAGGTCAAGCCTGCGGCCCGACAGCATCCGTTGCCATGCTCTTTGATCGCTCATTCCAATCGGCTCTCTGCGCCCGGGGTGCCCGCGGGATGTTCCCGTATTGCCGCCCTGATGCGCCAATGCTATCGCCGTGGTCAAACAGGTTTTTCCCAAAGGAGTTTCACCAATGACCCAGGACCACATAATCAAGGACATTTCGCTTGCGGATTACGGTCGCAAGGAGATTGCGATTGCGGAGACGGAGATGCCGGGTCTCATTGCGTTGCGCGAGGAGTTCGGCGCTGCGCAGCCGCTGAAGGGTGCGCGGATTGCGGGTTCGCTTCACATGACGGTTCAGACTGCCGTGCTGATCGAGACGCTGGCGGCGCTGGGGGCGGATGTTCGCTGGGCGTCGTGCAACATTT
>NZ_JAGXFK010000042.1 GCF_024637375.1 Sediminimonas sp. | reverse complement strand
AGATGTGTATAAGAGACAGGCGCAAGGGGACCGGGGCCGCGACGAGGTCAGCACCGGCGACCCGGCGGCACGGCGCGCGGCGCTGGCCCGCTGGGGCGCGAAGATCCGGCGCAGCATCGAGCGCGGCAAGCGGTACCCGCGCGGCGCCCGGGGCAGCGGCACGGTCACGGTGCAGCTTTCGGTCAGTCGGGGCGGGGCGTTGCAATCGGTGCAGGTGATGGCCTCGTCCGGGGTGGCGGCGCTTGACGGGGCAGCGGTGGCCGCAGTGCGCCGCGCCCGCCTGCCCGCCGCGCCCGAGGGCCTGTCAGTGCGCGGTTACCGGTTCAACCTGCCGGTGGCGTTCCGCCGCTGAGAGCAGGCCCGCCGCGCCCGGGCAAGCCGGGTGGAGAGGTGTTGGGGGCGGGATCGGCCCACAGCGGTTGTTCGTCTCAATCACTTGTGCCGCGGTGCAGCTTCCGCAGTGCTGCCATTCACAAGTCAAACAGCATTTCGTTGAGACGCCATTCTGACTAGCCATCTTCGGAGAAGAAAATTGAAGGCTTCGGGGCTGCTCCAGGTTAGGGCGGGCCTGCGTACTGGGGCGTAATGTGAGCGGACTACCAAGCGTGCGAGATGCATTGCTCATTCCGAGCTGCGATTGCCGCGAAAGCACCCAATGGAGAAGTTCATGGACTTGACCACAATCCTCATCATCGTTCTTGTCATTGCCTTGCTCGGTGGAGGCGGTTGGTATGGCCGCGGGCGTTGGTTCTAACCTTTGGCGAAGCATGAACTGTTCGTCCGCAAGGCATGGAACGATGAACTGTTCACCCCGTCCCACCGAAATAAGATCAGCGCAGCGCGCCTGATCCTTCATCCTGATATGGAGATCCGACAATGAGACACGCACCCCTCGCTTTTGCGACAATCCTTGCCTGCGTTACCGCGCCCACACTCGAAGCGCGGGTCGCGCTTCCCGGGTCCGGGACTTCCGCGCTGACCGCGCCAGCATCCCAGGGCGCTCAAATCGTCAATATCAAGGACAACAAGAGCAACGGCGAGGCCAGGAATGAGAAGAGGAAAAACAACGAGCGCGCTGGGAAAGACGACAAGCCCTACAAGCATGCCAAGGACAAAAACAAGCGCGACAAGATCAAGGCGAAGGTCAAGCGGTCCAAGGACGACCGTGTGCGCGACTCTGACGCGATCTTGCGCGAGCGCGCACCAGAAGGCCGTGACATGAGCGTGCTGCTTGGCGCCACGCCGCTCGCGTTTTTGGGCCCCAACACCATCTTTGCCGACGTGCCCGAGGACCGCCTGCTGACCTATCGCAACTGCCCCCCAGGCCTGGCCAAGAAAGATCCGCCCTGCGTGCCTCCCGGCCTTGCCAAGAAAGGCGTGACCTATGACGAATGGGTCTCCTATGACCACGACCGACTTGACGAAATTTATCTCGAGCAGCGTCTCGACTATCTGGGTTCGGACATCGTGCTCGACGATGACAATCTGTTGCTCAGTTCAAGCCAGATCGCATCGCTTTACGGACTGCGTCCCGCGCCTGCGAGCAGACGCTATGCATTGATCGACGGTCAACCGGTGCTGCTAACCGATGAGGATAACACATCGTTGCTGGGGATCTATGATCTGGGCAGGGTCGAAAATCTGCCGTCAGGGCTGCGTATCGCGCCCACGGCGGCGTTGACGCAAAACGAATTGCGTCAAACCTACTCGCTGCCGACGGCGGAGCCGGGATACAACTATGCCGTTGTGAATGGCGAACTGGTGACGTTGCAGGACAGCGCCTTTGAGACGTTGCAACTGATCCGGATCGTACGGGCGACCTTCTGATCCGGTGCGGTAAGACCAATTCCAGACAGTCTCAGCATGACGTGAATGCTGGAACGCATGTTTAACAGAGTTGACGCCACTCGACGAGAGCGACGGAGCGGTTGGTCCAGCATGGCCTGCAAGCCAATCGCCGGGAACAGCAGCTTTTGGGTGCCGTGCACAATCGCCGCGTCCTGATCTCGGTTGGACCGCGCAGAATGAACAGGGTGAAGCGGCCTATGAAAAGTGGAACTTGAAGCTGGGTTCGACATCTTGGAAATTGCTGCAGAGCGAAACCCGCTTTCGAAGTCATCTGGATGTCGGCTTTCAACTTTGCGGGATGACTGGCTCGCGAAAGCAGCGAACGACCGCTCCTCACCCTTCTTGACAGCGCGTCTTCGTTTGCCTGGCGGGCGGCGGGGGCACGGGCGTCGAATGCCGCTTTCCGTTGTTACGCCGCCGTTCCTGCGGCGCGGCGGTTTTGCGAATCGGCTACGCGCATGCATCCTGCCATGATCCATTGCCCGAAAGGTGCCCCATGTCCCGCCAGATCAAGCTGATCCTCTGCCCCCTCAACCTGCGCCACGCCAAGATCGAGCATCATGCCTATCAAGAGGCCGTCGAGATCGCGCAGCGCTGCGGTGCCAGGCTGATCGTTGCCACCGTCGCCCCCGAGATCGAGCGCAACCTGAACATCTACGATTCGGACAAGTACTGGTCCGAAGAGTTGCGCAAGTTCATCAAGGCCAACCCGGCCGAGGGCGTCGAGACCGAAGTGGTGGTGCGCAAGGGCGCGGTACATCGCCAGATCGTCAAGCTGGCCGACGAGCGCAATGTCGATCTGATCGTGATCGAGGCCGCCAACCCCAAGATCCAGGACTACCTGCTGGGCACCACCGCCAGCCATGTCGTCACCCATGCCGAGTGCTCGGTCTACGTGGTGCGCTGATTCGGGTGCCGCGCCGGGGCGTCGCGGGTGCCCCGGCGGCGCTTGAAATCCGCCGCGTTTTGGCGTCCTTTCGGGCAGGCAAGGCGAAAGGACGCGCGGATGACCGATACACCGACCCCCACCGATGCCGACCTGGCCGAGGCGCTGGTGCGCGTGCTCACGGTCGAGCCGGTCGAAGAGGATTTCTACCGCGGCATCGCCACGCCGCGCGGCCGCGGTCGGTCGTTCGGCGGGCAGGTCATCGGCCAGGCGCTGATGGCGGCCACCGAAACCGTCGAGGCGGACCGGCCCGCGCATTCCCTGCACGGCTATTTCATGCGCCCCGGCGATGCCACCAAGCCGGTTCTCTACCAGGTCGAGCGCGATCGCGACGGCGGCAGCTTCACCACCCGCCGGGTGGTCGCGATTCAGCACGGCAAGCCGATCCTGAACCTTGCGGCCTCGTTCCATGTGGCCGAGCCGGGGCTTGCCCACCAGGGCGACATGCCCGACGTGCCGGCGCCCGAAACGCTGGAAAGCGAGGAACAGCTCGGCGAACGGCTGGCCGACAAGCTGCCCGAGACATTCCTGAAATGGCTGCGCATGCCGCGCCCGGTCGAGATGCGCCCCACCGTGCTGCGCCCGCCGTTCGACCCGTCGGCCCGCGCGCCGGTGCAGAACCTGTGGTTTCGCGTCCGCGCGCCCATCGGCAATGATACCCGCCTGCACCGCGCGGCGCTGGCGTTCGCGTCGGATTTCGGGCTGTTGGGCGTGTCGATGCTGCCGCACGGGCGCGGGTTTACCGACCCTGACATGCAGTTCGCCAGCCTTGATCACGCGCTGTGGATTCACGATGATTTCCGCATCGACGAGTGGCTGCTTTATGCGATGGACAGCCCCTGGGCGGGTGGCGCGCGGGGTTTCAGCCGCGGGCGGGTCTTTACCCGCGATGGCCGGCTGGTGGCCAATGTCGCGCAAGAGGGGCTGGTGCGCGACAAGACCTTGCGCGACAAGGCGCCCTAATCGCCCCCCTCGGCCATCTCGTGTGACGGGATCAGCGGAAAGAACGCGCCTTGCGACCACAGGCCGAACCAGCCGTCATGGTGGGCGCCGATCTCGGCCAGCCGGTAAAAGCTCTTGCGGTCGATCAGCGCCTCCAGCCCCGCGCGCACCATGACATAGGGCACGGGTTCGTCGGTGTCCGGGTCGCGCGCCATGCGGATCGGGGCTTCGGGGCCGGCGGTCACGCTGTCGCCCACGTTGGTATGAAAGGTCAGCACCTGGTCGCGCCCCTGCCCGCGGGCGGTGAAATCGACCGCGACGAAGGGCGCGTCATCGACGGTGATGCGTGCCTTTTCCACGGGCGTGACGAGGAAGTAGTCATCGCCGTCGCGGCGCAGGATGGTCGAGAACAGCCGCACCAGCGCCGGCCGGGTGATCGGCGTGCCCTGATAGTACCAGGTGCCATCGCGCGCGATTCGCATGTCCAGATCGCCGCTTTCCGGCGGGTTCCAGTCCTGCACCGGTGGCAATCCACGGCCCCGTGCGGCGCGGGCGGCGGCGGCGATGTCCTCGGCGCTGGGGGTCACGTGCTTTTGTCCGCTCATTGCTTTTGCCATTTCCTTGTCGCGCTATACACTCATACACAGGTAGCGTTTGAGCAGGAGCTTTTCCATGTCGCATGATGATGACCCGGTTGCCGAGATCGAGGCGCTGGAAGAGCGGCTTGCCGCCGCGCGCGGCTCGATCACCCGCCGGTTCATGGGCCAGGAGCGGGTCGTCGACCTGACGCTTTCGGCGCTGCTGTGCGGTGGGCACGGCCTGCTGGTGGGCCTGCCGGGGCTGGGCAAGACGCGGCTGGTTGAGACCCTGTCCACGGTGATGGGGCTCGATGGCAATCGAATCCAGTTTACCCCCGACCTGATGCCGGCCGATATCCTTGGCTCGGAGGTTCTGGACACCGATGCCGACGGTCGCCGCGCCTTTCGGTTCGTGCCGGGGCCGGTGTTCTGCCAGCTTCTGATGGCCGACGAGATCAACCGCGCCAGCCCGCGCACCCAGTCGGCGCTGTTGCAGGCGATGCAGGAACGCCAGGTCACCGTCGCCGGGCAGGACCGCCCGCTTGGTCCGCCGTTTCACGTTCTGGCAACCCAGAACCCGATCGAGCAGGAGGGCACCTATCCGCTGCCCGAGGCGCAGCTTGACCGCTTCCTGGTGCAGATCGACGTGGCCTATCCCGACCGCGCGACCGAGCGCGATATCCTGGTCGCCACCACCGGCATCGAAGAGGCACAGGCCCACGCCGTGTTCACCGACGCCGAGCTGATCGCCGCGCAGCGGCTGCTGCGCCGCATGCCGGTGGGCGAATCGGTGGTCGAGGCGATCCTCGATCTGGTGCGCGCGCTCAGGCCCGAGGACGGCGACGCCGCGCCCCGGGTGCGCGACGCGGTGGCCTGGGGGCCGGGGCCGCGCGCGGCGCAGGCGCTGATGTTGATGGTGCGCGCCGAGGCGATGCTGCGCGGGCGGGTGGCGCCATCGGTGGCCGACGTCGCCGCGGTGGCGCGGCCGGTGTTAATTCACCGCATGGCGCTGAGCTTCGGCGCGCGGGCGCGCGGCGAGGACCTGGCGGCGCTGATCGCCGAGACCTGCGACAGCGTGACCGGCGCCGAGGCGGCCGCTTGACGGGTCAGGCGGCATCTCTCAGGGCGCGGGCCGAACTGCTTGCCGCGCCGTTGCCGCCGCTGCTGGCGCGGGCCGATCAACTGGCCGGCATCGTCACGATGGGCGAGCACGGCCGCCGTCGCGCCGGGATGGGCGCCGATTTCTGGCAATACCGCCCGTTGCAACAAGGCGACAGTGCGCGTGATGTCGATTGGCGCCGGTCGGCGCGCGGCGACACGCGGTTTGTGCGCCAGCACGAATGGCAGGTGGCGCAGACGGTGATGATGTGGGTGGATCGGGCCGCGTCGATGCGGTTCGCCAGCGCCGATGCCCTGCCGTCCAAGGACGTGCGCGCGCGCCTTCTGGCGTTGGCGACGGCGATTTTGCTGGACCGCGGCGGCGAACGTGTCGGCCTGCTGGGCGACGGGCCGGCGCCGCGCCGCGGCCGGGCGCAGGTGACGCGCATCGCGCAGGCATTGGAGCACGACGAACCGGGCGATTACGGCCTGCCCGCCGCGGCCGGCATGGTGGCGCACGGGCAGGCGGTGATGCTGTCGGATTTCATGGGCGACTTCGCACCGCTGCAAGAGGCGCTGACGGCGGCCGCCGACAAGGGCGTGCGCGGGGTGTTGGTGCAGGTGCTCGACCCCGCCGAAGAGGCGTTTCCCTTTCGCGGCCGCACCCGGTTTCAGAGCATCGGCGGCAGCCTGTCGCACGAAACGCTAAAGGCCGATGCGCTCAGGCCGCGCTATCTTGAGCGGTTGCGCGAACGCAAGGCGGCGCTGGACGGGCTGGCGCGGCTGACCGGCTGGCAATACCTGTGCCATCATACCGATGACAGCGCGGTGTCGGCGCTGTCGTGGCTGTGGCGCGCGGTCGATGGCGGGGGCACGCGATGATCCCCGGTCTGGCCTTCACCACGCCCTGGCTGCTGGCGGTACTGGCGGCGCTGCCGCTGTTGTGGCTGATCCTGCGCGCGGTGCCGCCGGCGCCGGTGCGGCGACGGTTTCCCGGCGTGGCGCTGCTCATGGGGCTGCGCGATAGTGAGAGCGTGAGCGACCGCACGCCGTGGTGGCTGTTGCTGCTGCGGATGCTGGCGGTGGCGGCGATGATCATCGGGCTGGCGGGCCCGGTGCTGAACCCCGAGCCGAAGCGCCCCGCGCCCGACATGCCGCTGCTGGTGGTGCTGGATGGCGGCTGGCCGGGCGCCGCCGACTGGCCGGCGTGGCGCGCGGTGCTCGACCGGGTGCTGGCCGAGGCGGGGCGGGACGCCCGACCGGTGGCGGCTTTGCGGCTGACGACGCCGGAACGCCCCGAGTTCCGCGCCGCGATGGGCTGGCGCGCGCGCCTCGACGGGCTGGCGCCGCAACCCTGGCAGCCGACAAGCACGATGGCCGACGCGGCAATCGCGGCCCTGCCCGAGGGGCCTTTCGAAACCCTGTGGATGTCGGACGGCCTGGCGCGCGAGGAGCGCGCGCGGCTGCTTGCGGCGCTGGAACGGCACGGCCCGGTGCGGGTGTACGAAAGCGATCGGCCGGTGATGGCGCTGCTGCCGCCGGCCTTCGACGGGCAGGCGGTGGACCTGGTCGTGCGCCGCGCCGGCGCCGGACCAGCACGCGAGGTCACGGTTGTCGCGCACGGGCTCGACCCGGCCGGGGTGGAGCGTGTCCTGGCCCGCCGGACGCTGGAGCTCGAAGCCGGCGGCACCGAGGCACGCGGCGCCCTGACCCTGCCGCCCGAGTTGCGCGCGCGTATCACCCGGTTTCGCATCGACGGTGTGCGCAGCGCCGGCGCGGTGGTGCTGGGCGACGACACGCTGCGCCGCCGCGAGATCGCCCTGATCGCGGGCGCCGACAACCGCGAGGGGCTGGAGCTGCTGTCGCCGCTGCATTACCTGCGGCAGGCGCTGGCGCCCACGGCGGAGCTTCTGGAAGGCGCCCTGACCGATCTGCTACCGGCCAACCCCGACGTGGTGATCCTGGCCGACGTCGGCAAGCTGGCGCCGGCCGAGCGCGCGGCGCTGGAGGAGTGGACCCGCGGCGGTGGCCTGCTGCTTCGCTTTGCCGGGCCGCGGCTGGCGGCCAGCGACCTGGGCCGACACAACGAAGACACCCTGATGCCGGTGCGCCTGCGCGCCGGCGGGCGCAGCGTTGGCGGTGCCATGAGCTGGGGGGCGCCCAAGTCGCTGGCGCCGTTCCCCGAGGACGGCCCCTTTGCCGGGCTGACACCGTCCGACGATGTCACCGTCAGCGCGCAGGTGCTGGCGCAGCCCGACCCGACGCTGGCCGAGCGGGTGATCGCGCGGCTGGAGGACGGCACGCCGCTGGTCACCCGGAAACGCCTGGGCGCGGGGCAGGTGGTGTTGATGCACGTCACCGCCAACGCGGAATGGTCTAGCCTGCCGCTGTCGGGGCTGTTCGTGCGGATGCTCGAGAGGCTCTCGGCGGCGTCGTTGACAGACCGCCCCGAGGCCGGGGCGATGGCAGGCCAGACATGGCAGCCGCAGCGCGTGCTGGATGGCATGGGCCGGCTGGAGGACGCCGGCACTTTGCCCGGCGTGCCGGGCGAGGCGCTGCTCGATGCGCCCCTGGGCCCCGAGTTGCGCCCCGGGATCTACCGCAGCGGCGAACGCATGATCGCGCGCCACGTGGCGGATGCACAGACACCGCTTGCCCCGGCGGTGTGGCCGGCACGCATTCCCGTCGCGGGCATGCAGGCCCGCCCCGAGGTGCCACTTGGCGGCTACCTTCTGGCGCTGGCCGTCGCGCTGATGCTGGTGGATGTGCTGGCCTCACTGGCGGTGTCGGGGCGGCTGGTGCCGCTGCGCGCGGTGGCCGGAACCCTGGTGCTGGGCCTTGCCTTGGCGGCGGTGCCGGTGCCGAGGCTGGCGCAGGGCCAGGGGCAGGCGCCCGACGACGCTGACGCCTTCGCGCTGGCGGCGACGGGCGAGGTGGTGCTGGCGCATGTCGTCACCGGCAACGCGCGGGTGAATGACATCGCGCAGGCCGGGCTGCGCGGCCTGTCGCGGACGCTGAGCTTGCGCACATCGGTCGAACCTGCGGCGCCGATGGCCGTTGACCTGGAACGCGACGAGCTGGCGTTCTTTCCGTTTCTCTACTGGCCGATCACGCCGGAACAGCCGATGCCCTCGGACGCGGCCTATGCCAAGCTCAACCGCTACCTGCGCGCCGGCGGGATGATTCTGTTCGACACCCGCGATGCCGACATCGCCGGTTATGGCAGCGCCAGCCCCAATGGCCGCAAGCTGCAACAGATCGCCGCACCGCTGGATATTCCGCCGCTGGAGCCGGTGCCCGACGACCACGTTCTGACCCGCACCTTCTATTTGTTGCAGGATTTCCCCGGCCGGTATGCCGGTGGCGACGTTTGGGTCGAGGCGGCGCCGCCCGATGCCGAAAAGATCGAGGGCATGCCGTTTCGCAACCTCAACGACGGCGTCACCCCGGTGGTGATCGGCGGCAATGACTGGGCCGCGGCCTGGGCGATGGACGCGCGCGGCAACGCGCTTTACCCCGTCGGGCGCGGCGGCACCGGCGAGCGTCAGCGCGAAATCGCCTTTCGCTTCGGGGTCAATCTGATCATGCATGTGCTGACCGGCAACTACAAATCCGATCAGGTGCACGTGCCGGCGCTGCTGGAAAGGCTGGGCCAATGACCGGGCAGATCGTGTTCGACCCGCTGCTGCCCTGGTGGGCGCTGTCCGTGCTGGCCGCGGCGGTGGTGCTGGGCGGTGCGCTGGCGCTGTGGCGGGGGCTGGCGGGCTGGGCGCTGCGGGCGCTTGGCGGCGCGGTACTGATCGCGGCGCTATCGGGGCCCTCCTACCAGCGGGAGGATCGTGCGCCGCTGTCCGACATCGTGCTGATGATCGAGGACCGAAGCGCCAGCCAGCAACTGGCCGGGCGCGCCGCGCGCACCGAGGCGGCGGCGGCGGCGCTGTCCGCGGCCATCGCGGCGCGCCCGAACACCGAACTGCGCCGGATCGAGCTGGACGACGTGCAGCCCGACGGGCAGGGCGACGGGGACACCGGCACGCTGATGATGCAGGCGTTGGCCGACGAACTGGCCGAGGTGCCGCGCGGGCGTGTCGCGGGGATAATCGCGCTGAGCGACGGGCGTGTGCATGACATGGATCGCGCCCCGAACCTGCCGGCGCCGCTGCACCTGTTGCATACCGGGCGGCCCGGCGACTGGGACCGCCGTCTGGTCGTTGAGGGCGCGCCGGCCTTCGCCATCCTCGGCGAGCCGGTGACGCTGACGCTGCGGGTCGAGGACATGGGCGCCGCACCTGAGGGGGCGACGACCGCGCGGCTCGACATCGCGCTCGACGGGGCCGACGCGCAGCGCTTCGAGGTGCCGATCGGGCGCAAGATCGAGTTGCCGGTTACCCTGCCGCATGGCGGGCGCAACGTGATCCGCTTTTCGGTGCCCGAGGCCGAGGGCGAACTGACCGAACGCAACAACGCCGCACTGGTGCAGATCAACGGCGTGCGCGACCGGCTGCGGGTGCTGCTGGTGTCGGGCGAGCCACACCCCGGCGGGCGCACCTGGCGCAACCTGCTGAAATCCGACTCCTCCGTCGATTTGGTGCATTTCACCATCCTGCGCCCGCCGATGAAACAGGATGGCGTGCCGGTGTCCGAGCTGTCGCTGATCGCGTTTCCGACGCGCGAGCTGTTCCTGGAAAAGATCGACGATTTCGACCTGATCATCTTCGACCGCTACAAGCGGCGCGGTATCCTGCCCGGGCTCTACCTTGAAAACGTGCGCGGCTATGTCGAGGGCGGCGGCGCGGTGCTGGTCGCGGCGGGGGCAGACTTTGCCAGCGCCGATTCGATCTACCGCTCGCCCCTGGGCAAGATCATCCCCGGCCGCCCCACCGCCCGCGTCATCGAGCGGGGGTTCAGGCCCGCGATCACCGATGTGGGCCGCCGCCACCCGGTTACCGCCGGGCTGGAGGACGCGGCCGCCGCCGGGCCGGGCGAGTGGGGCCGGTGGATGCGCCAGATCGACGTGACCCCGGAACGCGGCCGGGTACTGATGTCGGGCGCCGACGAGCGGCCGCTGCTGATGCTCGACCGCGTCGGCGAAGGGCGGATCGCGCTGCTGGCCTCGGATCAGGCGTGGTTGTGGGATCGTGGTTTCGAAGGGGGTGGGCCGCAACTCGAACTGCTGCGGCGGTTGGCGCACTGGATGATGAAGGAACCCGAGTTGGAGGAAGAGGCGCTGTGGGCCGAAGCGACCGGACAGAAGATGCGCATCATCCGCCGCAGCCTGGATGAAGATGTGGGCGCGGTCACCGTCACCCGACCCGACGGCGAGCAGATTGAATTGCCGCTGGAAGAGGTCGCGCCCGGTCGCTTCGAGGCGCGCTACACCGGCCCGCAGATGGGGCTTTACCGTCTGCGCGAGGGCGCGCTGGAAGCGGTGGTGGGACTCGGCCCGGCCGCCCCGCGCGAATTCGAGGCGACCATCGCCACCGGCGAGGTGCTGGCCCCGGTGATCGCACCAAAGCGCGGCGGCGTGATGGCGCTGGCCGATGGCCTGCCGCGCATCCGCGAGGTACGCGCCGGACGGCCGGCGGCCGGGCGCGGCTGGATCGGCCTGACCCCGCGCAACGCCTACGAGACGCTGTCGATCACGCGGGTGGCCCTGTTGCCGGGGTGGCTGGTCCTGGCACTGGCGGCGGGCCTGGTGCTGGCCGGTTGGCTGCGCGAGGGGCGGCGTTGAGCGCACGGCTGGCACACGGTGCCGGCGGCAGGTGGCGGTGCCTAGCGTTCAAGCGCGACGGCGACGCTGTCGCCGGCCCACCCGTCAACCGAGCAGCGCGCCCTGACGGAGATGCGATGCGCCCCCTCGGGCACCATCACGCCGGTCAGCGAGCGGGTGAAGGGCTGTTCCGAAACATGGGGATGGTGCAGCGTGCGAAGGCCGATCCGGTTGCCCTGCGCGTCAAGCACCTCCCAGCCATCGGCGTAGTGATCCCAGCCGGTATCGGGGTGGCTGAGCGTGACCGAGATGCGCCAGCCGATGTCGCCCCGCTCGGCTGTGATGTGTTCGATCACGGGCGAGTCTGCCAGTGCCGGGGCGGCGGCAAGGCAAAGCGACAGCAGAGGCGGCAAGCGGGACATGGACGCAGTGTAGCGGCTCGCCGCCGTCGACGCAGTTCACATCCGCGTGTGATGGCGGCGGATCAAGGCTTGCCATTTTGCGCAAATTGGTTATGATTTCTTACCAATAAGTGGAAAGGTGTTTTCATGGATATGCCCGACGTGCGGCCGGAGGTTTTAGCCCGGAAAGAGGCGCTCGTCAGCCGTTTGCAGGCCGTCGTGCCGCCCGACGCGGTAATCCATGACCCGGCCGAAACGCGGGTCTACGAATGCGACGCGCTGACCGCCTACACATGTCCGCCCATGGCCGTGGTGTTGCCCACCTCGACGCAGGAGGTATCGGACGTGCTGCGCATATGCAGCGACATGGGTGTGCCGGTGGTGCCGCGCGGTGCCGGCACCTCGTTGGCCGGCGGGGCGCTGCCGACGGCGGATTGCGTGGTCATCGGCGTGGCGCGGATGACCGAGGTTCTTGAAAGCGACCCCGGCAACCGCTTCATCCGGGTGCAGGCGGGGCGCACCAACCTTGCCGTCAGCGGTGCGGTCGAGGAAGACGGGTTCTTCTACGCGCCCGACCCGTCAAGCCAGTTGGCCTGTGCCATTGCGGGCAACATCGCGATGAATTCCGGTGGCGCGCATTGCCTGAAATACGGTGTAACCACCAACAACCTGCTGGGCGTGACCATGGTGCTGATGGACGGCACGGTGGTGGAGTTGGGCGGCGCCCACGCCGACGCCGCGGGGCTTGACCTGCTGGGGCTGGT
Source organism: Sediminimonas sp. (assembly GCF_024637375.1). GTDB lineage: Bacteria > Pseudomonadota > Alphaproteobacteria > Rhodobacterales > Rhodobacteraceae > Sediminimonas. The sequence goes on along the minus strand of NZ_JAGXFK010000042.1, from coordinate 80,856 downwards.
GTGCGGCTCGGAAGGTCAGCTTGGCGTGGTGACCGAGGCATGCCTGCGCATCCTGCCCAAGCCCGAGGGCGCGCGCCCGGTTCTGTTGGCCTTCGATTCCAGCGAGGTGGCCGGCGCCTGCGTATCGGATATCATCCGGGCCGGTGTGTTGCCGGTGGCGATCGAGTTCATGGACCGCCCCTGCATCCGCGCGACCGAGGCTTTTGCCGGCGCCGGATACCCCGATTGCGAGGCGTTGCTGATCGTCGAGGTCGAGGGCAGCGAGGCCGAGATCGACGAGCAACTGTCGCGTATTACCGCGATCGCGCAGCGCCACGACCCGGTCGAGATGCGCGAAAGCCGCTCTGCCGAGGAAAGCGCGCGCATCTGGCTGGGGCGCAAGTCGGCCTTCGGTGCCGTGGGGCAGTTGGGCGACTATATCTGCCTCGACGGCACGATTCCGGTCGGCGAGTTGCCCCATGTTCTCAAGCGTATCGGCGAGTTGGGCCGCGACTATGGGTTGTCGGTGGCCAATGTCTTTCATGCCGGCGACGGGAACATGCATCCGCTGATTCTTTTCGACGCCAATGCCGGGCAGCTCGAAACCGCCGAGGCGCTGGGCGCCGATATCCTTCGGCTTTGCGTCGAGGTGGGCGGCTGCCTGACCGGCGAGCACGGTGTCGGGGTCGAGAAGCGCGACCTGATGGGGCACCAGTTCACGCCAGCGGACCTTGAGGCGCAGATGGCGGTCAAGGACGTGTTCGACCCAGGCTGGCTGCTCAACCCGGCAAAGGTTTTCCCGCTGGACGCCTCGGCGTCGCGACGCATGGCGGCGGAGTAAGGGGGCGCTGCCCCCTCGGCCTGCGGCCTCACCCCCGGAGTATTTCTGGAAAGATGAAGACATTGAAACCCGAGAGCGAGGCCGAGCTGGCCGAGATTGTGCGCACGGCCGACGAGCCGTTGCGCATTCAGGGCGGCGGCACGCGCCCCATCGGCGTGCCCGTGAACGGCGCGCCGCTGAGCACCACGGGGCTGTCGGGCATCGAGCTTTACGAGCCGGGTGCGCTGACCATGGTGGCGAAGGCCGGCACGCCGCTTGCGCAGGTCGAGGCGGCGCTTGCGCAAGCCGGGCAGCGGCTGGCTTTTGAGCCGATGGATCATCGCGGCCTCCTGGGCACGGTGGGCGAGCCCACGATCGGCGGGGTCTTCGCCGCCAACGTCTCGGGGCCAAGGCGTATCCAGGGCGGCGGGGCGCGGGATTTCCTGCTGGGCGTGCGCTTCGTCGACGGGCGGGGCGAGGTCATCCGCAACGGCGGGCGGGTGATGAAGAATGTCACCGGCTATGACCTGGTCAAGCTGATGGCGGGCAGCTACGGAACGCTGGGGGTGCTTACGGAACTGGCGCTCAAAGTGATGCCGGCGACGCAGGCCACCGCGGTGCTGCTCTGCGAGGGGCTGACGGACGAGGAGGCGGTGGCTGCGCTCTGTCGCGCGTTGGGCTCGCCCTTCGAAGTGACGGGCGCGGCGCATCTGCAGCGTGGAACGGGTGGCGGCCCGGTGACGATGATTCGGCTGGAAGGATCGGAGTCATCGGTCGCCTACCGGGCGGGAGAGTTGCAAGCGCTTCTGGCGCATCACGGCGAATTCGGCGTCGAGACCGACCCGGCGCGCACCGCCGCCTGTTGGCGCGATATCCGCGATGTCGCCCCGTTCCACGACCGCTCCGGCGATGTCTGGCGACTGTCGGTGAAGCCCACCGACGCGCCCGGGATCGTGGCCCGGATAGAGGGCGCCGAGGCGATCTATGACTGGGGCGGCGGGTTGATCTGGCTGCTGGTCCCGCAAGGCAGGCAAGCTGACACCATCCGGCAGGCCGTGGCCGGGCATGGCGGACACGCGACGCTGATCCGGGGCAGCCGCGCCGGCGGCGCGTTCCAGCCGCTGGCGCCGCCCGTGGCCGCGTTGCAGGAGGGGCTGAGGCGCCGGTTCGACCCGCGCGGTCTTCTCAACCCCGGCCTCATGGGGCAGGGGGCGGCCTCATGAAGACGGAATTCACCGAAGAGCAGCTCAGCGACCCCGCGATTGCGCGATCCAACCAGATTCTGCGGTCCTGCGTCCATTGCGGGTTTTGCACCGCAACATGCCCCACCTACCAGGTTCTGGGCGACGAGCTGGACAGTCCGCGCGGGCGCATCTACCTGATCAAGGACATGCTGGAAAATGGCCGCGCGCCGGACGCGCGCACGGTCACTCATATCGACCGCTGCCTCAGTTGCCTGGCCTGCATGTCGACCTGCCCTTCGGGCGTGCACTACATGCACCTGGTCGATCATGCCCGCGACCATATCGAGCGGACCTACCGCCGCCCGCTTTTCGACCGGATGCTGCGCTGGACGCTGGCGCGCATCCTGCCATATCCGGGCCGCTTTCGGCTGGCGCTGCTGGGCGCCAAGCTGGGCCGGCCCTTCGCGCGGCTGATGCCCGATGCGCGTCTGCGTGCGATGCTCGAGATGGCGCCGAGGCGCATTCCGCCGGTCAGCCGCAACGACGACCCACAGACATTTGCCGCCAAGGGCGCGCGGCGCAAGCTCCGCGTGGCGCTGATGACCGGCTGTGCGCAGAGGGCGCTCAACACCGATATCAACGATGCCACGATCCGGCTGCTGACGCGGCTTGGCTGCGACGTGGTGGTGGCGCGCGGCGCGGGGTGTTGCGGGGCGCTGACCCACCATATGGGCAAGACCGACGAGAGCCACGCGACGGCGGCGCGCAACATCCGCGCCTGGGCGGGCGAAATGGATGGCGAGGGGCTGGACGCCATCGTCATCAACACCTCGGGTTGTGGCACCACGGTCAAGGACTACGGTCACATGTTCCGGCACGAGGCGCTGGCCGATGACGCGGCGCGCGTGAGCGCTATCGCCATGGACGTGAGCGAGCTGCTGGCGCAGCTGGACCTGCCGGAGGGCGGTGCGCCCGGCATGAAGGTGGCCTATCACGCGGCGTGTTCGCTCCAGCACGGGCAGCAGGTCAAGACCGCGCCCAAGGATCTGCTGAAACGCGCCGGGTTTACCGTGGTCGAGCCCGCCGACAGCCACCTGTGTTGTGGCTCGGCGGGCACCTACAACCTGATGCAGCCGGCGATTTCAAAGCAACTCAAGGATCGCAAGCTGCGCACGCTCGAGGCGAAATCGCCCGAGGTGATCGCGACCGGCAATATCGGTTGCATGATGCAGATCGGCTCCGGCACCGAGGTGCCGGTGGTGCACACCGTCGAACTGCTGGACTGGGCCACCGGCGGGCCGAAGCCCGAAGCGATGCGCGCAGACCCTCTTTAGGGCGGGTTTCTGCTGTTCGGGTTTCTCTGATCGCAAGCACAGGGCATGCGGGCGCAAGCGGCCCCGGCGGGGTGAGTGTGATTTGGCGCAACACGTTCCAGCATCGCCGCGAAGCGGCCACCGCGATGCTGCATGACGGCCAAAATGGTGCCCGATTCCCCCGGTATACCGTCGGGGATCAAGCATCAGAGGGCACGATGATACGCATCTACCTGATTGCCATACTCGCCTTTCTGCTGGCCTCGGCGATCCGCGCGCAGGAGCCGGCGCTGAAACGGTTGGAGACGGGCAACGACTCGCGCGGGTGGGAGGCGGTGGGCCGCCTGGAGATCGCCGGCGTGGGGTTCTGCACCGGCGCGCTGATCGCGCCCGACCAGGTGCTGACCGCGGCGCATTGTCTTTTTGACAAGACGACCGGCGCGCGCATCGGCATCGACCAGATCGAGTTTCGCGCCGGTTGGCGCAATGGCCGGGCCGAGGCGTATCGCAACATTCGCCGCGTCGTGATGCACCCGGAGTATGCCTATGACGACCGTGTCGCGATGGCACGGGTGCGTCACGACCTGGCGTTGCTGGAGCTGTCACGGCCGCTGCACACGACGCGGATCACGCCGTTCGAAACCGATGCCGCACCGCGCCCCGGCGCGCGCGTCGGCGTTGTTTCCTATGCCAAGGGGCGCGCCGAGGTGCCGTCGCTGGAACAGGTTTGCAGCATCATGTGGCGCGAAACGGGTGTTCTGGTGATGTCTTGCGACGTGGATTTCGGCGCCTCTGGAGCGCCGGTATTTTCGTTTCGCGATGGGCGCGCGAGGATCGTTTCGGTGGTGTCGGCCAAGGCCGATCTGGGCAGCAACAAGGTTGCGCTGGGCAGCGACCTGGGCGCCGGCCTGGAGCTGCTGCGTGGTCAGCTCGGCGCGCAACGGCGGCATTTCCTGCGCGCCGGCGACGATGCGGCAGAGGGCGGAGCCGGCCGCGACGGCACGGCGGGCGGCGCCAAGTTCATAAGGCCGTAAGGGTCTTGAAATCGTGCGGCGGATTTCCCAGATTTCCGCTGGCCGGGTGCCGCAACGGGCCCGGGTCGCGTGGCCTGTCCCATGGCAGGGAAGGCCGAATGTAAGGTATCGCTCAACAGGAGGATGACCAATGCATCACTTTGATCTTGCCCCACTTTACCGCGCCTCTGTCGGATTCGACCAGATCGCGGACCTGATGGATCGCGTCTTTGCCAGCGATGTCGATCAATCGGGCTACCCACCCTACAACATCGAGAAGACCGACGAGAATTCCTATCGCATTTCCATCGCGGTGGCGGGCTTTTCGGTCGATGACCTGAACGTCGAGGTCAAGGAAAATGCGCTGATCGTGACGGCGCGCAAGGCCGACGAGGACAAGGAGCGCACCTTCCTGCATCGCGGCATTGCCACGCGCGCTTTCGAGCGGCGATTCCATCTCGCCGATCACGTGCAGGTCACCGGCGCACACCATGCCGACGGCATGCTGCATATCGACCTTGTCCGCGAAGTGCCCGAGGCGCTGAAGCCGCGCCGCATCAAGGTTTCCGCCGGCCCGATGGAAGAGCGCGACATGGTCGAGGCGAAGACCGTCAACTGACAGCGCCATCGCCTTCATTCAAGCCGATCTTGGGGCCCGTGGTATGACGCTGCGGGCCCTTTTTCGTGCCTAGGCCGGCGCCGGTGTTCCGGCGCGCGCAAATCGTGCGGATGGTTTGCCCGGCATGAACGGCGCGGGCGGAATTTCGTCGTCTTTACGTCGTCGCTGCCCTGAACGATCTTCTTATTTGCTCGGATATCTGGCCATTTCATGGGAAAATATCCCATATTGAGGGCGTGTTCATGGAGAGTCCGATGCCTTCGATCCTGCGCCTTTTCAACTGGCTGCGGCCCGCGTCAACCGCCGCCCCCGCCGCTGCGGGGGCGGGGCAAGTCACCTTTGTCGGGGCCGGCCCCGGTGACCCCGACCTGCTGACGGTGGCGGCCGTGCGCGCGATCGGGCAAGCCGATGTGGTGATCCACGACCGGCTGGTCGGTGATGGGGTGCTGGCGTTGTGCCCGCGCCGCGCGACACGGATCGCCGCCGGCAAGCAAGGCTTCGGCGCCGCCGTCAGTCAGGACGAGATCAACCGCATGGTACGCGCGCATGCACGGCGCGGCCGGCGGGTGGTGCGCCTGAAATCGGGTGACCCGACGGTGTTCGGCCGCCTCGACGAGGAAATCGCCGCCTGCAACGCGGCGGGCGTGGCGTGGCACATCGTGCCGGGGATCACCGCCGCCTCGGCCGGGGCCGCCGCGATCGGGCAGAGCCAGACGAAACGCGGGCGCAATTCGTCAATCCGGTTTCTGACCGGGCACGACATGCGCGGCTTTGCCGACCATGACTGGCGCGCGCTGGCCCGCGGGGGCGAGGTGGCGGCGATCTACATGGGCAAACGCTCGGCTCGGTTCATCCAGGGGCGGCTGATGATGCATGGCGCAGCGCCCGACACGCCCGTGACCCTGATCGAGAACGCGTCGCGCCCCGATCAGCGCATCGTTGCCGCGCGGCTGGGCGACATGGCCGACACGATGCACCGCGCGGCCTTTGCCGGCCCGGTGCTGACCTACTACGGCCTGGCCCCACGCCGGGCGACGCCGTCGGCACGCCAGACCCCCGCTGTTCAAGAGGAAGCGTCATGAGCAAGCCGTTCACACCAAAGGTCGTCACCGCCAACGCGCTGGTCGAGGGCGACGTGATCTACCTGACTGCCGATGACCGCTGGTCGCGCGCCCTGCACGAAGCCGAGGTGATCGAGGACGAGGCGCACGCGCAACTGCGCCTTCTGGACGCCGAGCGCCAGGCGCACGCGGTGGTCGGCGCCTACCTGGCCGAGGTGCGCCCCGGCCCGAACGGGCCGGAACCGGCGCATTTTCGCGAGGCGTTCCGCGCCCGCGGGCCGTCGAACTACCCGCATGGCAAGCAGACGGAGCTTTCGGATGTATAGCTATACCGATTTCGACCGCGCCTATGTGCGCGAGCGCGTGGCTCAGTTCCGCGCCCAGGTCGAGCGGCGGCTCGACGGATCCTTGAGCGAAGAGGAGTTCCGCCCGCTGCGCCTGATGAACGGGCTCTACCTGCAACTGCACGCCTACATGCTGCGCGTGGCGATCCCTTATGGCACGCTGAGCAGCCGCCAGATGCGGCAACTGGCGATGATCGCCGAGCGGTGGGACAAGGGCTATGGCCATTTCACCACCCGCCAGAACATCCAGTTCAACTGGCCGACGCTGCGTGACGTGCCCGATATCCTTGAGGCGCTGGCCGATGTGGGGATGCATGCCATCCAGACCAGCGGCAACACCGTGCGCAACGTCACCGCCGACCATTTCGCCGGCGCGAGCGCCGACGAGGTGGCCGACCCGCGCCCCTATGCCGAACTGCTGCGGCAGTGGTCCACCGACCACCCGGAGTTCCAGTTCCTGCCGCGCAAGTTCAAGATCGGGGTGACCGGCGCACCGAATGACCGCGCGGTGATCCGCTCGCACGATATCGGGCTGGAACTGCGCCGCGACGATGCCGGCGCGCTAGGCTTTCGCGTCTATGTGGGCGGCGGCCTGGGCCGCACGCCGATGGTTGCGCAGGAACTGGCCGCGTTCATTCCCGAGCGTGACCTGCTGCCCTATGTCGAGGCGATCCTGAGCGTCTACAACCTGTTGGGACGACGGGACAACAAGTACAAGGCGCGCCTCAAGATTGCCGTGCATGAACACGGCATCGCCACCATCCGCGCACTTGTGGACGAGGCGTTCGCCGAGCGGCGTGCCCAGTTCAGCGGCGATGATCACGACCTGCTGGAGAACATCAAGGCACAGTTCGCGCGCCCCGAACTGGCCCGGACGGATTGTGCGCCCTATTGGAAGGCACGCCGCGCCGACCCGGTATTTCGCGCTTGGGCCGATACCAACCTGGCCGCGCATGCCGACCCCGATCATGCCATCGTAACCATATCGCTCAAGCCGCACGGCGCCACGCCGGGCGATGCGACCGCCGACCAGATGCGCGTGATGGCCGATCTGGCCCAACGGTATGGCCATGACGAACTGCGCATCAGCCACGAGCAGAACGTTATCGTGCCGCATGTGCACCGTGCCGATCTGCCGGCTGTGCATGACGCGCTGAAGGCGGCCGGGCTGGCCACCGCCAACGTCGGGCTGGTGTCGGATATCATCGCCTGCCCGGGTATGGATTACTGCTCGCTGGCGACGGCGCGGTCGATCCCTGTCGCGCAACAGATCGCCACGCGCTTCGACGCGCTCAAGCTGGAACACGAAATCGGGTCGCTCAAGATCAAGATATCAGGCTGCATCAACGCCTGCGGGCACCACCATGTGGGCCATATCGGCATACTGGGCCTCGACCGCGCGGGCGTGGAAAACTACCAGATCACGCTGGGCGGCGACGGCACCGAGGATACGGTCATCGGCAAGCGCGCCGGGCCGGGCTTTTCCGCCGACGAGATCGTGCCGGCGGTAGAGCGGCTGGTGCTGTCCTATCTCGATCTGCGCGACAGCCCGGACGAGACGTTCCTGCAAGCGTTCCGGCGGCTGGGCGAGGCGCCGTTCAAGGATGCGCTTTACCCCGAGCAGGCAAGGGGGCGGCGCGATGCGGCATGAAACCCCCACTGCAGGGCCGGTCGCGGCGCGCGTCGCGGCGCTGAACGCGCGCTATCGCAATCACGCCGCCATCGCGGTGCTGCGTCGCGCGATCAGCGACCCGGAGGTGGGGCGCGTCGCGCTGGTGTCGTCCTTCGGGGCGGAATCGGTGGTGCTGCTGCACATGATATCGGTCATCGACCGCGCCACGCCGGTGCTGTTCATCGACACGCAGATGCTGTTTGCCGAAACGCTGGCCTACCAGACCGAGGTGGCCGCGTCTCTGGGCCTGAGCGATGTGCGCACGATCCGCGCCCGGCCCGAGGCGCTGGCCGCGCACGACCCTGACAGGTTGCTGCACAAGACCGACACCGACGCCTGCTGCGCGCTGCGCAAGACCGAGCCGCTGGAACGCGCGCTGGCGCCGTTCGACGCCTGGATCACCGGGCGCAAGCGGTTCCAAGGGCAGACCCGCTCGCGCCTGGATTTCTTCGAGAACGAGGGCGACCAACGCATCAAGGTCAACCCGCTGGCGCATTGGCGCCCCGATGATGTGCAGGAATATATGGTCAACAACCGCCTGCCCCGGCACCCGCTGGTGGCGCGGGGCTATCCGTCGATCGGATGTGCGCCGTGTACCAGCCGCGTCGCCCCGGGCGAAGACCCGCGCGCGGGGCGTTGGCGCGGCCAGGACAAGGACGAATGCGGCATCCATTTCGTCGATGGCAAAATGGTGCGCGGGCCGTTGCCGCCAACGCCTTCTGCGACCGACCGCAACGAGGAGCATCAGATGAACGTGATCGTCACCGATACCGGTTTCGCCGCCGACGACCTGTCCGGCGCGTTCCAGCCTGCCGACACCCCCGGCGCAACGGCGCTGGACCTGGGGCCGGAGGCCGATGTGACCGCGCTTGCGGGGCGTCTCGACGGGGTCGAGATCATCCGCATCGCGTTTCCGGCGTTTTCGGATGGTCGCGGGTTCACGCTGGCGCGGCGGTTGCGCATGATGGGCTACGGGGGGCGTCTGCGAGCCGCCGGGCATGTGATTGCCGACCAATACGCGATGGCCCGGCGCACGGGTTTCGACGAGGTCGAAATCAGCGCCGACCTGGCGCGGCGCCAGCCCTGGGAGCAGTGGCAGGCCCGCGCCGACTGGCGCGCGCACGACTACCAGGCGCGGCTGCGCGGGGCGGGTTGAGCCGGGACCGCCGCGTTCAGGCCGCCGCGTCCTTTTCCATCACCAGGAAGGTCATCATCCCCAGCGGCGGCAGCGGCTTGCGGCTGACGATGTGCAGGTTCGGCTCGCCGGTCACGCGGGCGAGGGGAAAATCCGAATGCCAGCCCAGCGTTTTCTCGAACGGGGCCATCAGGCGTTCGATCCCCGCCATCACGCCGCGTTCGCGTGCGAAATGGTTGGTGATCACGATCTGGCCGCCGGGTTTGCACACGCGGGCCATCTCGGCCATGACCCGTTCGGGCTCGGGCACCACCGAAACGATATGCATCGCGGCGACGGTGTCGAAGCTGGCATCGGGGAAGTCCAACTCGCGCGCGTCCATCTGGCGCAGGTCGACGACGTTGGCCAGGTTGCCGCGTTCGACCCGGCGGCGCGCCTTGGCGAGCATCTCGTCGCTGAAATCTATGCCCGTGACCTCGATGCCCGGATCGTATTGTTCCAACGACAGGCCGGTGCCGATGCCGACCTCCAGCACCTTGCCGCCGCGCTTGTTGATATGGGCCACCGCACGGCGGCGGCCGGCCTCGGTGATGGCACCGAAGGTCTTGTCATAGACCGGCGCCCAGCGTGCATAAGATGATTTGACGGCGTTCAAGTCCATGTCAGATGTCCTGTTCGTTTTCGTCCGATGGCTGCATTTTGCGCGCCGTCCATAACACCGAGATGATGTAGGCCACGCCCGCCGTCATCAGGGTGATCCAGGGAAAGCTGATCAGCGCCCCCAGGAAACAGATGAAGCCCAGGTAGGCATAGCGCACCTGCCCGCGCCTGATTTTCAGCGACTTGGGCGACAGCGTGGGAATGCGGCTGACCATCAGGAACCCCACCGCGATCATCCAGCCGCCCACCAGTGTCGCGGGCAGCGGCGCGCCGCCTGCCAACCCCAGCGAGCCGAACACTGGCAGAAGCGCCAGAAACGCCCCCGCCGGGGCTGGCACACCGGTGAAATGTGGCAGTGTCGGCGCCTCGGCCTTGTTGGCGACGTTGAACCGCGCCAACCGCAGAACGCAGCACAGCGCGAAAACGACCACGGCGATCCAGCCCAGGTTCTGTGCCTCGGAGAAGGCCCAGAAATGCACCAGCAGCCCGGTCGCGACACCGAAATTGAGGAAATCGGCCAGCGAGTCCAGTTCGGCCCCCATCGGGCTTTCGCTTTTGAGAAGGCGCGCCACGCGACCGTCGAGACCGTCGAGGATGGCGGCCAGCAGAATCAACTGCACCGCCAGCTTGAAATTGCCCTGCGCCGCGAAGCGGATCGCGGTCAGCCCGGCGCAGATCGCCGCCACCGTCATCATGTTGGGGACAAGCTGAGCGATGCGAAGTTCGGGTTTGGCGGGGCGATGGGCGGTCATGGGTTACTCCACTCGCGCGCGGCGCGGGGGCTCGTCGCCCGCCAGGTCGGCCAGCACGGTTTCCCCGGCAACCATCGTCTGCCCCACGGCGACCAGCGGCGCCACGCCCTCTGGCAGATAGACATCGAGCCGCGAGCCGAAGCGGATCAGCCCGAACCGTTCGCCGGTGCGCAGGTAGGCGCCCTTGTCCACCCAGCAGACGATGCGCCGCGCCACCAGGCCGGCGATCTGCACCACGGCGATCTGGCGGCCGTCGGGCAGGCGGATGGCAAGGCTGTTACGCTCGTTGTCGGTACTGGCCTTGTCCAGCGAGGCGTTAAAAAACCTGCCCGGCCGGTAAGCGACGGCGGTTACCGTTCCTTCCACGGGGGCGCGGTTGACGTGGCAGTTGAACACGCTCATGAACACGCTGACGCGGGTCAGGGCCTCGGGGCCGAGGCCCAGTTCGGCGGGCGGCACGGCCGGTTCGATCAGCGACACGATGCCATCGGCGGGGCTGACGACCAGCCCGTCGCGCACCGGCGTCGCGCGTACAGGGTCGCGGAAGAAGTAGTAGCACCAGACCGTCGCCCCCAGCCCCAGCCAGCCGAGCGGCGCCCAAATCAGGAACAACACCAGCGTCGCCACGGCGAAGACGCCCACGAAGCGGCGGCCCTCGGGGTGCATCGGTTCGATGAAGGTGTCGGTCATCCTCATGGTGCGGCTCCGGGCCCGGATTGGGTTGCCGTCGCCTTATCCCATCACCCCGCCCCATGGCAATGTGCCACGCGGCGGCGCGGCGGAATCGGCGCCGGGGCGCCGCTGCTCACCGCGCCGCCGGGCCGGTCAGACAGCGGTGCAGATGTATTTCATCTCCAGGAACTCGTCGATGCCGTGATGGCTGCCTTCGCGGCCCAGCCCCGATTGCTTGACCCCGCCGAAGGGCGCCACCTCGGTCGAGATGATGCCGGTGTTCACGCCCACGATGCCGTATTCCAGCGCCTCGGCCACCTTGGTGACGCGGCTCAAATCCTTGGCGTAGAAATAGCTGGCCAGCCCGAAGATCGTGTCGTTGGCCATCTCGATCACGTCGTCCTCGTCGTGGAACCGAAACAGTGGTGCCAGCGGGCCGAAGGTTTCCTCGCTGGCGAAGGCCATGTCGCGCGTGGCGCCGGTCATGATCGTGGGGGCAAAGAAGTTTCCCTGCATCTGGTCGGCCTCGCCGCCCAGGATCACTTCGGCGCCCCTGGCCTTGGCGTCGGCGATATGGTCCTGAACCTTGACGATGGCGTCGGAATTGATCAGCGGCCCCAGCTCGGTGCCTTCTTCCAGCCCGTCACCGACCTTCATCTCGGACACCCGTTTTGCCAGCTTCCGGGCGAACTCGTCATAGACGCCGTCCTGCACGTAGATGCGGTTGGCGCAGACGCAGGTCTGGCCGTTGTTGCGGAACTTGCACATGATCGCGCCTTCGACGGCGGCATCCAGGTCGGCGTCGTCGAAGACGATGAAGGGCGCGTTGCCGCCCAGTTCCATCGAGCATTTCATCACCTGGTCGGCGGCCTGGCGCAGCAGGATGCGCCCCACCTCGGTGGAGCCGGTGAAGGTGAGCTTGCGCACCGCCGGGTTTTCGCAGAATTCCTTGCCGATGTCGGAGGCGCGCGACGAGGTGACGACGCTGAACACGCCCTTAGGAATGCCCGCGCGTTCGGCCAGAACGCCCAGCACCGTGGCCGACAGCGGCGTTTCCGCCGCGGGCCGCCCGACAAAGGCGCAGCCCGCCGCCAGCGCCGGGCCGGCCTTGCGGGTGATCATCGCGTTGGGAAAGTTCCACGGCGTGATCGAGGCGGCCACCCCGATGGGTTGCTTGATCACGGTGATGCGCTTGTCGCGCTGGTGGCCGGGGATGGTTTCGCCGTAGATGCGCTTGGCCTCCTCGGCAAAGAATTCGATGAACGAGGCGCCGTAGGCGATCTCGCCCTTGGCCTCGGCGTGGGGTTTGCCCTGTTCGGCGGTCAGGATGGTGGCCAGGTCGTCCTGGTGCTCCATCATCAGGTCGAACCAGCGGCGCAGGATGATGCTGCGTTCCTTGCCGGTATATTTCGCCCATTCCTTTTGCGCGGCCTCGGCGCTGGCGATGGCCTGCGCGACCTGGTCGCGCGACAGGTCGGCGACATTGGCGATCACGTCGCCGCGCGCGGGGTTGGTAACCTCGAATGTCGCGCCGCCTTCGCCATCGCTCCAGTCGCCGGCAAGGTAGGCGCGCTCGGCCAGCAGCTCGGGGTCGTTGAGCAGCGATTTCAGCTCGGTCCTGGATTGGGTCATCTGCGGGGCTCCGTTGGATAGCGTTCAATTTGGTCTCGTAAAGGCAAAGCATCTGGCGTTACCATTGTCTAGGACCAGATGAAGGAGATCGCGCCGTGGAACTGGACGACGCCTATGCCAACGCCGCCCATATCGCGGGTGCCGAGGACTATCCGCCGCGGTGGGCGCGCGACGCCGCCGCCTTTCGCGAGGGGCTGCTGGAACAGGGGCTTGCCGATCTCGATATCGTCTACGGAGACAGCCCGCGCCAGCGGCTTGACCTGTTTCTGCCCGGGGCCGCGCCACGCGGGCTGATGGTGTTCGTGCATGGCGGCTACTGGTTGCGCTTCGACAAGTCCACCTGGTCGCACTTGGGCGGCGGGGCGCTGAACCGGGGCTGGGCGGTGGCGATGCCCTCTTACGATTTGTGCCCGGACGTGGCGATCGCCGACATCACGCGGCAGATCGCGCGCGCGGTCGCGGCGGTAGCAGGCATGGTGGCCGGGCCGATTGCCCTGTCGGGGCATTCCGCGGGCGGGCACCTGGTGGCGCGCATGGCGGTCCCCAGCGTGCTGCCCGAAAGGGTTGCGGCGCGGCTTTCCCACGTCATGCCGATCTCGCCGGTGGCCGACCTGCGCCCGTTGCTGAAGACCTCGATGAACGCGCAGTTGCGGCTCGACCAGGCTGCCGCCGAGGTCGAAAGCCCGGTGCTGATGCAGCCCGCGCCGGGCGTGCCGATCAGCGTCTGGGTGGGCGGCGACGAGCGGCCCGCCTTTCTCGACCAGGCCAGGTGGCTGGCCGAGGCATGGACCGTGCCGCGCGTCGTGGTGCCAAAGCGCCACCATTTCGACGTGATCGACGCGCTGGCCGCGCCCGAAAGCGACATGGTAGCGCGGTTGACGGGGTAGGGGGCGTCAGTCGGCCTTGGGCAACATCCGGCCAAGGCGGCGTCCGCCGGTGATATGCACATGCAGGTGCGGCACTTCCTGCACGCCGGCCTCACCCGCGTTCGAGATCATGCGAAAGCCGCCGCCGCCGTTGCCGGGCGCGACGCCCATCTCACGGCACACCGCGCCGATGGCGCGGGTGAAATCGACGATCTCGCCCTCGGAAGCGTTGAGCGCGAAATCGTCGTAGCTGACATAGGCGCCCTTGGGGATCACCAGCACATGCACCGGTGCCTGCTGCGAGATGTCGTGGAACGCGAAGCTGTGCTCGGTTTCCAGCACCTTGTTGCAGGGAATCTCGCCGCGCAGGATCTTGGCGAATACGTTCTGGTCGTCATAGGCTTGGCTCATCGGGCACCTCAGTCGTCAAACAGGTATTGGACATCAAGTATCTCATGCGCTTTTTGCTCTGAAACGGCAAGGAACCGCGCCAGGTTGCGGGCGTTTTCGGCACTCGAGTCGATCTCGCGGATGCGCGTGTAACTCCCGAAACCGGCATCGCGGATCGTTTCGCCTTCGTGCACGATGTCCTGCCTGATCGTGGGAAGTATCCGCTCCAGCGTTTGCTGCGGCGTCTGTGCCCCGGCCAGCCCGATGCGGCGGGCATGACCCAGCAGGTAGTCGTCGGTAAACCGGCATTCGACGTCGAGGATCCGGGTGGTCGAGCGGTCGCCACCGAAATCGTTCAGAAGGTCCAGGTTGGACGGGTCGATGCAGATGATCAGGCGGTTGGTGTCGTGATAGTCGAACAGCATTCGCATGAGCGAGCGCCGGTGCCGCGTCCGCTTGCCCAGCGTGACTTGTATGCCGCCCAGGTCGGGCAAGTCGGTATCGACCTCGTTGAACAGGTATTCGATCGAGGGGATGTCGGTCATGTCGCGGATGCGCCCGACCAGGCGTTTGGCGACGTGCCATTTCTTGCACACGATGATCATCAGTTCGCGCTCGCGCCCCAGCGTGCTTTCGGTTTCCCAGAACCGCGGCGCGAAGCGGCGCCCGATCCGGCCGCGACCGGTGAGAAACTTGTAGAGACTGCGCCCCTCGTTCGAAATCTGGAATTCCATCCCGCGCGCCGCGTAGAGAACCCCCAGCCGTGATTTCAACTCGATCGCCTCGGGGCTGATCTTGCGCGCGAACAGGTAATCCTGTGCCAGCAGCAGGTCGTAATGGTCGTTGTAGAACGTCACTGGCATCCCGTAATCCGAGAACATCAGGAAGGTCAGCGTCCGGGTGCGAATTTCCGGGGCCGGGATCAGGTGGCGCACGAGGGTCTGGAAGAACGTCTCGTCCGGGATCCAGGTGGTGCGGAAGAACCGCATGACATCGCGGCGCGAGCGGGTGAAATCGAGGATCTGCTCGATCGTGCGGCGGCGCAGGCACCACCACTGGCTACCGATCTGGATGTCGATATCTTCGGGAATCCTGCGCGCCAGCCGCAGTTTTCGCTGCAGGCTCAGCGAGGCATAGAACAGCCACTTGCGTTTGCGCTCGTTGAAAAAGTGCCGGTAGATCAGCCGGTCTTGCTTGATGCCGGTCTTGATCCAGTCGCTCTTGAAGAAGTCGAAGCTCTCGATGTAATCCGCGTCGGTCGCATCGAGGAAATCATGCGCATATTCGGCCGACTTGATGGCCATGCAATCGCCCGACAGCATGTAGAAATGCGTGGCGCGGGGGAAGGCGGCCTCGGCCGCTTCGACAGCGTTGAGCGTGGCCTGCACCAGTGACCATTCGCCCCAGCCGCATTTGACCCGCTTGCGAACGATGGTGATATTGGGGTTGTCGGCCAGCGCCGAGCGGATGCGCTGGAAATCCTGCGGGTCGGAGCGGGCGTCGAAGTGGATCGCCATGCAGTCGCCCATGGCGGTCAACTGCTGAGCCTGACGAATGATGGCCTCGGGGTCCTTGTGGCACAGCAGGATGAAAGCGATTTTTGCCATTCTGGAAACGAAGGCCCCTGTTCAAAATCATTGTCTGGATAGATACAGACCAAAAAGCGTTGAATAAACATGCTTTCTTTTGTTTTTTGATGCACAACTGTCGCGGTGCGGAGGCGCGCCTGCCAAGGAGGATGTGTTCATGGGGTTTCCCGGAACGTGGATGACGACAAGCGAAAGCATGGTGTACCGCGTGGTGCCGAAATGCGCCTGCTCGACGATCGGCCAGATCATGTACTATTCGGATCATGGCGAATTCTTTGACGGCGACATCCACGACGCGCGCAGCGGCATCCACAAGTGGGCCATCGAGGACAGCCAACAGCGCATCACCGACAACATCAAGGGGCACCGTTCGTATGCCTTCACCTGTGTGCGCAACCCCTACACCCGTATCCTGAGTTCGTTCTTCGACAAGGTGTGCGGCATCCAGCGCAACGGTAAGCGCTATCGCGGCAACCTAGTGCCGCTCCTGGTACAGAAATACGGTGTCGAGATAGGCGGCGCGGACGGGGACGAGGAATTCGACCAGATCGCCAGCTTTCGCCGCTTTCTGCTGTTCGCGCGCGACACGATCCGCTGGCGCCGCCCGATGGAACCCGACATCCACTGGTCGGCGATGTCGGGGCATGTTTCGACCTTCATCATCAATGGCGGGCGCTACGACCACATCTTCTGGACCGAGCGGTTCAACGAGGGCATGCAGCAGGTGCTGGACGCGGTCGAGACGCCGCACGACGTCGATCTGCAAAAGGTGCCGCGCTTCAACGAATCCGAAGGTCACGGCCCCAAGCGGGCGCACCCTGTCGAGGACTATTTCGACGATTTGTCGATGCACCTGGTCTATGAGATCTACAAGCGCGACTTTCGCCTGTTCAAATACGATTTCGAGAACCCCGCCAACAAGATGCCGACGGGCGAGATCGACCTTGACGAGATACACGCCAAGCTGGGCGACTGAACGCGACAGTGCGGGCACATTTGCCGCAGCTTTCGCTGTTGTGGCCGCACGGGCGACTGTTGTTCTGGACGCACTCGCCCCGTTTCGCTACTCTGTCCGGCAACGGGGCGGTAACGATCCCGAACCTTGAGGCAGTGCATCATGTTTCCCGAGCGGTTTTCGAACCTACCGGCCTATGCGTTCCCGCGT
Source organism: Sediminimonas sp. (assembly GCF_024637375.1). Lineage (GTDB taxonomy): Bacteria > Pseudomonadota > Alphaproteobacteria > Rhodobacterales > Rhodobacteraceae > Sediminimonas. Next base: position 63,990 of record NZ_JAGXFK010000042.1, on the reverse strand, counting down.
TTGCGGGCGCTTCTCGACGCGCACGCGCCGGGTGGCGAGGTGGTGCACATGTCCATCGGCGAGCCGAAGCACCCTTTCCCCGGCTGGGTGGGCGAGGTTCTGGCCGCGCATGTGGACGAATTCGCCCGCTACCCGCCCAATGAAGGCAGCGAGGGTTTGCGCGGCGCCATCGCCGGTTGGCTGCACCGCCGCTACGGTGTGCAGGTCGACCCGGATACCGAGGTGATGGCGCTCAACGGCACGCGCGAGGGGCTTTACAACGTCTGCATGGCGCTGGTGCCCGAGGCCAAGGCAGGTGCCCGCCCGGCGGTGGCCCTGCCCAACCCGTTCTACCAGGTCTACATGGTTGGTGCGCTGTCGGTGGGGGCCGAGCCGGTGTTCGTTCCCGCCACGCGGGAAACCGGGTTTCTGCCCGATTTCGCAAGGCTTGGCGCCGATGTACTCGACCGCCTGGCGGCGGTCTACGTGTGCTCGCCTTCCAACCCGCAGGGCGCGGTGGCAAGCCGCGACTACTGGGCCGATCTGATCGCGCTGGCCGAAAAGCACGGCTTTCGCATCTTCGCCGACGAGTGCTATTCGGAAATCTACCGCGACATGCCGCCGCCGGGCGCGTTGCAGGTGGCGCGGGAGGTTGGCGCCGACCCCGAGCGCGTGCTGGTCTTTCATTCGTTGTCGAAACGCTCCAACCTGCCGGGGCTGCGGTCGGGTTTCGTTGCTGGCGGCCCGCAATCCATGGCACGGGTGCGCCAGTTGCGCGCCTATGCCGGGGCGCCGCTGCCGCTGCCGTTGCAGGCGGTGGCCGAGCGCGCCTGGTCGGATGAGGCGCACGTGCGCGAGAACCGGCGGCTGTATCAGCGCAAATACGACATCGCCGACGCGATCTTTGGCGACGTGCCGGGCTATCGGCCGCCCGAGGCGGGTTTTTTCCTGTGGTTGCCGGTCGAAGACGGCGAGGCGGCCGCGCTCACGGCCTGGCGCAAGACCGGCGTGCGGGTGCTGCCCGGTGCCTACCTGAGCCGCGAGGTGGCGGGCGAGAACCCGGGAAGGAAGTATATCAGGGTCGCGATGGTGGCCCCGGAACAACAGATGCAGGCAGGCCTGATGGCGCTGCGCGACTGCACGTACAACTAAGGCTGCGAGGGCAGGAATGGCATATCAGACACGGGGACGCGAACCATTGTTCGACAGTGACGTGCAGGCGGCACTGGAAAAACGCGGCAAGGAGCTTCTCGGCGTCCTGCTGGTCGCCCTGGCACTGGCCGCGGCCGCGATGACCCTGTCTTATCACCCGGATGATCCCTCGTTCCTTTCGGCGACCGACGAACCGGTGCGCAACTGGACCGGCCCCATCGGCGCCAGCATCGCCGCGCCGCTGTTCATGATCGTGGGCTGGGGCGCCTGGGGCATCGCCATCACGCTGGCGGGCTGGGGCGTGCGCCTTGCCCTGCACTTGGGCGAGGGGCGTGCCATGAGTCGCCTGATCTTCGCCCCGATCGCCATCGCGCTGGCGTCGGTCTACGCGGCGTCGCTGGTGCCCGGGCCGGGATGGAGCCACAGCTTCGGGCTGGGCGGGTTGTTCGGCGACATGGTGCTGGGCGCCATGCTGGGCGTCCTGCCGGTGAGCGCCAGCATCGGGCTGAAGACGCTGTCGCTTGCGCTGGCGCTGCTCATGGTGGGGTTCGGCGCCTTCGTGCTTGGTTTCACCCGATCCGAGGTCAGGCGCATCGCGCGGTTCCTGGCTCTGGGGCTGGTGGTGGCCTATGTCGGCCTGATGCGGGTGCTTGCCTTCACCGTGCGGGCGGTGGCCGGCGGCGCGCGCGGCCTGGCCGCAAGGCGCAACGAGCGCCGGGCGGCGCGTGTGCGGCCCGAGCCGGAGGTGGCACAGGGCAGAGACGCCGCCGCATCGGTGAGGCGTGCCGAAACGCCGGCGCCAGCCGCCGCGACGCCAGAGCCCGCGGCCCGGGGCGGTCTGCTGGGGCGCATGCCTTCGCTCGTGCGCCGCATGCCCGAGCCGCTGCCCGAGCCCGAGCTGATCGAACGCGAGCCGGTCGCGGATGTCGAGGAGATGCCCGGCGACGACCGTATCAGGGCCAAGATCGCCGACGTGATCAAGAGCCGCGTCCGCGCGACCCCGGCTGCTGTCGCGGCGGGTGCGGGCGGCGGGCGCATCGGCGCGCTCGACCAGGCCAACGTGCCGCCGGAGCCGCCATTGACCGGGCCGCGGGGGCCGATGCGCGCAGCCTCGGTGCCCCCCGTCCCTGAGCGCGCGGCCGATCCCGCCAGCGAGCCGGGTGCCATGGTCGATGATAGGCCCTCGGGGGCCGCCGCTGCCGCCCCGCACCAGCAGCCGATGACCATCCCGGTGGCCGAGCCGCGCAAGGTTGTCCAGCACGCGCCGCGCAAGCCGCTGCAACCGTCCGAGCGCGCCAAGGCCGAAGCACAGCCAACGCTGCAGTTCGACGAGCCGCAAACCGAGTACGAATTGCCGCCGCTCAGCCTGCTGATGAACCCCGACCGCGTCGAGCGCCATCACCTCAGCGACGAGGCGCTGGAGGAAAACGCCCGCATGCTGGAGACGGTTCTTGACGATTACGGCGTCAAGGGAGAGATCGTCAGTGTCCGCCCCGGTCCGGTGGTGACGATGTACGAACTGGAACCCGCGCCCGGCCTCAAGGCCAGCCGCGTGATCGGGCTGGCCGATGACATCGCCCGGTCGATGGCGGCGCTTTCGGCGCGCGTCTCGACGGTGCCGGGCCGCTCGGTGATCGGCATCGAGCTGCCCAACGAGAACCGCGAGATGGTCAGCTTTCGCGAAATCCTCTCGACCCGCGATTTCGGCGATGGCAACCAGAAACTGCCGCTGGCCCTGGGCAAGGATATCGGTGGCGATCCGATCGTCGCCAACCTTGCCAAGATGCCGCACCTGCTGATCGCCGGGACGACCGGGTCGGGCAAGTCGGTGGCGATCAACACCATGATCCTGTCGCTTCTCTACAAGCTCAGCCCCGAGGAATGCCGGCTGATCATGATCGACCCGAAGATGCTGGAGCTTTCGGTCTACGACGGCATCCCGCACCTGCTCAGCCCGGTGGTGACCGACCCGAAAAAGGCGGTCGTGGCGCTCAAGTGGGTGGTCGGCGAGATGGAGGAACGCTATCGCAAGATGTCGAAGATGGGGGTGCGCAACATCGACGGCTACAACAGCCGCGTGGCCGATGCGCTGGCCAAGGGCGAGATGTTCTCGCGCACCGTGCAGACGGGATTCGACGACGAGACCGGCGAGCCGGTATTCGAAACGGAGGAATTCGCCCCCGAGAAGATGCCCTATATCGTCGTCATCGTCGACGAGATGGCCGACCTGATGATGGTTGCCGGGAAGGAGATCGAGGCTTGCATCCAGCGCCTGGCGCAGATGGCGCGGGCCAGCGGCATCCACCTGATCATGGCCACGCAGCGGCCTTCGGTCGATGTCATCACCGGCACCATCAAGGCCAACTTCCCGACCCGGATCAGTTTCCAGGTGACCAGCAAGATCGACAGCCGCACCATCCTGGGCGAAATGGGGGCCGAGCAATTGCTGGGCATGGGCGACATGCTCTACATGGCCGGCGGCGCGCGGATCACGCGCTGCCACGGTCCTTTCGTCAGCGACGAGGAGGTCGAGGAGGTGGTGCGCTACCTCAAATCGTTCGGCGCGCCGGAATACGTCGGCGGCGTCGTCGAGGGCCCCGACGAGGGCCGCGAAAGCAGCATCGACCAGGTGCTGGGGCTGGGCGGCAATACCGATGGCGAGGATGCGCTTTACGACCAGGCGGTGGCGATCGTCATCAAGGATCGCAAGTGCTCGACCTCCTACATCCAGCGCAAGCTGGCGATCGGCTACAACAAGGCCGCGCGGCTGGTCGAGCAGATGGAGGACCAGAGCGTGGTCAGCCCCGCCAACCATGTCGGCAAGCGCGAGATTCTGGTACCCGAGCAATAGGCGTGGGCGAAATCGCGATTTCGTGATGGTCGCGGGGATGACGCGGACAGTGGTAGTGAATAGGTATCAGCCATGATGAGCTTGCGATCCCTGTTCGCGGCGGTTGCCGCCGTGTTGCTTGCCCCGGTGGCGCTGGCCGAAGAGGCTTCGTCGCCATTGCCGCTGTCGACGCTTTCGGCGTACCTGAACGATATGCGGCTGGCACAGGGCGAGTTTACCCAGATCAGCGACGATGGTAGCATCACCACAGGCACGCTTTACATCAACCGCCCCGGCCGGATGCGTTTTGCCTATGACGAGCCCGAGGACTCCGTGGTGATCGCCGGCGGCAACGCCGTGGCCATCTTCGACCCGAAAAGCAACCAGGGCCCGCAGACCTACCCGCTGGAACGCACGCCGTTGTCGCTTATCCTGTCCGAGAACGTGGATCTGGGGCGCGCCGACATGGTGGTCGCGCACGACCGCCGCGGCCCCGCGACCGTCGTCACGGCGCAGGATCCGGCGCACCCCGAATACGGCACCATCGAGCTGGTCTTCACCGGCGACCCGGTCGAACTGCGCCAATGGGTCATCAACGATGACAGCGGCTCCAGCACCACGGTGGTGCTGGGTCAGCTCTCGGAACCCGATGCCTTGCCCGCGTCGCTGTTCAGCATCCAACTGGAACAGGGCCGCCGCGAGCCAACCCGCTGAGTTGCGCGCTCAGCGCCAGCGCCGGCCACAAGTGGCAAGCTGCGCGTCATAGGTGGCGGCACGCGACGCGACCTCGCTCGATATCCGCATCAGCCAGCTCTTGCGCCGGTAGGTGCCGCGCGAAAACCCGCCGTGCCCTTCGTGATAGGCCAGGTACTGGTTGCGTGCATCGTTCAGCGGGATGCCGTTGCGTTCCTTCGTCTTGTTCATGTACCAGCCCATGAAATCGGTCGCGTCGAATATCCGGTCGCGCCGGGCGCTGTATTGCCGCTGGTCGCGCTGGTAGTCCTCCCACGTGCCGTCGAGCGCCTGACCGTAGCCGTAGGCCGAGCTTTGCCGGCCCATCGGGATGATCCCGAGCGCATAGCGCAGCGGCGTGCGCGCCCGGGCGTCAAATTTGCTTTCCTGGTAGATGACTGCCATCTGCACCGGCACAGGCACGCCCCATTTGCGCTGTGCCGCCTTGAAGGCGCGCCCGTAGACCGGCCTGTCGCTCAGGATCGCGCAGGCGTCATCAAGATTGCGTGGCGCAGACCGTTCCCCGCCGCCGCAGGAGGCCAGCACAAGGATAACGATCAACGCGCGAAGGGTTCTGCTCATCTGCCTCTACGCCCCGTTTGTTTTTCATGCAGTCTAGCTGAAACGCGGCCGCGAGGAAACGCCAAACCCGGGCTTGCCGCACCCTGATTGCCGCACGGCACCGGTGCGGCGGCACATTTTCGTGAAGGCGTTGACAGTCTGTTTCTGTCGCAAAGCCCTCAGCAGTTGGACAACCCCCCTTGTTGCGGCTAGATTTGCTTGGTAGGGGCACGACCGTCATGTTGAAAACGCGCGCGAAATATCACCTCGGCCAAGTCGTCCGCCACAAGAAGCATCCCTTCCGCGGGGTGGTGTTCGACGTGGACCCCGAGTTCAGCAATTCCGAGGAATGGTACGATGCCATCCCCGAGGACAGCCGTCCTCATCGCGAGCAGCCCTTCTACCACCTGTTGGCGGAAAACGACCAAAGCTATTACATCGCCTACGTGTCCGAGCAGAACCTCGTCGCCGATTATTCTGGCGAGCCGGTGGACCACCCCGACATCCCCGATCTTTTCGGTCCGTTCGAGGATGGCCACTACCCGCTGGATTTCCAGTTGAACTGAGGCGGCCGCGGGTTGCGTTACTTCCGGGCGCGGTCAGTAGCCCAGGGCGCAGCCGTCCTTGCGCGGGTCGGACGCACCTTCGAACACGCCATCCTCGCGGATCAGGATCGCCTGGCCCCCGCCAAGCGGCGCATCGGGTATCTCGACGCGGTGGCCGAGGTCGGAGAGGTATGTCCGGGCGCTGGCATCATAGCCCTTTTCGACCTTGAGCACGCCGCCATCGGCAAAGCTGCGCGGGGCGTCGATTGCCTCCTGCGGGGACATGCCGAAATCGACCAGGTTCGAGACGAAGCGCGCGTGACCGGCGGGCTGATAGGCGCCGCCCATCACGCCGAAGGGCATGACCAGCCGCCCCCCGCGGCGCAACATGCCGGGGATGATCGTGTGCATCGGGCGCTTGCCGGGGGCGTATTCGTTGGGGTGCCCAGGCTCCAGCGTGAACCCCGCGCCACGGTTTTGCAGCAGGATGCCGAACTTTTCCGACGCGATGCCCGACCCGAAGGGATGAAAGAGCGAATAGATCAGCGACACCGCCATCTGGTCGCGGTCAACCACGGTGATGTAGACGGTGTCGCGGTGAACCGCCTCGGTCAGCGGCGCGGCGGCGTCGATCACGCGGTTCGGGTCTATCAGCGCCGCCAGCCGCGAGGCAGTGTCCGGCGCCAGCATGTGGTCAAGCCGGGCACTGTGGTCTGGATCGGCGATGAAGCGGTTGCGCGCATCATAGGCCAGCTTGGTCGCCTCGGCCTCGATATGGGCCCTCTCCGGGCCATGCGGGTCCATGCTCGCGATGTCGAAATGCGACAGGATGTTGAGCAGCAGGATCGCCGTCGCGCCCTGGCCGTTGGGCGGATGCTCGACCAGTTCCGCGCCCTTGTAGGGGCCGGCCACCGGCTGCGCCTCGGTGCTGCGGTTGGCGGCGAAATCGGCCGCGTCGTGCACCCCGCCATGGCGGTGCAGGGCGGCGATCATGTCGTCGGCGACCTCGCCCTCGTAGAACGCGCTGCGCCCGTCGCGGGCGATGCGGCGCAGCACCTCGGCCTGGCCCGGGGCGCGAAACACCTGCCCCACCGTGCCGGGGGCGCCGCCGAAGGTGAAATGCCGCTGCCCGACCGCGTCGAGCCGGCCGCAACTTTCCGCCCAGTCCCGCGCCACGCGGGGGGCTACCGGCACGCCGGCCTCGGCATAGTGGATCGCGGGCGCAAGAACCGCGTCCAGCCCCAGCTTGCCGTGGCTTTCCGACAGGGTGCAGAAGGCGTCGATGGCGCCGGGGATGGTGACCGCCTCGGCGCTTTCCAGCGGCACCGCCGTGCAGCCGCGGGCACGCAGGGCGCCCGCATCGGCGCCCGCTGGCGCGCGCCCCGAGCCGTTGAACGCCTCGACCGCGTCGCTGCCGGGCTTCGAGAACAACACGAAACAGTCGCCGCCGATGCCGGTCATGTGCGGCTCGCAAATGCCCAGCAGCACCGCGCCGGCGATGGCGGCATCCATGGCGTTGCCGCCGCGTTCCAGGACGTTGACCGCAGCCTTTGCCGCAAGCGGGTGCGAGGTGGCACAAATGCCCCCGGTGGCCAGAACCGGCGAGCGACCGGGAAAGTGGAAATCACGCATGCCGTCCCCCTTAGGTTGACACCGGTCAACCTACCGCGCTGCGCCAGCAGGGCAACCCCTGTCGGCCGCGCCGCGATGGGAGATGTTGGGGAAAAGACCTCGACGCCGCGCACTGGGTGGGGGCTGTGAAAACCGCGGCGCCGAGGGAAGCTTCATCCAGCTACATCCCCGTTTATGCTGTGGGAATCGGTCAACACTTGGATCGGATCTGGGCATTTCGGGGGCGATGGCATGATCAGGTGTCACCCTTATTGCACGAACGCGGCGCTGCCATCGGGATGTCGAAGCACAGGCGGTTGCGGCCCCGTCGCCGCGCGTAGCTCAGGTTGGTGCTCAGCGACCGGATCAGGTGCCAGCCGAAGCCGCCCTCGGGTAACTCCTCCTGCGCGGAGTAACGCCGGTGCCGCGACCCCTTGTCCAGCGCCGCGACCGGCATTTCGCGGCCCTTGTCCAGCACCGCAAAGCGCAGCGCCCCGGGCGCGATGGTGCAGGTGATCATGATGATGCCGTCCCCGGGCCGCCGGACATAGGCATGCTCGGAGATGTTGTTGAGCACCTCCGCCAGCACGATCTGCACCGCGCCGAGCGCGGCCTCGTCGCTGCAGAAGGTCGTGGCATGGTCCATGATCCGGTCGAGCGCGCAGCGGATTTCGCCTGCGTCGCTGACCAGGCTGATGTGCAGACGTTGCGTGAAAGGTGCGGACGATGCGTCACCGCCCGGCCCGCCGTCAGCCGCCATTTGCCGCGCGCCCTTCTTCCGGCATGTCGAGAATCGCGAATACCTTGTCCATCCGCGTCAGCCGGAACACCCGCGCCACGTTGGGGGTCAGCCCGGCCAGTTGCATCTTGCGGTCGCTGCCCAACTGCTTCATCGCCGCCACGATCGAGCCGAGACCGCTGGAATCGATGAACGAGACGTCAGACAAATCAAGGATCACGGTTTCCGGTGCGCCATCGCTCAGCGCGCGCATGCGATCCTTGAAGGCGATGGCGACGGCGGCATCAATCCGGTCTGCGGCGACATGCAGCAGCCGGATATCGCCTTCGTCACGACAATGGATTTCCATCTGGTCCCCTCACAGGCTATGCGTAGAACTACAAACTAGACCCGGATCCTTACCATTCGGTATTCGGGAACCGTGAAAGAGGGGGAAGCTATGAGCAAGGTTGTTATCGCCGGAGCGTCGCGCACGCCGATGGGCGGCTTTCAGGGTGTTTTCAACGGTGTCGAAGCATCGGCGCTCGGCGCGGCGGCGATTCGCGCCGCGCTGGACGGGGCCGGCGCCAAAACCGTCGACGAGGTGGTGATGGGCTGCGTTCTGCCCGCGGGCCAGGGCCAGGCGCCGGCGCGGCAGGCGGGCTTCGCCGCCGGGCTAGGCGAAGAGGTGCCCGCCACCACGCTCAACAAGATGTGCGGATCGGGGATGAAGGCGGCGATGGTGGCCTTCGACCAGATCGCGCTTGGCCAGGTCGGCACCATGGTCGCGGGGGGCATGGAGAGCATGTCGAACGCGCCCTACCTGCTGCCCAAGATGCGCGGCGGCGCCCGGCTGGGTCACGCGCAGGTCATCGACCACATGTTTCTCGACGGGCTGGAAGACGCCTATGACAAGGGCCGCCTGATGGGCACCTTCGCCGAGGACTGCGCCGAGAAGTTCCAGTTCACCCGCGAAGCGCAGGACGAATATGCCCTGCGATCGCTGTCGAGCGCGCTGGAGGCCGAGAAGACCGGCGCTTTCGCCGACGAAATCACCCAGGTCGTCCTGCCTTCACGCAAGGGCGAGGTGGTGATCTCCGCCGATGAGCAACCGGCCAAGGCCCGCCCCGAGAAGATCCCGCAGCTCAAACCCGCATTCCGCGATGGCGGCACGGTGACGGCGGCGAATTCGTCGTCGATCTCGGATGGCGCGGCGGCGCTTGTCCTGGCGTCGGAGGAGGCCGCCAGGGAACAGGGCCTGAACGTGCGCGCACGCATCGTTGGCCACGCCAGCCATGCCCAGGCGCCGGGCTGGTTCACCACCGCGCCGGTGCCGGCGGCGCGCAAGCTGCTGGAGGGGATCGGCTGGGAAGCGGACAGCGTCGATCTGTGGGAGGTCAACGAAGCCTTCGCCGTGGTGCCGATGGCCTTCATGCACGAGGTGAACATCCCGCGCGAAAAGGTCAACGTAAACGGCGGCGCTTGCGCCCTCGGCCACCCGATCGGCGCCTCTGGCGCGCGGATCATGGTCACCTTGCTCAACGCCCTGGAAAAGCACGACCTCAAGCGAGGCATCGCGGCGATCTGCATCGGTGGCGGCGAAGGTACGGCGATCGCCATCGAACGGGTTTGATCCGGCAACGCCGTTTTCACATTCCGCGGGTGGGGAGGGGCGCTGCCCCTCTTGGTCCGTGCCGGGCCAATTCACCCCGGGATACTTATCGGCCAGAAGAAGCAACGGTTTCTTAAGATTTTGGAACGACGCTATGAGAGCGGTACAGGCGGGGACGCCGATGACCGCGCCAGGAGAAGCACGGATGTGTTTCGCGACACGGGAGGGCCATCGCGCCTTCCCGTGTTTCTTCTGGCCATAAGTATCCCCGCCGGAGGCACCCGGCATTCGCCATAGGCGCCGTCGGGCTGGCCCTGGGCGCACACGCGTGCAAGATGCCCCGATGAGAATCGATTATGATAGCACTGCCCGCACCATCGCCGCGCTGACCGAGGGTGAAAGCGATTTGGTGGCGCTCATGGCCACGGTGGTGTGCGAATTGCACCACGCCGACGATCGTTTCGACTGGACCGGCTTCTACCGTGTGACAGCGCCCGGGATGCTGAAGATCGGGCCATACCAGGGCGGGCACGGGTGCCTCAGCATCCCGTTCTCGCGCGGGGTGTGCGGGGCCGCGGCGCGCACCGGCGACGTGCAGCGCGTCGATGATGTACATGCTTTCTCCGGCCATATCGCCTGTTCCGCCACGACCCGGTCAGAGATTGTACTGCCGGTACGCGATGCCGATGGCACGCTGATCGCGGTTCTGGATATCGACAGCGATGCCCTGGCCGCCTTCGACGGGCGCGACGCCGACGGGCTGGCACATATCCTGGCGCAGGTCTTTTCCGGTCGCGCCTGAGGGGCCGCCGCGACGGGCGTGGACATTCCCCGCCCTCGTGCGCTATCGGGGCGCGATGCAGACGCCCTATGACCCGCCACACGAGCCGCTGGAGATCCTGCATGAGGATGCCGACGTGGTGGCCGTGAACAAGCCCGCTGGCCTGCTGTCGGTGCCGGGGCGCGGCGCGCATATGGCGGATTGCCTGCTGTCGCGGCTGCAGGGCCCGTTCCCGCAGGCATTGTTGGTACATCGGCTTGACCGCGATACATCCGGCGTCATCGTTTTCGCCCTCACCCCGCACGCGCAGCGCCACCTGTCGGCCCAGTTCGAGGCGCGGCGTGCGCGCAAATCGTACCTGGCGCGGGTTACTGGCCGGCTGGAACCGAAAACGGGAAGCGTCGATCTGCCCCTGGTCGTGGATTGGGAGCGCCGCCCGCGTCAGAAGGTTTGCCACCAGAGCGGCAAGCCGGCCTTGACCGATTGGCGCGTGCTGCGCCACGAGGGCGATGAAACCCGCGTCCGGTTGATGCCGCGCACCGGGCGCAGCCATCAGTTGCGGGTTCATATGCTGGCCATCGGCCATGTCATCCTGGGCGATCCGCTGTATGCCACGGGGGCGGCGGCCGGTTATCCGCGCCTGATGCTGCATTCGCAGGAATTGCGCCTCAACCATCCCGAAAGCGGCCGCGGTATGCGGTTTCGTGCCCCGGCCCCGTTCTGAGCCTGGCTGGCCGGTTATTTTCGCAACACCCGGTCGGTGAGGTTCAGCCGCGCATCTATGATGGGCTGCATTTGCGCGGCCAGATCCGGGTCGGCGCCAACAAGCTGCGCCAGTTCGTCCAGCCGGTTGCTGGCCACCAGATGCAGAAGCTCCGTGCGTGGGGCACCATCGACATCGCGCGGCAGTCGCGCGACCGCTTGCAGCAGGTCGGGGCGCTCCGCATCGCCGAGCGCCGCCTCGATTTCGCCCGCTGTGCGGTCGGTTTCCACGAAAGCGTATATTCCCACCGTGCGCCCGGGCAGGGAAAACGGGCACAGCACCACTGCCCCGACGCCGGGTATCTCATCGAGCGTGGCGCGTATCGCCGGGCCGTCACGCGCGATACGGTTCTCGTCGCCTTCGCTATCGGACCAATGCATGATGCGGCGGGTGACGAACTTGTAGGCCCGCTTGCCCGTGGCCATCCAGATTTGCGTCGGCAGCGACTTGCGACGCAGCATGCGCCATTCCGCCGGTGTCAGCAGGTGACGCGCGAAGTTGCGTTTCTGCTTGAGCAGGTGGCGCAGGTCTTCGCGCGCCTTGAGCCTGAACCACAGGCCCCGGCGACGATGGACCGAGGCCAGTTGGAAGTCGATCACCGCCGCGCGCCCGTCAGGCGTCATCAGCCAGTTCTGCGGCTTGGCGATGTCGTTATGGGTCACGCCGCGGCGGCGCATCTCGCGCAGGATGCGCTTGGCATCGTCGTACCAGGTGCGCTGATCTGGCCGGGCCAGGTGCAGCGGCGTGCCCGCCGCCCAGTCCCGCAACAGGCCCTGCGCATCGGCGCGGATCAGGGTCGGGCAGCCGTCGATGCCGCCGACCGCCGCCAGCCCGCGCACCTCGCGCCGGGCCAGCGCAGCCGAAACCGGGCGCGCGTACCACGGCACCCTGTCAAGGCGGCGCAGCACCCGCTTGTCGGCGGGGTTCCCGGGCGCGTGGCCCAGCCACGTTTCCGAGAACACGTCGCGCTTGAGCACGGTTTGCGGCGTGAAATCAGCGCTTTCGGGGGGGGCTGATGGGGTGGGCTCTGTCATTTGTCCGGCCATGCCTTGTCGTGTCGGACGAGGCACCAAGGCCCGCGCCCGTGGAATGCAAGGGCGCGGGGTGTGGGGCGATTACTCGGAAGTCCAGCCCGAAACGGCCTTGACTTCGAGGAAATCCTCAAGACCCCAGACACCGCCCTCGCGCCCGTTGCCCGACTGCTGCATGCCGCCGAAGGGCGCGCCGGCACCGCGGCTCTGGCCGTTCATTTCGACCATGCCCGAGCGCAGGTTCATCGCCATGCGGTTGGCCTTGGCGCCGTCCTGCGTCTGGACGTAGTTCGTCAGCCCGTAGGGCGTGTCGTTGGCTATCCTGACGGCGTCTTCCTCGGTTTCAAACGGGATAATCGACAGGACCGGGCCAAATATTTCCTCGCGTGCGATGGTCATGTCGTTGGTGACATCGGCGAAAACCGTGGGCCGCACATAGTATCCCTTGTTGAAGTTCTCGGGCCGCCCGGTGCCGCCTGCAACAAGGCGCGCGCCTTCGTCGATGCCTTTCTGGATCAGGTTCTGGATCTTGTTCCACTGCACTTCGTTGACGACCGGGCCGATGTGGCGGCCTTCCTCGTGGTTGCTGCCTACCTTGATGCCGTTGGCGATCTCGGCGGCGGCCTCGACGGTCTGGTCGTAGACGTTTTGCTGCACCAGCATCCGCGATGGCGCGTTGCACGACTGGCCGGAGTTGTTCATCATGTGCAGCACGCCGCGCTTGACGGCCTTTTCGTCGGCGTCGTCAAAGATCACGTTGGCGCCCTTGCCGCCCAATTCCAGATGCACGCGCTTGAGCGTATCGGCTGCGGCCTTGGAAATCAGGATGCCGGCGCGGGTCGAGCCGGTGAAACTGACCATGTCCACCTGCGGGTGGCTGGAAAGTTGGCTGCCGACCCCGGCGCCGTCGCCGTTGACCAGGTTGAACACCCCCGGCGGGAAGCCGGCCTCGTCGATCATTTCGGCATAAAGCAGCGCGTCGAGCGGCGCTTCTTCGGAGGGCTTGAGCACCATGGTGCAGCCGGCGATGGCCGCCGCGATCACCTTGAGGTTGATCTGGTTCATCGGCCAGTTCCACGGCGTGATCATGGCGCAGACGCCGATCGGCTCGTAGATGATGCGATCATTGGGGGCGTGGTCGCCGAGCGGGCGGATAAATTCAAAATCCTTCGCCGCGCGCAGAAAGTTCTTCATGTGCCCGGCCCCGGCGCCGACCTGCTGCTGACGCGCCATGTCGATGGGGGCGCCCATTTCCATGCTGATCGCCTGCGCCATTTCCTCGCCGCGGGCGTTATAGATTTCCAGCAGCTTTTCCACCAGCGCGATGCGCTCGGCCACCGGCGTGCGCATCCAGTCGGGGAAAGCCGTGCGCGCCGCGGCGACAGCCGCGTCGGTGTCGGCCTGGCTACCCAGAGAGATCACCGCGCAGGGCTCTTCGGTGGAGGGGTCGATGACGTGATGATCGTTCGCGCGGGCGGGATCGACCCAGGCACCGTTGATGTAGAACTGGCGTTTCTCGATCATTTCTGACCTCCATATTGTGCCTTGGACAGCGCGCCATTCCACGCTACGCAGCGGCCATGACGCTCGATTCGCGACACTCTGTCACTGCCCGTGAAAAGCTGCAAGCAAGAGGGTGGAACGTGTAGCCACAACTCATATATTGGCTCACGAATACGAGTGCTTCACCATACCGAAAATATCCCAAAACGAAAGGACATGACACATGGGCCTGCGTATCAACGATATCGTGCCTGATTTCACCGCCGAGACCGACCAGGGAACGATCCGGTTCCACGACTGGATCGGCGACAACTGGGCGATCCTGTTTTCCCATCCCAAGGATTTCACGCCCGTCTGCACCACCGAGTTCGGTGCCGTGGCGCAATTGGCCGACGAATGGGAAAAGCGCGACACCAAGGTGATCGGCCTGTCGGTCGATGCTGCCGACGAACACGTCAAGTGGAAGTCCGACATCGAAGGATATGCCGGGGCCAAGCCCGCCTTTCCGATCATCGCGGATGTGGACCTGGCCGTTTCCAAAGCCTTCGAAATGCTGCCGGCCGAGGCCTACATGCCCGACGGGCGCACCGCGGCCGACAGTGCCTCGGTGCGGTCGGTGTTCATCATCAGCCCCGACAAGAAGCTGCAACTGTCGATGACCTACCCGATGTCGGTGGGCCGCAACTTTGCCGAGGTGCTGCGCGCCCTCGACGCGCTGCAAGCGACCTATGGCAATTCGATCGCCACCCCCGCCAACTGGACCGTGGGCGAGGACGTGATCGTCGCGCTCAGCCTCGACGATGACCAGGCGCGCGAGAAGTTCGGCGAAATCGACGTGAAACTGCCCTACCTGCGCATGACCAAGCGGTCGGCCTGAGGACGCACGCACCGGCCCGCCATCGCAGGGCCGTAATGAGCCCCCGCAAAGATGTTGCGGGGGCTCATTTTGTCTGGTGCTGTGTCGCGTTAGGTGTTTCCGCCTGATGCCCGGCGCTGCTAGGCTTTGTCGACGCAAGAACGAGACGAGAGGCGGCACAGGTGCGGAAATCCTCCACGGGGGCGCGGTCGGCCAAGGAAAAGACGACCATCGGCTGGCGCGAGGTGATCGGCCTGCCCGAGCTGGGCATCCCGCGCGTGGTGGCCAAGATCGATACCGGCGCGCGCACCTCGGCCATCCATGCGACACGGGTGAAGCCCTTTCGCCGAGATGGGGCCGACTGGGTGCGCTTTCATATCCCGCATTCCAGCGGCCTGCGCGCCCGCGATGTCGAGGCGCCGCTACTGGGCACGCGCCCGATCAAGAATACCAGCGGCATCCACGAAGAGCGGCTGGTTATCGAAACCGCGCTTGTCATCGGCCGCCGGCGGTGGCGGATCGAGGTGTCGCTGGCCAACCGCACACGCATGGCGCTGCCCATCATCCTCGGCCGAACGGCGATCCGGCGGCACCGCATTCTGGTCGACCCGGGGCGGTCATTCCTGCTGGGCAAACCTGTGGGCGGGGCGCAGAGTATCAATGTGGCCGGCCGTGCCGATTCATGAAAGGATTCCCGCTATGAAAATCGCGATGATGACCCGCAGCCCGAACCTGTTTTCCCACAAGCGCATGAAAGAGGCGGCCGAGGAACGCGGTCACGAGCTGCACATGATCAACACGCTCCGGTGCAGCGTGAACATCGCGTCGCGCCGGCCCGAGATATACTATGACGGCGAACGGCTGCCGAAATACGATGCCGTGATTCCGCGCATCGGGGCTTCGATCACCTATTACGGCCTGGCGGTGCTCAGGCAGTTCGAAATGCAGGGCGTGTTCCCGGTCAACGAATCCGTTGCCATCGGGCGGTCGCGCGACAAGCTGCGCTCGATGCAATTGCTGGCGCGCGACGGTATCGGCCTGCCGGTGACGACCTTTGCCCACGACCCGAAGAAATCCGAAGAGGTGGTCAACCTCGCCGGTGGCGCGCCACTGGTCATCAAGCTGATCGAGGGCACGCAGGGTATCGGCGTGGTGCTGGCCGATACCAACCGGTCGGCCAAGTCGGTGATCGAGGCGTTTCGCGGCGCCGGCGTGAACATCCTGGTGCAGGAGTTCATCAAGGAGGCCGGCGGCACCGACATCCGCGCCTTCGTGATCGGCGGCAAGGTGGTCGCGGCGATGCAACGTTCGGGCGCCGAGGGCGAGTTCCGCTCGAACCTGCACCGCGGTGGCTCGGCCAAGCCGATCAAGGTGTCGCCCGAGGAACGCTCGACCGCGATTCGCGCGGCGCGGGCCATGGGGCTGAACGTGTGCGGGGTGGACATGCTGCGCTCGAACCACGGCCCGGTGGTGATGGAGGTCAATTCCTCCCCCGGGCTGGAGGGCGTCGAGAAAGCCACCGGCAAGGACATCGCCGGCATGATCATCGAGTTCATCGAACGCAAGGGCCGCGAAGGCAAGACCCGGACCAAGGGCCGCGGCTGATGCCGAAGGTCGCGCCGTTCGAGATAGGCGATGTTCGCGTCGCGCCGGGGACGCGGCAGACGGTGGACCTGCCCGTCTCGACGCTGTCGGATCACACCCCCGTCACCTTGTCGGTGCACGTCGTCCATGGGCGCAAGCCCGGTCCGGTGCTGTTCGTCAGCGCCGCGGTTCATGGCGACGAGGTGATCGGCGTCGAGATCGTGCGCCGCCTGTTGCGGGCCGGGCCGCTGAAAACCATGGCCGGAACGCTGATGGCGGTGCCCATCGTCAACACCTTCGGCTTTCTCAACCAGTCCCGCTACCTGCCCGACCGCCGCGATTTGAACCGCTGCTTTCCCGGCTCGGCGCAAGGGTCGCTGGCGGCGCGGCTGGCGCATCTGTTCATGACGCAGGTCGTGGCGCGCGCCGATCTCGGGATCGACCTGCACTCGGCCGCGATTCATCGCAGCAACCTGCCGCAGATTCGCCTGACGCCCGACAACGCGCGACTGGCCGACCTGGGTCGCGCCTTTTCGGCGCCGGTGATGCTGCGGTCGCGGTTGCGTGATGGCTCGCTGCGGGTGGCGTCCGAGGATGCGGGCGTCGATGTGCTGCTCTACGAGGCGGGCGAGGCGCTGCGTTTTGACGAGCTGGCGGCGCGCAGCGGCGTGTCGGGTATCCTGCGGGTGATGCAGAAAATCGGCATGCTGGGAAAAAAGGGCGTGCCCAAACCGCGCGCCAGGCCGGTAACCTGCGATGCCTCGACATGGTATCGCGCGCCCGTGGGCGGCCTGCTGCGCGCCTATCGCGCGCCGGGCGACCTTGTGGAACCGGGCACCGTGCTTGGCGCCATCTCGGACCCGTTCGGCGAGCACGAGGTCGAGGTAATCGCCGATCACCGCGGCATCATCGTGGGGCGCAGCAACATGCCCGTCGTGCACGAGGGCGACGCGCTGTTTCACGTCGCCGAGATCGGCAAACCCGCCCATGCCGAGGCCGCCATGGAGGGCGTCGCCGCGCAGATGGAAGCGGCGCCACTTTTCGACGAGGATGAGATCATCTGAGCGCCACCGCTCAGGCGATCACCGCCACCAGCACATACAGCGCCATCGCGATCACGATGACCGACCCGACCGTGTAGAAGGTGGCGCGCATCTCGTGGCTCTGCTTGGTGGCGTAGGCCAGGAAATGGCAGAGCCGCGCAACAACAAATCCGTATAGAAATATTTGTGCCAGCAGAAGCGACGGATCGACGGTGACAAACAACAACCCGGCGACAAGGAATGCGGGGATGTTTTCAAGGTCGTTTCGATGCATCCTTCGCGACCGGTCGACATAGTCGTTCGGCTTGATCTGATCCGGATCGGGGGCCTTGTTGAGCGGACCGGGACGCAGATCCTCGGGGCTTGCGAACCCCGCGCTGCATTTCATCATGCGGTAGACCGTCATCCATCCCTGTCCCATGATTTTCAGCACCATCAGCGCGGCGGCAATCGCGTAGGTGGCAAAGACCGGGTTTTCCAGCGTCACAAGGTTCATTGTGCCCTCCCTGTTCGGACCACTTCATCGGAATACTATGCGCGACCCTCCGGCGCCGACCAAGCATCCGATCCGCTGCGGCGCAGCAAGAAAAATGCCCGGGCGTTTCCACCCGGGCATTCGATTCCTTGAGAGATGTTCGCGCGACGTATCAGTCGGCGGCTTCTTCCTTGATCTCTTCGCCGGTCTCCTGGTCGACCATTTTCATCGCCAGGCGCACCTTGCCGCGATCGTCGAAGCCCAGCAGCTTGACCCAGACTTCCTGCCCTTCCTTGAGCACGTCGGAGGGGTGGTTCAGGCGGCGGTTTTCGATCTGGCTGACATGAACCAGACCGTCGCGCTTGCCGAAGAAGTTCACGAAGGCCCCGAAATCGACGATCTTGACGACGGTGCCCTTGTAGATCTTGCCTTCCTCGGGCTCGGCCACGATCGAATAGATCATGTCATAGGCCTTCTGGATGGCTTCGGCGTTGGGGCTTGCGATCTTGATGACGCCCTCGTCGTTGATGTCGACCTTGGCGCCCGACACCTCGACGATCTCGCGGATCACCTTGCCGCCCGACCCGATGACTTCGCGGATCTTGTCGGTGGAGATCTGCATCGTCTCGATCCGCGGCGCGTGGATGCTGAAATCAGCCGCACCCGAAAGCGCCTTGTCCATCTCGCCCAGGATGTGCATGCGCCCGGCCTTGGCCTGGTCCAGCGCGCGCTCCATGATCTGCGGCGTGATGCCGGCGACCTTGATGTCCATCTGCAACGAGGTGATGCCTTCGGCGGTGCCCGCGACCTTGAAATCCATGTCTCCGAGGTGATCCTCGTCGCCCAGGATGTCGGACAGGATGGCATATTCGCCATCGTCTTCCAGCACCAGACCCATGGCCACGCCGGCGACCGATGACTTCAGCGGCACACCCGCATCCATCATCGCCAGCGACGAGCCGCACACCGTCGCCATCGAGCTGGACCCGTTGGATTCGGTGATCTCGGACACCAGGCGGATGGTGTAGGGGAAATCCGTCGGCGCGGGCAGAACCGCCTGAAGCGCACGCCACGCAAGCTTGCCATGGCCGATCTCGCGGCGTCCCGGCGGGCCGACGCGGCCGGCTTCGCCCACCGAATAGGGCGGGAAGTTGTAGTGCAGCAGGAAGTTGGAGCGGAAGTTGCCGTGCAGCGCATCGACGAACTGTTCGTCGTCGCCGGTGCCCAGCGTGGTCACCACCAGCGCCTGCGTCTCACCGCGCGTGAACAGCGCCGAGCCGTGCGTGCGCGGCAGCAGCCCGGTTTCGCAGTCAATCGCGCGGATCTGGTCAAGCTTGCGGCCGTCGATGCGGTTGCCTTGCTTTACGACATCACCGCGCAGCACGGTCGATTCCAGCTTTTTCAGCGCCGCGCCAAGGTTCGCATCCTCGAGTTGCTCTTCGGTGAGTTGCGCCCTGATTTCTTCCTTGGCGGCGGAAATCGCATGCGTGCGTTCCTGCTTGTCGCGGATCGCGAAAGCGGCGCGCATCTTTTCCTCGCCGGCGGCTTTCACCGCGTCGTAAAGCGCCGAGTAATCGGGCGGCTGGAAATCGAACGGTTCCTTGGCACAGTCTTCGGCCAGGTCGACGATCAGGTCGACAACCGGCTTGATCTGCTCGTGGGCGAAGTTGACGGCGCCCAGCATCTCGGCCTCTGACAGCTCGTAGGCCTCGGATTCGACCATCATCACCGCGTCGCGCGTGCCGGCCACGATCAGGTCGAGCCGCTGCTCGGGGTTGGTGCGCAGCCCCTGCATGTCGTCGATTTCGGGGTTCAGGATGTAATCGCCATCCACATAGCCCACTCGGCAGCCCGCGATCGGCCCCATGAACGGGGCGCCGGAAATCGTCAGCGCCGCCGAGGTCGCGATCATCGCCACCATGTCCGGGTCGTTGACCAGGTCGTGGCTGAGCACGGTGCACATCACCAGTGTTTCATGCTTGAAGCCGGGCACGAACAGCGGGCGAATGGGCCGGTCGATCAGGCGCGCGGTCAGCGTTTCCTTCTCGGAGGGGCGCGCCTCGCGCTTGAAAAAGCCGCCGGGCACCTTGCCCGCGGCATAGTATTTTTCCTGGTAGTGAACCGTCAGCGGGAAGAAATCCATTCCCGGCTTGGGTTCCTTGGCAAAGGTCACGTTGGCCATGACGCTGGTCTCGCCCAGAGTGGCGATGACCGAGCCGTCGGCCTGGCGGGCAACCTTGCCCGTTTCGAGCGTGAGGGTCTCTTCCCCCCACTGCATGGATTTTGTCGTTACTTTGAACATCTGGCGTATCCTGGCTGGAAGCAATCCCGGGCGTATCCCGGGCCTTCCGTTTCAATGGCGGCCCCATTGCCGCCGACCCCTCCATCATTCCCTCGAGTGCCGGGGTCGGGGCACAGCGTCTCAGATACGCGCGCTATAGAGGAGAAAACCCGCGAATGGAACCCCGAACAGCCGCCCGCCCGAGGGCCCCGGGGCGAATCGGGGTTAACAGCCCGGGAACAGGCGATTTGCCGGGTCGGCACCGCGTCGGTATCACGTCGGTATCGCGTCGGTGGCGAATGCGGCCCCGGGCCGGGTTAACAGGGCGGGCGATTGTCGCGGGAGATCAGGCGATCACGCGGCGGCGCGCAGGGCGCGTTGGGAGGTCGTGTGAAAGGTGTAGGGTGGGCAGTCCTGCCCACCGTGACGTGGCGGTGCCGTGTGGTGGGTGGTGGGCAGGACTGCCCACCCTACGATTGCTACGCTTGCTAGGGTGACGTCCGGACGCCGGCGCGGGGATCGGCGCCGATGTCTTGCGGAAAATGGCAAAACCGCGCCCGGGGGCGCGGTTTCAGAAGCTCAGCGGCGGATGCCCAGGCGCTTGATCAGGTCGCGGTAGCGCGCCTCGTCCTTGCGCTTGAGGTAGTCCAGCAGCTTGCGCCGCTGCGCCACCATCATCAGCAGGCCGCGGCGGCCGTGGTTGTCTTTCTTGTGGGTCTTGAAGTGCTCGGTCAGCGTGCCGATGCGCGAGGTCAGGATGGCAACCTGCACCTCGGGCGATCCGGTGTCGCCTTCCTTGGTGGCGAAATCCTTCATCACGCGGGCTTTTTCTTCGACGGTAATCGACATCGGGGTCTCCTTTGATAGAGGGAATGACAGGGGCGCAAGCCGGGATGTCGTCCAGCAAGGTCCGGAGAATGATGTGCCACGCACCGTGCGGGCACGGCGCGCGTGTAGGGGAGTTTTCCCAGAAGCACAAGAAAAAAGGGGCGTGGGCAGCGATCAGGCCAGCGTCGAGCGCCCAACCAGCGCGATATGATCCAGCGTCAAGCTTCCCGCGTCGGCAAGGGTGGCGATCTGCGCACCGTCGAGCATCACCGCCGTCGCGTCGGGCGCGTCGGGCACTTCGGCCAGCGCCAGGGTCGGCGCCGCGGCGCCGGTGCTGTCGTCGAACACCACGATCAGCCTGTCCTCGTCGGCGTCGTAGTCCGTCACCTGCGCAGGATCGTCGATCCAGTCGCCCAGAAGCATGGTATCGGCGCCGGTCCCGCCGCCCAGGATGTCGCCGCTGCCGGCGATCAGCGTGTCGTCGCCGTCGCTGCCGTTGAGGTAGTCGGGCGACTGCGCGTCACCGCCGGTTTCGCGCCCGTCGAGCACGTCGTCGCCGGCACCGCCGAACAGGGCGTCGCGCCCCGCGCCGCCGGCCAGCGTGTCGTCGCCATAGCCGCCTTGCAGGCTGTCGTCGCCCGCGCCGCCGCGCAGCATGTCGTCGCCTGTCCCGGCCAGCAGTGAATCGTCACCGTCCCCGCCGGACAGGGTGTCATCACCCATGCCGCCGAACAGGGTATCCGCGCCGGTGCCGCCGTCGAGGTGGTCGTCGCCGTCCTCGCCGTGCAGGGTGTCGTCGCCGTCGCCGCCTTCGAGGGTGTCGTTGCCATCCTGCCCGTGCAGGTCGTCGGCTTCGGTGCCGCCGTTGATCGAGTCGTCACCGTCGCCGCCGCCGATCTGGTCGTATCCCGCGCCGCCGTAGATCGCGTCGATACTGTCACCGCCCTGCATGATGTCGTCGCCATCGCTGCCGGTCATGGTTTGTTCCGGCGGAGTCCCGGGCGCAGGCGCGGGCTCGTCGGGTGCCGTTACCAGGTCCGTCAGCGTGGCGCCGTCATCGCCGGTGTCCTCGCTGCCGTCGCCGCCTTCGATGGCGGTGGCCTCCGGGTCGTCCTGCGGCATGATTTCGAGGCCGACAAACGCGGCCCCGGCCATCACGACCCCGAGCATTCCCATCATTGCAAGCATCATCTACCCCATCCCGAAACACCGACCCCCAATCGCATGGTCCGGCAAGGGGTGGCCTGAGTCAAAGCCGATCAAACCGGTTGGTTAACCCCCGTGGCGCGACGGGCGCGTCATTGCGCCGCTTGCCCTCGTGCGTCAGCCGCATGATGGCCTGCCGGTCGGTCTGCGCCCCGGTCTGCCGGGTGTTGTCACGGTCCTGTTCGCTCATGGGCGGGGCTCCTGCTGCCGGGGCGCGGCGCCGGCCGGGGCGGGCCATGGCTCGGGCTGGCGGCTGTAGGCGATGTAAAGCGGGTGGCGCGGGTGGCCATCCTTTGTCAGGCCAAGGTGATAGACCGGGTATCCGGTGCCGTGCAGCAGCCGCGCCACCGCCGGGCCGCGGCCCAGATGCGCCCCGTGCGCACCCCAGGCGGCGATGATCCGGTCGGCCCAGTCGCAGCTTTCGACGATGGCCGCGTCGTTGTCGCGGCCGACGGGGTCGGCGGCGGCGCGCATCGCGCGCGGGTCGGTGTCGCGCCAGGCGAAGATGTTGCAGACCCGGAACGCGCCGAAGCCCAGCGTGCGCGCCCGCCGCTCGCAGCGCTCGACGGTGGGGTCGTTCTGCACCTCGGTCGCGGTCGAGGGGTTGAGCATCACGAACAGCGCCTTGCGCCCGCCCGCGTTCCACACGCGGGTCAGCAGGTAGCGATAGCGTTCGCAATCCGAATAGACGGCGGTCGAGGCGGCATCGCCCTTGAGGTGCTCGCGCGTGATCATGGCCCGTGTTCTGCCCCCGCCCCGCGCGCGATGCAAGCGATGCGCGTCACTGGTGCCGGAACACCCGGTGCGGGTGCAACTCGCCGCCCAGCAGGCGGCCGACGGCCACGGCGCGGCCATCCAGCGCCGCCCAGCATTCGTCGCCATAGGCGATGTCGCTGGCGATGACCGGGGCGGGGTTGCCGTTGCGCAGGCGTGCGGCGCTCTCGAGCGGGCAGACGACGCGTGGCAGATCGGCGAGGCCCTCCTCAAGCGGGCGCAGGTGCGCGTCCAGCTCGGGCGTGCGGGCGAGCGCCTCGATGCGTTCCAGGCTCAGCCCGTCTTTGGCGTCGAACGGCCCCGACCATGTGCGGCGCAGGCTGGCGACATGGCCATGACACCCCAGTACCTCGCCCAGATCACGCGCGATGGCGCGCACATAGCCGCCCTTGCCGCAGGTCATTTCCAGCGTCACATGGTCGGCATCGGGGCGATCCACCATCACCAGTTCCTCGACCCATAGCGGCCGTGCGGCGATCTCGACATCCTCGCCGGCGCGCGACAGCTTGTAGGCGCGCTGTCCGTCGATCTTGACCGCCGAGTATTTCGGCGGCACCTGCATGATCTCGCCCACGAAGCCGTGCAGCGCCTCCTTGATCTGGGCGTCATCGGGGCGGTCGGGCGCGGTGGCGATGACCTTGCCCTCGGTGTCGTCGGTATTGGTCGCCTGTCCAAGCCGTACGGTGAATCTGTACGCTTTCAGCGCGTCGGTGATGTAGGGCACGGTTTTCGTCGCCTCGCCCAGGGCGATGGCCAGCACCCCGGTCGCCTCGGGGTCCAGCGTGCCGGCATGGCCCGCCTTGTTGGCGTCAAGCGCCCAGCGAACCTTGCCGACCACGGCGGTCGACGTAACGCCGGCGGGTTTGTCCACCACCAGCCAGCCGGAAATGTCGCGGCGCTTGCGTTTGCGTGCCATGTCGTGCCGATCCCCGTGGATATCGTGAAAGGCGCCGGGTAGCCCAAGGCCCGGCGGCTGTCAATTTGTCCCGGTACCGGGGATGGGCGCTTACAGGTCGGCCAGCGCCGCGGCGCCATAGGCGGGCCACAGCAGTGCCCGCCGCAGGCGTCCGGGCGGAAACCGGCGCGGGGCCGCGCGCATCACCTGCGGATAAGGCAGGCGGGGCGGCCGGTCCAGCGCCAGGTCGGCCAGCAATGCGCCGGCATAGGTGCCCATGGCCACCCCGTTGCCATGATAGGCAAAGCCGGCGAAGGCGCCGGGCAACCCCGGCACCGGCCCGCAATAGGGCACCGCGCCGGCGGTAAAGCAGACCATGCCCGACCAGTCGTGCGGGGTTTCGACATGCGCCCAGGCGGGGAACATCGTCTCGAAGTGCCGCCGCGCGGCGCGGGCCATGCGCGCATCGGCGCGCGGCCCGCTGACCAGCCCGCCCCGCATCCCGAACAGGAACCGGTTGTCGGGCATCAGGCGGAAATAGTGCAGCAGTTGCCGCGTGTCATAGGCCATCTGGCGGCTGGTCCAGCCCGCTGCGTCGCGCTCGGCCTCGCTGAGCGGGCGGGTGACCAGCACGTTGGATTGCGCCGGCAGGTAGCGCCCGGCCATCCAGCCCGGCACATCTTCGGAGGAATAGCCATTGGTGGCGACGATCAGCCGCTTCGCCGTGATCCGGGCATCGGGCGTGGTCAGGCGGATGCCGCCGGCCTGGGCGGTGACGTCCGTGACCGGGCTTTGGCCGTGCACGCGGGCGCCGGCGGCCTCGGCCGCGGCCAGAAGCCCGGCCAGGTACTTGCGCGGGTTCAGGCCGAACCCCACGGGGATCGTGAGTGCGCCGTGAAACGGCCCGGCCATGCCGTGCGCGGGCAGGTCCGCGCGTTCCAGCACGTCGGGGGTGACACCGTAGTCGCGCGCCACGCGCGGCGCTTCGGCCCGCAGATGGCGCATGTGGCGGGCGGTGTGGGCTACAATCGTCTCACCCTGCGAATGGGTGTCGGCCGCGATCGCGTGCCGCGCTATCAGGTCACCGGCCAGCGCGACGGCGTCCGCCTCGGCCCGGCGCCATTCGCGGCGGGCGTCCTCGCCGTGACGGCGCCGCAGCGCGTCGTCCCCCAGCTTGGCACCGCCGAGGCAGCAAAACCCGCCATTGCGCCCCGAGGCGCCCCAGCCGGGATGCGCGGCCTCCAGAAGCAGCACGTCGGCGCCGGCTTCGGCCAGGTGCAGTGCCGCCGACAGCCCGGTGAAGCCACCGCCAACGATGGCCACATCGGCGGCAAGCGTGCCTTCGGCGCGCGATCGGCGCAGCGCGGCGTCGGGCACGGTGGCGGCCCAATAGCACCCCTCGATCGGCGCCGGGCCGTAGGCATGGGCGGGGAATATCCGCTTCATGTGGTGCGCGCGGCGGCCTGTTCGTCGCGTTGCTGGGCCAGGCTGGCGCGTTTGGAGATCAGCGAAGCGATAATCACGCCCACGGTGACGATGGCGATCATGATCGTCGACAGCGCGTTGATTTCGGGGCTGACGCCCAGCCGGATCGACGAGAATATCTTGATCGGCAGCGTGGTCGAGGACGGCCCTGCCGCGAAGGACGCGATCACCAGATCGTCAAGCGACAGCGTGAAGGCCAGCAACCACCCCGAGATCACCGCCGGCGCGATGATCGGCAGGGTGACAAGGCGGAACGCCTCGAAAGGCGAGCAGCCAAGATCCAGTGCCGCCTCTTCCAGCGAGCGGTCGAAGCTGACCAGCCGCGATGACACCACGACCGAGACGAAGCACATGGAAAATGTCGCATGTGCCAGAACGATGGTCAGCACGCCGCGATCCAGCCCGATGCCGATGAACAACAGCAACAGCGACAGGCCGGTGATGACATCGGGCATCACCAGCGGTGCATAGATCATCCCCGAAAACAGCGTGCGGCCGGGAAAGCGCCCCGCGCGCACCAGCACATGTGCGGCCATGGTGCCCAGCACCGTTGCGACGGTCGATGACAGCAGGGCCACCTGGATGGTCACCCAGGCTGCATCCAGGAACGCTTCGTTGTGCAGCAACTCGCCATACCACTTGGTGGAAAAGCCTGCCCAGACAGTGACCAGTTTCGATTCGTTGAAGCTGAAGACGATAAGGATCAGCATCGGGATATACAGAAACGCGAACCCAAGCGTCAGCGAGGTGGCATTGAACCACGAAAAGCGCCTCATTGCCCGGCCTCCTGTTGTTTTTGCTGATTTCGCTGGAACAGAATGATCGGAATGATCAGGATCAGCAGCAGGACCACCGCCACCGCGCTGGCCACCGGCCAGTCGCGGTTGTTGAAGAATTCCTCCCACAGCACCTTGCCGATCATCAGCGTGCGCGACCCGCCCAGCAACGATGGAATGACGAACTCGCCAATGGTGGGAATGAAGACCAGGAAAGACCCCGCGATGATACCGCTGCGCGACAGCGGCACGGTAATCAGCCAGAACGCCGAGATACGCGAACAGCCCAGATCCTCGGCCGCTTCCAGCAACGATTCGTCAAGTTTCTCGAGCGTCGCGTAGATGGGCAGGATCATGAACGGCATGTAGGTATAGACGATGCCGATATAGACCGCGACAGGCGTGTTGAGGATCGTCAGCGGTGTGTCGATCACTCCTATCCACAGCAATAGCTGGTTGAGATAGCCCTCGTTCGCCAGGATACCCATCCACGAATAGACCCGGATCAGGAAGCTGGTCCAGAACGGCAGGATCACCAGCATCATCAGTGTCGCGCGCCATTCCGGCGCCGCCTGCGCCATGCCGTAGGCGATGGGATAGCCCAGCAGCAATGTCAGCAGCGTCGCGATCGCCGCGATCTGAAGCGATGACAGATAGGCTTTCCAATACAGATCGTCCGTGGTGAGGAAGGTGAAATTCTCGAAATCGAGCTTCGACAGGAAAGTGGTGATCCCGCGCCACCCTTCGGAAATTTCCAGCGTCGGCGTGTAGGGCGGGATCGCCAGCGCGATGTCGGACAGGCTGATCTTGAGCACGATCAGGAACGGCACCAGGAACAGCAGCAGCAGCCACAGATAGGGCGGCACCATGATGAGCAGGCGGCGGATGTTCATCGCTCAAGCACCACCGCGCCGGTCTTGGTCCAGCTCAGCCAGACCTCATCTTCCCATGTCAGGGCGCGGCGCGACAGGCGACGGGTATTGGCCGTTTGCGCCTTGATCATCTGGCCGCCGGGCAATTCCACGTGGTAGGTACTCAGGTTGCCCAGATAGGCGATGTCGATGATTCTGCCCTGAATGGCATTGTCGGCCTCGGCGGGTTTCTCGGCCGAGATGCCGATCTTTTCGGGCCGGATCGCAAGGTAGCATTTCTGCCCCTTCGACAGCGCCTTGTCGGTCCTGGCATGAAACGGCGGCTGGCCTTCGGCCCAGGCGATATCATAGCCGTCGCCCGAGGGGGTGGCGGCGCCTTCGAAGATGTTCACGTCACCGATGAAATCGGCGACATACACGGTTTCGGGCACTTCGTAGATCTCGGCCGGGGTGGCGACCTGCACGATGCGACCATCTTCCATCACCGCCACGCGGGAGGCGACGGTCATCGCCTCTTCCTGGTCGTGGGTGACGATCACGAAGGTGGTGCCGGTCTTTTCCTGGATGTCCATCAGCTCGAACTGGGTGTCCTGGCGCAGCTTTGCGTCGAGCGCGCCCATGGGTTCGTCCAGCAACAGCAGCTTGGGTGCCTTGGCCAGGCTGCGCGCCAGTGCCACGCGCTGGCGCTGGCCGCCCGATATCTGGTGTGGCTTGCGACGGGCGAACTTTTCGAGCCGGGTCAGGCGCAGCATTTCGTCGACCCGCGCGTCGATCTCGGGTTTGGGCATCCTGGCGCGGCGCAGGCCGAACGCGATGTTGTCCCACACGCTCAGGTGCGGGAACAGCGCGTAGCTCTGGAACATCATGTTGACCGCGCGCTTGTTGGGCGGCACATGCGCCATGTCCTGGCCATCAAGCAGGATCTGCCCCTCGCTCGGCGCCTCGAACCCGGCCAGCATGCGCATCATCGTTGTCTTGCCGCATCCCGACGGCCCCAGCAGGGCAAAGAATTCCTGCGCATAGATGTCCTGGGTCAGGTCGTCGATCGCGGTGAAGGCGCCGAACCGCTTGGTCACGCCCTGGAAGCGGATCAGCGGCTTTTCAGCCGGGTCGGACCATGGGGCGAATTCGCTTTGAGCCATGTTGTCACCTGCTGTGATAGGTAAGGCCCGCGCACCGCAATGCGCGGGCCTGTCATATGCCGGCCGTTCAGGTGCCCGACTTGATCCTGGTCCACAGGCGGGTCACCACCCGCTGCACCTTGGCGCCATAGGGCGTGGTGGTGAACAGCTTTTCCATGGTTTCCTGGTTGGGGTAGATCGCCGGATCGTTGATCACGTCGTCCAGCAGGTATTCCTGCGCCGCCTTGTTGCCGTTGGCGAAATAGACGTAGTTCGACGCGGCGGCCATGTTCTTGGCATCGAGGATGAAGTTGAGGAACTTGTGCGCCCCGTCGGGGTTCGGCGCGTCGACCGGGATCGCCATCATGTCGAACCACATCTGCGCGCCTTCCTTGGGCGCGTTGTAGGCGATCTCGACGTTGTTGTCGGCCTCGGCGGCGCGGTCGCGTGCCTGCAGCACGTCACCCGACCAGCCGACCGCCACGCAGATGTCGCCATTGGCCAGCGCGTTGATGTATTCCGAGCTGTGGAACTTCTGGATGTAGGGGCGGATCGCGCCGAACACTTCGCCGGCCTTCTCGATGACCTCCGGGTCGTGGCTGTTGGGATCCTCACCGATATAGTTCAGCGCCGCCGGGATCATCTCGGCCGGGGCGTCGAGGAAATGCACGCCGCAATCGGCCAGCTTTTCCATGTACTCGGGGTTGAAGATCAGTTCCAGCGAATCGATCGGCGCGTCCTCGCCCAGCCGCTTGGTCACCTCGCCGACATTCACGCCGATCCCGGTTGTGCCCCACATGTAGGTGATCGCGTATTCGTGGCCGGGGTCGTATTGCGCGGTCCGTTCGCGGACCATGTCCCACATGTTGTCGAGGTTGGGCAGCTTCGATTTGTCGAGCTTCTGGAACGCGCCGGCACTGATCTGGCGCTGCAGGAAGGTGCCCGAGGGCACGACGACGTCATAGCCCGATCCTCCGGCCAGCATCTTGGTTTCCAGCAGTTCGTTGCTGTCGAACACGTCATAGATCAGGTCGATGCCGGTCTCTTCCTCGAACTTGGTCAGCAGGTCCTCGTCGATATAGTCGGACCAGTTGTAGACGCGCACTTCCTCGGCGGCGGCGGCCCCGGCGACCAGCGCCAGCGTCGCCGTCATCGTCATCAGGTGGTTTCTCATAATGTCTCTCCTGTTGGTTTCGGGTCTTCGGTGCCCTGTGATAATTTGATCAAGTTTTGCCGCGAATGGCAATATGGTAATGTTTTCACGGTGCCGATAAACTGGCAAGGGACAGTGGCGACCGAGAGCCGCGAAGGGGCGATATGATGATGGACGGTGCACGAAAAAAGGGCGATTGGGCGGATCGGGGCGGTCGCGTGCCCGCGCACGAACAGGTCTACAGGAAATTGCGCGCGCTGATCCTGTTCGGAGAAATCGCGCCGGGAGAGGCGGTGACGATCCAGGGGCTGACGGGGCGGCTCGATGCCGGCATGACCCCGGTGCGCGAGGCGATTCGGCGCCTTATCAGCGAGGGCGCGCTGCAGTTCCAGGGCAATCGCCGGGTCATCGTGCCGCAGCTCATGGATGCCAACATATCGGAAATAATATATGCACGTCAGTGGCTTGAATCCCACCTTGCCTTGCGTGCAACGCAACGTGCGACCCCCGGCGACCACCGCCGCCTGACCTTGATGGACGACGCTGTGGATCGCGCGATTACCCAGGGGAACCTGCGCAATTACCTCGAGATGAATTATCGCTTTCACGCCGGGATCTACGATCTGGCCGAGGCGCCGATCCTGGCCGAGATCGCCGACGGTCTGTGGTTGCGATTCGGCCCATCGCTACGGGTGATGATCGGGCGCGTCGGCACCCAGAACCAGCCCGACAAGCACAAGGCGGTTCTGGACTGCATGCGCACCGGGGATGCCGAGGGCGCCGCCCGCGCCATTCGTGAGGATATGTTGCAGGGTATGGAACAGGTGCGCCGCATCTTCTCGGATGCCGGCGCGGATCACTGATTCGATTGACAGCAAGAAATTTGATCATATTCTGTCGGAAAGCACGCGTCGACGTTTGCGCCGCGCCGCATGACCCGCCCTGAATCCCGGAGATACCTGCAATGCCCATGATCACCAACCACATGCCCACCAACGAGCTTCAGGCGCTGGACGCGGCGCATCACATGCACCCGTTCTCGAATCAGCAAGAGCTTGCCGCCAAGGGTGCGCGCGTCATCACGCGGGCCGATGGCGTCTGGATCACCGACAACGAGGGCAACGACTTCCTCGATGCGATGGCCGGGCTGTGGTGCGTCAACATCGGCTATGGCCGCGATGAACTGGCCGACGTTGCGGCGCGCCAGATGCGCGAATTGCCCTACTACAACACCTTTTTCCAGACTACTCATGTGCCTGCCATCGCGCTGGCCGACAAGCTGGCAGAACTGGCGCCGGGCGACCTGAACCACGTCTTTTTCGCCGGCTCCGGGTCGGAGGCGAACGATACCAACATCCGCATGGTGCGCACCTACTGGGCGCAGAAGGGCAAGCCGGAAAAGCAGGTCATCATCAGCCGCAAGAACGCCTATCACGGCTCGTCGGTGGGCAGCGCGTCCCTGGGCGGGATGAGCGGCATGCACGCGCAGGGCGGCTTGCCGATCCCGGATATTCACCACATCGACCAGCCCGACTGGTGGGCCGAGGGCGGCGACATGCCGCGCGAGGAATTTGGCCTGGAACGCGCCCGGCAACTGGAGCGCGCGATCGAGGAACTCGGCGAGGACCGCGTCGCCGCCTTCATCGCCGAGCCGGTGCAGGGCGCCGGCGGTGTCATCGTGCCGCCCGACAGCTACTGGCCCGAAATCCAGCGTATCTGTGACAAATACGACATCCTGCTGATCGCCGACGAGGTGATCTGCGGCTTCGGGCGCACCGGCAACTGGTTCGGCAGCCAGACGGTGGGCTGGCAGCCCGACATCATGACCATCGCCAAGGGGTTGAGCAGTGGCTACCAGCCCATCGGCGGCTCGATCGTCAGTGACGAGGTCGCCGCAGTGCTGGGCGCGTGCGAATTCAACCACGGCTACACCTATTCCGCCCACCCGGTGGCGGCGGCGGTGGCGCTGGAAAACATGCGCATCCTCGAAGAGGAAAACATCGTCGGCCACGTCCGCGACGACATCGGCCCCTACCTGAAGGAAAAGTGGGAATCGCTGGCCGAGCATCCGCTGGTGGGCGAGGCGCGCATTGTCGGCATGATGGGCTCGGTCGCGATGACCCCGGACAAGGCCAGCCGCGCCACGTTCGGCGCCGATGCCGGTACCGCCGGGTATATCTGTCGCGAGCGGTGCTTTGCCAACGGGCTGGTGATGCGCCACGTGGGCGACCGGATGATCATCAGCCCGCCGCTGGTGTTGACGCGGTCCGAGGCCGATACCCTGGTCGAGCGCGCCACCAAATCCCTTGACGAGGCGCATGCCCGCCTCAAGGGTGAAGGCCTGATGGTGGCCGCAGCCTGACCGGAGTGGCGCGGGGCCCCGGCAAGGGAGCAAGCGATGCGCGTCATTCTCAAGGTGCTGGCAGCGGTGATCGTGCTGCTGCTGGCTTATCTGGCCTTCTGGCCCGTCGCGGTGAAACCGGTGGCGTGGAACGCGCCGGAGAACCCCGGATACACAGGTGATTACGCGCCCAACGACCGACTGGCGGCGTTGCAATTCACCGATATCGGCGATCATATCGGCCCGGAGGATGCCGATATCGGCCCCGATGGCATGGTCTACATGGCAACCCATACCGGCGACATCCTGCGCGCCGGGGTGGGCGGCGCCAAGGCCGAGGTTTTCGCCAATACCGATGGTCGGCCGCTGGGGTTGGAATTCGGGCCCGACGGCACGCTTTACGTGGCCGACGCCTATCGCGGGCTGATTGCGGTGGCGCGCGACGGGACGGTGCGCCTGCTGGCCGATGTCACCGAGGGCGGCAGCCCGATCCGTTACGCCGACGATGTCGATGTCGCCCCGGATGGGCGGATCTATTTCTCGGATGCTTCGACGCGGTTCGGCGCGCGCGAGGTGGGCAGCACGCTGACCGCCTCGGTTCTGGACCTGGTCGAGCATTCCGCCAATGGCCGGGTGCTGGTTCATGACCCGGAAACCGGCACCACCCGTGTGTTTGCCGATGGGCTGACCTTTGCCAACGGCGTTGCGGTCAGCCCCGATGGCACGGCGTTGATGGTCGTGGAAACCGGCGAATACCGGGTGCTGCGCTATGACCTGGGCGCGCCGGATTCCGAACCCGACGTGTTGCTGACCAACACCCCCGGCTTTCCCGACAACATAAACAACGCCCCCGATGGCAATTACTGGGTGGGGCTGGTCAGCCCACGCAACCCGGTGATGGACAAGCTGGCCAACAAGCCGCAATTGCGCCGGGTAATCATGCGCCTGCCCGATACGATGAAACCCGCGCCGACGCGGCACGGTTTCGTGTTGCGCATGGCCGCCGATGGCACGGTGCTGGAAACCCTGCAAGACCCGGCCGGTGACTACGCGCTGACCACCGGCGC
This sequence comes from Sediminimonas sp., assembly GCF_024637375.1. GTDB lineage: Bacteria > Pseudomonadota > Alphaproteobacteria > Rhodobacterales > Rhodobacteraceae > Sediminimonas. Next base: position 31,415 of record NZ_JAGXFK010000042.1, on the reverse strand, counting down.
GGTCACGGCGCCGGATGGCACGGTGATAGTCACCTCGTTGTCGGAGCCGCGGTTGGGATACCTGCGGCGGTGAGCGGTGCCGCGCGGGGCGGCTATCTTGAGTATTTATGGAAAGATGAAGACCTGCCCGGGTCGTGCTGGCAGCGTTGCGGGCGTGGTCAGGCCCTGAGCCGGGCCTCGCACATCGAGATATGCGCCTGCCGGATCAGCGCCGCCGCCAGCAGGTCGTGGCCATCGACCGCCGCGGCGGTCTGTTCCAGTTCGGTGAGGAAAATCCGTACCTCGTCGCCGAGGTCCAGCCGCGAGATGGATTTCAGCCAGATCCGCGCGGTGCGGTAGTAGAGCCGCTCGGAGGCCTCGCGAAGCGCCTCGTTCTCGGTCAGGGCGGCACCGAAATGGAAGAAATCCATGTTGAGCCGGGCGAATTCCCGCGGGTCGGGTGTGCGCGCCAGGGCCCGCCCGCGGGCGACGAAGCGGTGTGCCCGGGCGATGATATCCGGCGTCACCGCGACCGGCGACAAGCGCCCGGCCAGCCCGGCGAGTTCGCGGCGCAGTTCGTAAGTGCGGCCCATCTCGGCCAGGTCGACATCGGTCACGATGGTGCCGACGCCATGCTGGGTCTGGATTAGGCCTTCGTCTTCCAGCCGGGCCAGCGCCCGGCGCAGCGGTGTGCGCGAGGTGCCGAACTCGGCCGCCAGCGGTTCTTCGGACAGGCGCGTTCCCGGCGGGTAATCCAGCAGGCAGATGCGCGAGCGCAAGATGTCGTGCAGCCGCTGGAGCCGGGCGCGCGCATCCTCGCCGGGGTTGCCCTCAGACACGGGCATCCACCCTTTCGCCCAGCCGTTCCAGCATGTCGAGGCAGCTATCAAGCTGCTCCATCGCGAGGAACTCGTCGGCCTTGTGAGCCTGTTCGATGCTGCCGGGGCCGCACAGCACCGCCGACATCCCCATGCGCTGGAACAGGCCCGCCTCGGTGCCGAAGGCCGCCACCTCGGCGCCGTTGGCGCCGGTGAGTTCCGCCACCAGCCGGCGCGCCGCGTTGTCTTCCATCGGCTCCAGGCCCGGTACCTCGCCCACCACATAGGTGGTGATCGCGGCATCGGGATAGGTCGTTTGCATCTGCGGGAGCAGGATGTCGTTGCAATAGTTGGCGATCTTGGCCTTTACGAACTCGGCGTCGCTGTCCTGCACCGGGCGCATTTCCCAATCCACCTCGGCGTGGTTGGCGATGACGTTGTGCGCCACGCCGCCGGCCAGCCGACCGATATTGATGGTGGTCCAGGGAGGCTCGAACAGCCCGCCCACCGGCGCGCGGTGCTTGAGTGCGGCGCTCAGTTCGAGCAACCGGGTGACGTAGGCCACCGCGTATTCCACCGCGTTCACGCCCCGGTCGGGGGCCGAGCCGTGCCCCTCCAGGCCGTGGAAATGGGTGGAGTATTCGCAACAGCCCTTGTGCCCCTCGACGATCTGCATGGCGGTCGGCTCGCCGATGATCGCCATGGCGGGGTTCAAATCGCGCTTTTGCAATTCGGCCACCAGATCCTGCGCGCCGACGCAACCCACTTCCTCGTCATGGGTGAAGGCGAAATGGATCGGCCGGCGCAGGTCGCGTGCGGCATAGTCGGGTGCCACCGCCAGCGCCGCGGCGAGGAATCCCTTCATGTCGCAGGTGCCGCGCCCGTAAAGAAGCCCGTCGCGTTCGACCATGCGAAAGGGGTCGGAACTCCAGGTCTGGTCCGCCACCGGCACCACGTCGGAATGGCCCGACAGCACGATGCCGCCGTCGCGTTCGGGGCCGATGGTGGCAAAGAGGTTCGCCTTGGTGCCGCTCTGGTCATGAAAGATCTCGACATGCGCGCCCACGTCGTAAAGCCGGTTGGCCATGTGGATGATCATCTCGAGGTTGCTATCCGCCGAGATGGTCGGATAGCCGATCAGATCCTCCAGGATCCGGGTCGCGTCGGGCAAGCGGCTGCTCATCGGAGGGTCAGTCCTTTACAAACATCTTCCGGGGCCGGTTACAGAAGGTTTCGGCAGGGCCGTCCGGGGTAATGAGAATCGATTCCGTGATCTCGAGCCCCCACGCCTGCGACCAGAGGCCGGGCATGAAGTGAAAGGTCATGCCCGGTTGCAGCACGGTTTCGTCCTCGGTTCGCAGGCTGACCGTGCGTTCGCCCCAGTCAGGCGGGTAGCTCAGGCCAATGGGATAGCCGCATCGTGCGCCCCGTTCAATGCCCGCGCGTTCCAGCGGTGCCGCCAGGGCGTGCGCGATGTCGCAGGCCCGGTTGCCGGCGCGCGCGGCGTCGAGCCCGGCTTCCAGCCCCTCGACCAGCGCCGCCTCGGCGCGTTTCATCTCGTCGGGCGGGGTGCCCAGGTAGACGGTGCGACAAAACGGCGTGTGATAACGCCGGTAGACGCCGGCCAGTTCGAAGAAGGTGCACTGATCGTTCTGCAACTCGGCGCCGTCCCAGGTGATGTGTGGCGCCGAGGCGTCGGCGCCCGAGGGGCACATCGGCACGATGGCGGGGTAGTCGCCCCAGTTTCCGTCGGTACCGAGGATCGCGTCGCGGTAGATCTCGGCCACCAGTTCGTTCTTGCGCAGGCCGGGGCGGGCGCGCTCGATGGCGCCGTCGATCATCTTCTCGGCGATGCGCGCCGCCTTGCGCATGAAGGCGATTTCCTCGTCCGATTTCATCCCGCGCTGCCAGTTCACCAGCGCCGTGGCGTCGGCGATGTGGGCCTTGGGCATTTCCTCAAGCAGGGTGATGTAGGCCTTGGCGGAGAAGTAATAGTTCTCCATTTCCACGCCGATGCGCGCGCTTTCCAGTCCCATGTCCTTGAGCAGGCCAGCCAGGTGCTGCATCGGGTGGCGCTCTGTCGATTGCACGTACTGGTCGCCGTAGGGGCGCAGGCTGTCCTCGGGCAGCCACGCGGTGCGCCGGGCGCCGTTGGCGTCCATGTTGCGGCCCCACCACACCGGCGCGCCCTCGTGGGTGAGGATCACGCCCTGGTGCACGTAGAATGACCAGCCGTCATAGCCTGTCAGCCAGGCCATGTTCGACGGGTCTTCGACGAACAGGGCATCGAGGCCCGCGCGCGCCATCGCGGCGCGGGCAAGGGCGATTCGCCGGTCGTATTCGGCAGCGGAGAAGGGAACACTTGGCGCTGTCATGGGGTATCCTTCGCAATACGGAGACCCCCCCAGCCTTGGCAAAATGTACACAACTGCGCAGTTCCAAAAACGAACCCGAAAGGTCGCTTTTGGAAAATAATGTAAAATCTTGGTGATACAGAATTCGGCATGGCGCGGCCCGTCAGGGTTGTGCACAACACGCCGTTTTCCGCCCCGAGGTTTTCATGCACCTGACGCTGGCCGACATCCATGCTGCCGCCAACCGGATACGCGGGCTTGCCGATGCCACGCCGCTGGTGCCCTCGGCGGCACTGTCGCGGCTGGCGGGCGCCGAGGGGCTGATGAAGCTGGAAATCGCGCAGCCTACTGGCGCCTTCAAGCTGCGCGGCGCGCTCAACGCCGTGGCGGTGCTGGGTGACGTGGCCGGTGTTACTTGTTGTTCCACCGGCAACCACGGCCGTGCGGTGGCCTTTGCTGCGCGGGCGCGGGGCTTGCGCGCGGTGATCTGCATGTCGCGGCTGGTACCGCAGGCCAAGATCGACGGTATCCGCGCGCTGGGCGCCGAGGTGTGCATCACCGGCGACAGCCAGGACGACGCGCAAACCGAGGCCGACCGGCTGGAGGCCGAGGAGGGGTTGGCGCAGATCCCGCCCTTCGACGACCCGGCGGTGGTGGCCGGGCAGGGGACCGTCGGGTTGGAGATGATGGCCGCCCGCCCGGACATCGCCACGCTGCTGGTGCCGCTGTCAGGCGGCGGGCTGGCCGCCGGCGTGGCGCTGGCGGCCAAGACGATCAAGCCATCGGTGCGCGTCGTCGGCATCAGCATGGACCGTGGCGCGGCGATGTTTGAGAGCCTGCGCGCGGGTCACCCCGTTTCCGTGGTCGAAGTGCCCAGCCTGGCGGATTCGCTGGGCGGCGGCATCGGCCTGTCGAACCGCCTGACCTTTGCGATGTGCCGCGATCTGCTGGACGACGTGGTGCTGGTGACCGAGGCCGAGATCTACCGCGCCATGCAGGCGCTTTACTACGAGGATCGCATCGTTGCCGAAGGCGCCTGCGTGGTCGGGCTGGCGGCGCTGGAGGCGGGCAGGCTGGACGGTCGGTTGCCCGCCGGACCGGTCGCCACCATCATCACCGGGCGCAACCCCGACATGGGGCTGTTCACGCGGGTCATGACGGGGCAGGATGTCACCCTGGGAGACGTGACGGTTGAGGGACAGCGCCATGACGCATGAGATCCGCATCGTGACCGAGGCCGAGCTGCGCGAGATCGCGCAGCTCGACATCGCGCTTGTCGACGTGATCGAGCGCGCCTTTGTTGCGCTGGCGGGCGGCGAGGTGGTGATGCCGCCGGTGCTGTCGATGGCACTGGAGGCGGTCAACGGCGAGGTGGACGTGAAAACCGCCTACATCCCTGGCATGAGCGGTTTCGCGATCAAGGTCAGCCCCGGTTTCTTCGACAATCCCAAGCTGGGCCTGCCGTCGCTCAACGGGCTGATGATCCTGTTCTCGGCGCAGACCGGGATGGTCGAGGCGCTTTATCTCGACAACGGTTACCTGACCGATTTGCGCACCGCTGCCGCCGGCGCGGTGGCGGCGCGGCACCTGGCGCCTGATACCGTGAGCACCGCGGGCGTCATCGGCACCGGCGTGCAGGCGCGGTTGCAGATGCGGGCGGCGCACCTGGTGCGCCCGTTCGACGAGGTGCTGGTCTGGGGCCGCGACACGCAGAAGGCGGCCGCCTGTGCCGCTGACCTGAAGGCGGCGCTGGGGGTGCGCGCGGGCGTGACCAGCGACCCCGCCGACCTGGTCGCGCAAAGCCAGCTTGTGGTGACCACCACCCCGGCGCGGGAACCCGTGCTGCGCGGTGACATGCTGCACCCGGGCCTGCACGTCACCGCGATGGGGTCCGACCAGTCCGGCAAGACCGAGATCGACCCCGCGGCGCTGGCGGCGGCCGATCTTTATGTCGCCGATCGCGTCAGCCAGGCCGAGGTGATGGGCGAGCTGCGCGGCGCCATCGAGGCGGGCGTGTGGACGCGCGGCATTCCCGCCGAACTGGGCCAGGTGATCACCGGCGCCGCGCCGGGGCGGTTCAGCCCCGACGACATCACCATCTGCGACCTTACCGGTACCGGCGCGCAGGACACCGCCATTGCCAGCCACGTCTTTGCCGCCGTGAGCGCGGCTGGCGCCGGCCAGGTGATCGAGGCATGAACGGCATGCTCAGGCTTGATGCGCGCGACATGGCGATCCTGCGGGTGCTGTCGTCCGAGGGGCGGATCACCAAGGCCGAACTTGCTGCGCGCGTCGGCCTGTCGGCCAGCCCCGCGTGGGAGCGGCTGAAGCGGCTGGAAAAGGCCGGGATCATCGAAGGCTACAGCGCCCGGATTTCCCTGCGCGAACTGGGCGCGCATGTCGCCGTTTTCGTCGCGGCCGAGCTCGAGGGCCACACCGCGGCGCACTTCCAGACCTTCGAGCGCGCCGTGCGGGACCGCGACGAGATTACCGGCTGCTGGTCGCTGGGCGGGGGGTTCGACTATCTGTTCCACGTTGTCACCCGTGACATCGACGAATACCAGCGGCTGATCGATTCGCTGCTGGAGGCGCGGGTCGGCCTGGCGCGCTATTACACCTACATCGTCACCAAGACGGTGAAGGAAGGCGCGACACCCCCGGTCGAGATGCTGGCGGGGCTACAGAAGAATTGACTGCCGGTGCCATGCCCGGCAGCAGATTAGCCTGCGCCGGCACTGAAATTCAGCCCCGTTGACGGGCCGATTCGGGGCATCCTGCCGGGCAGCGATACATATCATCCAATTTTGCAGGAGGCTTCCATGACGCAGTCGCAACTCGCGGCCCAGTCGCCGCTGAGCGATCTCGACGACCCCCGCCTTGTGCGGTCGTTTTCATATATCGGCGGCAAGTGGTGCAGCGCCGGCGACGGTGCCACGCTTCCGGTGTACAACCCCGCCGACGGTGCCACGCTGGGCGAGGTAGCCAGCCTGTCGGCCGACGACAGCGCCGCCGCCGTCGATGCCGCGCAGGCCGCGTTCGAGGACTGGTCGATGACCCTGCCGCAGGCGCGCTCGGTCATCCTGCGCCGGTGGTTCGATTTGATGATGGAGCACCGCGAAGACCTGGCGCGCATCATGGTGCTGGAACAGGGCAAGCCGATCAGCGAGGCGCGCGGCGAGATCGACTACGCCGCCAGCTTCATCGAGTACTACGCCGAGGAAACCAAGCGCCCCAACATCGAGGGGGTTACCAGCCACCTGCCCGATGCCGAGGTCGAGCTGTGGCTCGAACCGGTGGGCGTGGCGGCGCTGATCACGCCGTGGAACTTTCCCGCCGCGATGCTGACCCGCAAGGCCGGCGCGGCGCTGGGGGCGGGCTGCACGGTGGTCGCGCACCCTTCGGGCGAGACGCCGTTCTCGGCGCTGGCGCTGGCCGAACTGGCTGAGCGCGCGGGGCTGCCGCCGGGGGTGTTCAACGTGGTGACCGGGCGCGCCTCGACGGTGGTCGAGCCGTGGACGCGCGATGCGCGCGTGCGGGCGCTGTCGTTCACCGGCTCGACCGATATCGGCCGGCTGCTTTACCGGCAGTCGGCAGACACGGTGAAACGGCTGGTGCTGGAACTGGGCGGGCACGCGCCGGTGATCGTGTTCAAGGGCGCCGACCTTGACCTGGCGGTGGAGGAGGCGATCAAGGCCAAGTTCGCCACCTCGGGGCAGGACTGCCTGGGTGCCAACCGCATCTATGTCGAGCGTCCGATTTATGACGAATTCTGCGAGCGGTTCACCAGGGCCACGAAGGCGCTGACCGTTGGCTTCGGCATGGACGACCCCGATATCGGCCCGCTGATGAATGAAAAAGCCGTTCAGAAACAGGAAGAGCACGTCGCCGACGCGCTGAAGCACGGCGCGCGGCTGACCTGCGGTGGTGCGCGGGCCGACAAGCTGGGTCGGCTGTTCTATCAACCCACGGTGCTGGTCGACGTGCCCGACAACGCCGCCATCATGTGTGAGGAAACCTTCGGACCGGTCGCGCCGATCGCGCCCTTCGACAGCGAGAAAGAGGTCGTCGCCAAGGCGAATGCTACCGAGTACGGGCTGGTCGCCTACCTGCACAGCCACGACCCGCGCCGCATCTACCGCGTCACGCGGGCGCTGCAATTCGGCATGGTGGCGGTCAACCGCACCAAGGTCACGGGCGCGCCGATCCCCTTCGGCGGGGTCAAGCAATCGGGTCAGGGCCGCGAAGGCGCGAGGAAGGGCATGGAAGAGTTCATGGAGATCAAGTACGTCTGCCGCGACTGGGCGTGAGATGGCCAGAATCCTGAAAAGATTCTGGTCCTGAATTCTTTGAAAATTCAGGGCCTCGGAACAAACGAAAGGAACGACGATGTTACGCAACGACCAATTGGACAAATGGGATCGTGAAAACTTTTTCCATCCCTCGACGCACCTGGCGCAATTCGCGCGCGGCGAGGCGCCCAACCGGGTAATCCGCACCGGCAGCGGCTGCCATATCGAGGACCGCGACGGCACCCGGCTGCTGGACGCCTTTGCCGGGCTCTACTGCGTCAACGTGGGCTATGGCCGCCAGGAGATCGCCGAGGCGATCGCGGAGCAGGCGCGCGAACTGGCCTATTACCACGCCTATGTCGGCCACGGCACCGAGGCCAGCATCACCCTGGCCAAGATGATCCTCGACCGTTCGCCCGAGGGCATGTCGAAGGTCTATTTCGGGCAGTCGGGGTCTGACGCCAACGAAACCAACATCAAGCTGGTCTGGTATTACAACAACATCCTCGGCCGGCCCGAGAAGAAGAAGATCATCTCGCGCTGGCGCGGCTATCATGGTTCGGGGCTGATGACCGGGTCGCTGACCGGGCTGGAGCTGTTCCACAAGAAGTTCGACCTGCCGCTGGCTCAGGTCATTCATACCGACGCGCCCTACTACTATCGCCGTCCCGCCGACGACATGAGCGAGGCCCAGTTCACCGCCTACCTGGCCGCGGAACTGGAGGCGCTGATCGAGCGCGAGGGCCCCGACACCATCGCCGCTTTCATCGGCGAGCCGGTACTGGGCACCGGGGGCATCGTGCCGCCGCCCGAGGGCTACTGGGAGGCAATCCAGAAAGTGCTGGACAAGCACGACATCCTGCTCATCGCCGACGAGGTGGTGACCGGGTTCGGCCGGCTGGGCACGATGTTCGGGTCGGATCACTATGGCATCAAGCCCGACCTGATCACCATCGCCAAGGGGCTGACCTCGGCCTATGCGCCGCTGTCGGGCTCGATCGTGGGCGACAAGATGTGGAAGGTGCTTGAGCAGGGCACCGACGAGAACGGCCCGATCGGACACGGCTGGACCTATTCGGCGCACCCGATCGGGGCGGCGGCCGGCATCGCCAACCTGGAACTGATCGACAAGCTGGACATGGTGACCAGCGCCGGCGAGGTGGGGGCGCATTTCAACGCCGCGATGCGCGACGCGCTTGGCGATCATCCCAATGTCGGCGATATCCGTGGCGAGGGCATGCTGTGCGCGGTGGAGTTCGCGAAGGACCGCGACACGCGCACCCTTTTCGATGCTGCCGACAAGGTCGGCCCGCAGGTGGCCGCGGCGCTGCTGGGGCACGGCGTGATTGGCCGGGCCATGCCGCAGGGCGATATCCTTGGCTTCGCGCCGCCCTTCTGCCTGACCCGCGAAGAGGCCGAGGAGGTTGCCGCCAAGACCGCCAAGGCGGTGGCCGAGGTGCTGGGCTGATACCATCCGCACCGTCAGCCCGGGGTATTTCCGGGCTGACGGTTGCCGGGGTGAAGGCAGATTTCCTTTTTTTGCCTGTTTGACGGTCAGCGCGGCTTGCTGATGTCGCAAACTGACCAAAAATGTCGCAAGCCTGTTGCAACGATGCCTGTGACGCGCTTTAGTTCAAATCTGCCGGCGTCCAGCGCCGTAATGATAAACGACAAGCGGCATCAGCCGCGCACGATAGACGGGGAGTCACATTGTCCGGAAACAGTAGCACAGACGCATTCGTCGCGTTCGAGCACGTCCAGAAAAGCTATGATGGCGTGCAGTTGGTGGTCAAGGATCTCAATCTCGCGGTACCACGGGGCGAGTTCCTGACGATGCTCGGGCCTTCGGGGTCTGGCAAGACCACTTGCCTGATGATGCTGGCGGGGTTCGAGACGGCCACCCACGGCGAGATCAAGCTCGACGGCAAGCCGATCAACAATATCCCGCCGCACAAGCGCGGCATCGGCATGGTGTTTCAGAACTACGCGCTTTTCCCGCACATGACCATCGCCGAGAATCTGTCCTTTCCGCTGGAAGTGCGCAAGATCGGCAAGTCCGAGCGCGAGGAAAAGGTCAAGCGCGCTTTGGACATGGTTCAGATGGGCGATTTCGGCAACCGTCGTCCGGCGCAGTTGTCGGGTGGCCAGCAGCAGCGCGTCGCGCTGGCCCGGGCGCTGGTGTTCGAGCCCGAGCTGGTGCTGATGGACGAACCGCTGGGCGCGCTCGACAAGCAGTTGCGCGAGCACATGCAGTTCGAGATCACCAACCTTGCGCACGAGCTGGGCATCACCACCGTTTACGTCACCCACGACCAGACCGAGGCGCTGACGATGTCCGACCGGATCGCGGTATTCGACGACGGCCGTATCCAGCAGCTCGCCACCCCCGACAAGCTGTACGAACAACCCGAAAACAGCTTCGTCGCGCAGTTCATCGGCGAGAACAACACTTTCGAGGGCACGGTCAAGGAAATCAGCAACGGTCAGGCGATTGTCGAACTGGACGACGGCGAGGTGATCGACTGCACCCCCGTCAACGTGTCCAAGCCCGGCGAACGCACGCTGATCTCGATCCGCCCGGAGCGGGTGGAAATCGACAAGAGCCGCCTCAAGGAAGGTGTGCACACGCTCAAGGCCGAGGTGCTGGAATTCATCTACATGGGCGATATCTTCCGCACGCGACTGCGCGTCGCCGGGCAGGACGATTTCATCATCAAAACCCGGAACGCCCCGGATCAGGTGCGCCTGAAGCCGGGACAGCAGATCGAGATCGGCTGGCTTCCAGAGGATTGTCGCGCGCTGGATGCCTGACGGCGTCGGGCGTGCGACCAGCCCCCCCTCTTCCAGCCCGTGGATGGGTGGGCATCAAAGAACGGGCCTATAAAACAAGGAGAGTATCCGTATGAAACTCATGAAAACAATTATCGGCACGACCGCCCTGACGGTCGCTGGTGTGGCGGCCCATGCCGACAGCCACAACATGGCCGACAGCATGACCGTCGTGTCCTGGGGCGGCGCCTACCAGAACAGCCAGGTGCAAGCCTATATCGAGCCCTACAAGGAAATGAACCCGGGGCTTGAAGTCATCACCGACGAAAGCTCGGGCGAGGCCGTGACCAAGCTGCGTGCGATGTCCGAAGCGGGCAACGTGACATGGGATCTGGTCGACGTCACCGCCGCCGACGGCATGCGCCTGTGCGACGAAGGCCTGGCCATGGAAATCGACCATGACGAGATGCTGGCGCCGGCGCCTGATGGCACCCCGGCCACCGAGGACTTCGGCGGCTCGATCGTCAGCGATTGCTTCATCCCGCAGATCGTGTTCTCGACAACCTTCGGCTATCGCACCGACATGGTCGATCAGAAGCCCGAAAGCGTCTGCGCGGTTTTCGACACCGAAACCTACCCGGGCCAGCGCGCGCTTGAAAAGCGCCCGATCGGCAACATGGAATGGGCTCTGATCTGCGACGGTGTGGCCATCGACGACGTCTATGACACGCTGGAAACCGAAGAAGGCGTCGAGCGTGCCTTTGCCAAGCTCGATACCATCAAGGATCAGACGGTCTGGTGGTCTGCCGGTGCGGAAACCCCGCAGTTGCTGGCCGATGGCGAAGTCGTGATGGGTTCCACCTATAACGGGCGTCTGTTCTCGGCCATCGCCGAGCAGGATCAGCCGATCGGCATGCTGTGGGATTGGCAGATGTTCGACCTCGACGGTTGGATCATCCCCGCTGACCTGCCGGCGGATCGCCTGGCCCGTGTGAAGGATTTCGTCCGTTTCGCGACCGACACGCAGCGCCTGGCAGATCAGGCTGCCTACATCTCCTATGGTCCGGCGCGCGCCTCTTCGGCTCCGCTGGTGGGCGAGCACGCTGAGCTTGGCATCGAGATGGCGCCGCATATGCCGACCGATCCGGCCAACGCCGAGAACACCTTCCTGTTCAACTACAACTGGTGGGCCAGCTACCGTGACGACCTGGACAGCCAGTTCCAGGCATGGCTGCTCGAGTAATCGGCCAACAATCCGGCGGGCGGGCCATCGGCCCCCCGCCACCCCTTGCGTCTTTGCCGATCTGCCCCGGGGCGGGCAGCTTCGCCAAGACCAACGAATAACGGATCCGACAAACGTGTTCCGAATGACCAACAGGGAAGAATGATGGCCGATACGCATTTTGACGAGAATGGATTGGTTCTGGCGGCCGACGGGACGCCGCTGAAGCAAAGCCTGGCGCGGGCGCTCAGGGCACAGAAAATTCGGGCGCTGTTGCTGATCGCGCCGCTGCTCTTGTTCGTCACGATCAGCTTTGTCCTGCCCATCGGTGAAATGTTGATGCGCTCGGTCCAGAACACGGCCGGCACCGAGTACATTCCCGACCTGATGCCCAACGTGGTCGAAGAGATACAGGACTGGGAACCCGCATCTGGCGAAATGCCCGCCGAACCCGTCTATCGCGCCCTGGCCCAGGACCTCGCGACCGCGTTTGAGAACCGCAACCACACGCAGCTTGGCCGCCGCTTCAACTACGAATCGGCTGGCATGTCGTCGATCTTCCGCAAGTCGGGACGCCGGGTGTCCAACTGGGATATCGAAACCGACGGTCCCTTCCGCGAAAAGTTCCTCGATATCGACGACGATTGGGGCAATATCGAGTACTGGGCCACGATCAAGGCGAACTCGGGCTACTACACGACCAGCTATTTCCTGGCGGCCTTCGACGCGCAGCGCACCAGCGAGGGTATCCAGATGAAGGATCCCGATCAGCGGATCTATTCCAAACTGATGGTCCGAACGCTGTGGTTGAGTTTCTTGATCACCTTCTGCACCTTCGCGCTGGGCTACCCGGTGGCGTGGCTGCTGGCGGACCTGCCGGCAAAGTCGGCCAACATGCTGCTGATCCTGGTGCTGCTGCCGTTCTGGACATCGCTGCTGGTGCGTACATCGGCGTGGAAAATCCTGTTGCAGCAACAAGGCGTGATCAACGATTTCTGGATCGCGCTCGGCTTTACCGAACGAATGTCGCTGATCAACAACCAGCTTGGCGTGGTCATCGCGATGACGCACATCCTGCTGCCGTTCATGATCCTGCCGCTCTACTCGGTGATGAAGACGATCCCGCCATCCTACCTGCGCGCGGCGAAATCGCTGGGGGCGACCAACACGGTGGCGTTCATGCGGGTCTATTTCCCGCAGACCACGCCGGGTATCGGCGCCGGGTCGCTGCTGGTTTTCATCCTGGCGGTCGGCTACTTCATCACGCCCGAACTGGTCGGCGGCGCCGATGGCACGTTCATTTCGAACCGGATCTACTACCAGTTCTCGAGTTCCGGCAACTGGGGGCTGGCGGCGGCGCTGGGCACCGTCATGCTCGTGGTGGTGCTGTTGCTCTACTACATCTACGACAAGCTTGTCGGCGTCGATAACGTGAAGCTGGGGTAAAAGACATGGCTACGAAACTTCCTTCATACGCGACGTTCGGCCAAAGGGTCTGGTTCTATACCTTCCGGGTGATCTGCGGGCTGGTGTTCTTCTACCTGATCTTCCCGATCCTGACGATCATCCCGCTGTCGTTCAACGCGGAGGATTTCTTTACCTTCACGCCGGAAATGCTACGGCTTGACCCGGACGGATACTCGCTCAAGCACTATCGCGATTTCTTCGGTGCCAACGGCGATTATTCCTGGATTCAGGCGTTCATGAACTCGGTCAAGATCGCGCCGCTGGCGACGCTCATAGCCGTGTCTCTGGGCACGCTGGCCGCGATCGGGCTGACGCAGCCGCACGTGCCGTTCAAGAAGGCGATCACCGCGCTGCTGATATCGCCGATGATCGTGCCGCTCATCATCACCTCGGCCGGTATGTTCTTTTTCTACGCCAATATCGGTCTTCAGGGCACGTTCATGGGCGTGGTCCTGGCACATGCGGCGCTGGGCATTCCCTTCGTCATCATCACGGTGACGGCGACCCTGTCGAGCTTCGACGAGTCGCTCACCCGCGCCGCCGCCAATATGGGGGCCGACCCGGTGACGACCTTCTTCAAGGTGCAGATGCCGCTGATCCTGCCGGGCGTTATCTCGGGCGGGTTGTTCGCCTTCATCACCTCGTTCGACGAGGTGATCGTGGTGCTTCTGGTCGGCTCGGCCGGTCAGAAAACCCTGCCATGGCAGATGTTCATCGGCCTGCGCGAGCAGATCAGCCCGACGATCCTGGCGGTGGCGACGATCCTGGTGACGATCTCGATCCTGCTGCTGACAACGATCGAACTGCTGCGCCGCCGCTCGGAGCGCATGCGCGGTATCACGCCGGGCTGACGTGGCTTGCCCGCGCTGGCACATGACCGGGGCGCCCTTTGCGGGGCGCCCCTTTTTGACGCAAGCGGCACCCCGACGATGACTGAGCGAGCGATGACAGAGCAAGGCCGCTCAGCCGGAGCCCCGACCGCGGGCGCGGCGCGCTTGTGCCGGTAGCGGCAAGGGGGCGGGGCCGCTTTGCGGGGCGTGTTGCGCGCGATTCAGGTGCGCACCAGGTCTTCGTAGCCGTGGGCGATGTCGCGGGTCAGCGCGCCGACATCGAACCGGTAGTCACCGATGTGGCCCACCGGCGTAACCTCGGCTGCGGTGCCGGTCAGCCAGCATTGCTCGAAGCTTTCCAGCTCGTCGGGCATGATGTGGCGTTCGTGCACGGTGACGTCGCGCTCGTGCAGCATTTGCAGGACCGTCTGCCGCGTCAGCCCGTTGAGGAACGAATCCGGCAGCGGCGTGTGAACCTCGCCATCGCGGACGAAAAAGATGTTGGCACCGGTCGCCTCGGCCACGTAGCCGCGGTAGTCCAGCATCATCGCGTCGCTGCACCCCTTGGCCTCGGCGGCATGCTTGGACATGGTGGCGATCATGTACAGGCCCGCCGCCTTTGACTGGCTTGGCGCGGTTTCCGGGCTGGGGCGTTTCCACTTGGCGATATCCAGCTTGGCGCCGTGGGTCTTGGCGTCGCCGTAGTAGTTGCCCCATTCCCAGCAAGCGACGGCGAGGTGGACAGGGTTGCGCGCGCTGGCCACGCCCATGTCATCGCCGGCGCCGCGCCAGGCCACGGCGCGGACATAGGCATTGCTCAGGCCGTTGGCGTCAAGCGCCGCCTGTTTGGCGGCCTCGATCTGTTCGACGCTCCACGGGATATGGAAGTCGATCATTTCACCCGACCGGATCAGACGTTCGGAATGATCGCGCGAGCGAAAGATGCGCCCGTTGTAGCAACGCTCGCCCTCGAACACCGACGAGGCGTAGTGCAGCGCGTGCGTCATTACATGCACGTTGGCGCCGCGCCAGTCGATGAGGTCACCGTCCATCCAGATTTTGCCGTCGCGGTCGTCGTAGCCAGCCATTGCCGTATCCTTGCCAACGTTTCCATTTGTTGCGCTTCTTACGTCCGCTTCGGACATAAAATTGCGTCAAAACTGCGATTCGCTACCAGTTGAGTCTTGGAAAGTCAATAAGGCTGACTTATGGTGCCTTTCAAAGATGCAATTCGAAAACAAGGAGGCACGCGGATGGCTGACGCCCCTGTCGGAGAGAACCTGCTGTTTCTCACGGATGAGCAGTTGCGTCAGAGCATCGAGGCGATCTTTTTCGCCTATCGTGGCTTCACGTCCGATCCCGACCGCATTCTCGCGACCATGGCCTACGGGCGCGCGCATCACCGGGCGATCCATTTCATCAACCGCGCGCCGGGGACGACGGTGACCAACCTTCTGGAACTGCTGGGCGTGACCAAGCAATCGCTGAACCGGGTGCTGCGCACCCTGATCGAGGATGGGCTTGTCGAAAGCCGGGTGGGCACCAGCGACAAGCGCGAACGCCACCTCTACCTGACCGAGGCCGGCAAGGCGCTGGAAGCGCGGCTGTCGGACGCGCAGCGCGCACGCATGCGCGCCGCATTCCGTGCCGCGGGACCCGAGGCTGTCGCCGGTTTCCGCCAGGTTCTCGAAGCAATGATGGACCCCGAGATGCGCCGCCGCTACAACGCCTTCAGGGAGGCCGGATCGTGACCGAGATAGACGCGCATATCCTTATCGTCGACGACGATGAACGCATCCGCGGCTTGTTGCAGAAATTCCTGATGCGCAATGGTTTCCTGGTCTCGACCGCGCGCGATGCCGCCCATGCCCGCCGGGTCTTGCAGGGACTCGATTTCGACCTCATCGTGCTGGACGTGATGATGCCGGGCGAGGATGGCGTGACGCTCACGCGCGAGTTGCGCAAGACAAGCCAGACGCCGGTGTTGCTGCTGACCGCCAAGGGCGAGACCGAGGATCGCATCGCCGGGCTGGAGGCGGGCGCCGACGACTACCTTGCCAAGCCGTTCGAACCCAAGGAGCTGTTGCTGCGGATTAACGCGATCCTGCGCCGACTGCCCGAGGCGGAACCGGCCGACCTGACACCCAAGGTGCTGCGCCTCGGCGATATCCGCTATGATATCGACCGCGGCGAGATGTGGCTCGGCAACGCGCCCGTCCGCCTGACCGCGACCGAAAGCCAGTTGATGCGGATATTTTCCGCCGCACCCGGCGAGCCGATCAGCCGCGCCCGCCTAGTCGAGGAACTGGGTCGCAGCGGTGCCGGCGCCGATGGCGGGCAGGCGCAGGACCGCGCTGTCGACGTGCAGATCACCCGCCTGCGCCGCAAGATCGAATCCGACCCGCGCCAGCCCCGCTACCTGCAGACGGTGCGCGGCGCCGGCTACATGCTGGCCCCCGACTGACACCCCCACCCGGCACCGATGGACAAGGCCGCGCCGGCGCCCTAGGGTCCGGCCCGACCGCCACCAATGGACCGACGCGATGACAACCGCCCTGCTGACCCATGCCGACTGCCTCGATCATCACACGCCGCGCCGCCACCCGGAACAGGTGGCGCGGCTGGAACACGTCCTCCACGCGCTGGAGCCGCTGGACCTCAAGCGCGTCACCGCGCCGCTGGCGGCCGAGGACGACGTGCTGCGCGTGCACCCCGCCAGCTACCTGGCCGAGTTGCGCGCCGCCCTGCCCGAAGAGGGCATCGCCAAGCTCGACGCGGACACGTTTATCTCGGCCGGCTCGCTGACGGCGGCCTATCGCGGCGCCGGGGCGGCGGTGCGCGCCGTCGACATGGTGCTGGCCGGCGAGGTGGACAACGCATTCGCCGCCTGCCGCCCGCCGGGGCATCACGCCGAACGCGCCACGCCGATGGGGTTCTGCCTGCTGGGAAACGCGGCGATAGCGGCGAAACACGCGCTCGACCATCACGGCCTGTCGCGCGTCGCGGTGGTCGATTTCGACGTTCACCACGGCAACGGGACGCAGGACCTGCTGTGGGACGAGGCCCGCGCGCTGTTCGTCTCGTCGCACCAGTCGCCGCTGTGGCCGGGCAGCGGTTCGCCCGACGAGCGCGGTGCTCATGGCAACGTGGTCAACCTGCCCTTGCCGCCGGACAGCGATGGCGCGCATATGCGTGCGGTCTACGAAACGCAGGTCTTTCCACGCCTGCGTGCGTTTGCGCCCGAACTTCTGATCGTCTCGGCGGGGTTCGACGCCCATGCCGACGATCCGCTGGCGCAACTCGAATGGAAAACGGCCGATTTCGACTGGCTTACCCGACAGCTTTGCGACCTGGCCGACGAGCTGTGCGGGGGGCGCGTTGTCTCGACTCTGGAGGGCGGTTATGATCTGTCGGCGCTGGCGGCCAGCGCGGCGGCCCATGTTCGGGTTTTGACGGAGGCAGGCGCATGAGCGACAAACCGGTCGGCGAAATGAGTTTCGAGGAGGCGATGGCGGCGCTGGAAAAGGTCGTTGGCGATCTTGAACGCGGCGACGTGCCTCTGGAGCAGTCGATCAAGCTTTACGAACGCGGTGCGGAACTCAAGAAACGCTGCGAGGAAAAGCTCAAGGAAGCCGAGGAAAAGGTCGCCGCGATCACCCTTGATGGCGACGGCACCCCCACGGGCAGCAAGCCGGTCGAAGGTCTCTAGGTGTTTCGCGCCCGTTTGAAAGAAGCCGCGGCACAGGTGCAGGACCACCTGCGCGAGGTGCTGGCGCCGCTTGATCCGCCGGTGGGCGCGGCCATGCAGCATGCCTGCGCGGGCGGCAAGCACATGCGCGCCTTCCTGGTGCTGGAAGGCGCGCGACTGCACGGCATCGGACCTGAGCGTGCGATATGGCCCGCCGCCGCGATCGAGGCGATGCATGCCTATAGCCTGGTGCACGACGATTTGCCCTGCATGGACGACGACGACATGCGCCGCGGCCGGCCCACCGTGCACCGCAAGTGGGACGAGGCCACCGCGGTGTTGACCGGGGATGCATTGCAGGCGTTGGCGTTCGAGTTGCTGGCCGACCCGCGCGGGTGCGCCGACGCGGGCGCGCGCGCCGACTTGGTGCTGGCGCTGGCGCGGGCCGCCGGGGTGCGCGGCATGGTCGGCGGGCAGGCGATGGACATCGCCGCCGAGGGCGCCGATGCGCCGCTGACGCTGGACCAGATTACCACGCTTCAGGCCGGCAAGACCGGTGCGCTGATCGAATGGGCCGCCTGTGCCGGGCCGAGCATGGCCGGCGACGAGCCGGGGGCGTTGCGGCGCTACGCGCGGGCGCTGGGGCTTGCCTTCCAGATCGCCGACGACATCATTGACGTAACCGGTGACGAGGCGCGCGCCGGCAAGCGGTTGAACAAGGATGCCGAGGCGGGCAAGGCGACTTTCGTGTCGCTGCTGGGTCTCGACGGGGCCCGCGCCCGCGCCGCCGAACTGGCCGACGAGGCCTGCGCCGCGCTTGACGGCTATGGTGGCCAGGCCGAAACCTTGCGGCAGGCCGCGCATTTCGTTATCGCGCGCGATAGCTAGGGCGCCACCGCGGGAGGGGGCATGACCGATCAACCGATGACACCGCTTCTGGACGAGGTGCACAGCCCCGCCGACCTGCATCGCTTCAGCGACGCGCAGTTGGAACAGTTGGCGCGCGAGCTGCGCACCGAAACCATCAGCGCCGTCTCGGCCACCGGCGGGCACCTTGGCGCAGGTCTGGGGGTGGTGGAACTGACCGTGGCTCTGCACGCGGTGTTCGACACCCCGCGCGACAAGCTGATCTGGGACGTGGGCCACCAAGCCTATCCGCACAAGATACTGACCGGGCGCCGCGACCGCATCCGCACCCTGCGGCAAAAGGGCGGGCTGTCGGGCTTCACCAAGCGCAGCGAATCCCCCTACGACCCGTTCGGCGCGGCGCATAGCTCTACCTCGATCAGCGCCGCGCTGGGTTTTGCAGCGGCGCGCGACCTGGGCGGCGCCACGCCCGAAGGCATGGGGGATGCCATCGCGGTGATCGGCGACGGGGCCATGTCGGCCGGCATGGCGTTCGAGGCGATGAACAACGCCGGCGCGCTGGGCAAGCGGCTGTTCGTGGTCCTCAACGACAACGAGATGTCCATCGCGCCGCCGGTGGGCGCGCTGTCATCGTATCTGTCGCGCCTTTACGCCGGCGAGCCGTTCCAGGAATTCCGCGCCGCCGCCAAGGGCGCGGTGGGCTTGCTGCCCGAGCCGTTCCGCGAAGGCGCCAAGCGCGCCAAGGACATGCTCAAGGGCTTGGCCGTGGGCGGCACCTTGTTCGAATCGCTGGGCTTTTCCTATATCGGCCCGATCGACGGGCATGACCTGGATCAGCTTCTGCCGGTGCTGCGCACGGTGCGGGCGCGCGCCACCGGGCCGGTTCTGCTGCATGTGCTGACGAAAAAGGGCAAGGGCTATGCCCCGGCCGAGGGCGCGCGTGACGGCGGCCACGCCACGGCGAAGTTCGACATCGCCACCGGCGAGCAGAAGAAGGCGCCCTCGAACGCGCCAAGCTACACCAGCGTGTTCGCGCGCGCGTTGCTGGCGCAGGCGGCCGACGACCCGCGCATCTGCGCGGTGACGGCGGCGATGCCCGATGGCACCGGGCTCAACCTCTTTGCCGAACGCTACCCCTCGCGCCTGTTCGACGTGGGCATTGCCGAGCAGCACGGCGTCACCTTCTCGGCCGGGTTGGCGGCGGGGGGTATGCGACCATTCTGCGCGATCTATTCCACATTCCTGCAACGCGGCTACGACCAGGTCGTTCACGATGTCGCCATCCAGCGGCTGCCGGTGCGCTTTGCCATCGACCGGGCCGGGCTGGTGGGCGCAGACGGGGCCACCCATGCCGGTGCGTTCGACGTGGCGTTCCTGTCCAACCTGCCCGGGTTCACGGTGATGGCGGCCGCCGACGAGGCCGAACTGGTGCACATGGTCGCCACCGCCGCCGCGCATGACGACGGGCCGATCGCCTTTCGCTATCCGCGCGGCGAGGGCGCCGGCGTCGAGATGCCCGAGCGCGGCGAGGTGCTGGAGATCGGCAAGGGCCGGCTGATCCGGCAGGGCAGCCGGGTTGCCATCCTGTCGCTCGGTACGCGACTGGGCCCGGTGATGGATGCGGTCGAATCGCTGTCCGCGCGGGGTATCTCGCCCACCGTGGCCGACGCGCGTTTCGCCAAGCCGCTGGACCGTGACCTGATCCTGGACCTGGCCGCGGGGCACGAGGCGGTGATTACTATCGAGGAAGGTGCAACCGGCGGCTTCGGTAGCCACGTCGCGCAGCTTTTGGCAAATGAAGGCGTGTTCGACGCAGGGCTGAAATTCCGCATGATGACACTGCCCGATACCTTCATCGACCAGGCCAGCCCCGAGGACATGTACGCCACTGCCGGCCTGTCGCCGGCCGATATCGAGGCGAAAGTGCTGGAGGTTTTGGGGGTGGCCCAGATCAGCGGCAAGCGCGCAGCGGTCGGGCCGCGCGAGTCGTAAACTGCGGCGGCTGACGCGCACGAACCATGCGGCTTGCCGGGACTCAACGCAGCAGCGCCCACAGCCCCTCGCGGTAGCCGGGGTAGATCAGATCAACGCCCAGATCGCGCTTGATGCGGTCGTTGCGCACGCGCTTTGATTCTGCGTAGAAGCTGCGCGCCATGGGTGACATATCTGCGCTGTCGAAGGGCACTTCGGGCGGCAGTGGCAGCCCCAGAAGCTCGGCCGCGTGGGCGATCACGTCCTGCGGCGGGGCCGGGTCGTCGTCGCAGACATTGTAGACCGCGCCGGGGTTCGGGTGGGTCATGGATGCCTCCAACACCTGGGCGATGTCTTCGACATGGATGCGGCTGAAAACCTGGCCGGGCTTGACGATGCGCCTCGCGGTGCCGGATTTCACCTTCTCGAACGGGCCACGGCCGGGCCCGTAAATGCCCGCCAGCCGAAAGATGTGCAACGGCAGTCCGGGGATGGCCTGCCATTGATTTTCCGCTGCAACGCGCGCCTTGCCGCGCGCGGTCGTGGGAGTTAGCGGCGTGGTCTCGTCCACCCATTCGCCACCGTGATCGCCGTAGACGCCGGTGGTGGACAGATACCCCGCCCATGTCAGCCGCGGCGCGGCGGCGGCGATGTCGTCCGCCATCTCGGCAAGAATCGGGTCGCCGTCGGCGCCCGGTGCGGCCGAGATCAGGATGTGGCTGGCGCGGTCCAGTGCCGCGCGCACTTTGCCGTCGGGCCAGTGGATCGGGTGGATGCCTTCGTCGTGCAAGGCATTGATCTTGCTGTCGTCCCGCGTGGTGCCGTAGATCGTCCAGCCCTGCGGCAACAGCCGTCGCGCCAGCGCCCGTGCCGAATATCCGTGGCCGAAGGACAGAAGTGTTTTTTCCATATCATCGTGATGAGTTAGGCTTGGAGAAAATTCAAGTGTTACAAAAAATACTTTGCGATTTGTCTTTCGTAACGTATAACATGTTAAGCGACAGGAGGTGACCCATGTATTCACAAGGTTTGATCGGGGCCGACGGCCAGACGAACGAAACGCCGGAGTTCCTGGAGACGTTCCAGAAGCGTATCGACGCCGAGGAAAAGGTCGAGCCGACCGACGCGATGCCCGAGGGCTATCGCCGCACGCTGGTGCGCCAGATCGGTCAGCACGCGCATTCCGAGATCGTCGGCATGCTGCCCGAGGGTAACTGGATCACCCGCGCGCCGTCGCTCAGGCGCAAGGCGGCGCTGCTGGCCAAGGTGCAGGACGAGGGCGGCCACGGGCTTTATCTTTACTCGGCGGCCGAGACGCTGGGCGTCAGCCGCGAGGAGATGACCGAGGAGTTGCACTCGGGCAAGGCCAAGTATTCCAGCATCTTCAACTATCCCACGCTGAGCTGGGCCGATATCGGCACCATCGGCTGGCTGGTGGACGGCGCCGCGATCATGAACCAGATTCCGCTTTGCCGCTGTTCCTTCGGGCCCTATGCGCGCGCCATGATCCGGGTCTGCAAGGAGGAATCCTTTCACCAGCGCCAGGGCTACGAGATCATCATGACGCTGGCTCAGGGCACGCCGGAGCAGAAGGAGATGGCGCAGGACAGCCTGAACCGCTGGTGGTGGCCGTCGCTGATGATGTTCGGCCCGCACGATGCCGACAGCGAACATTCCGACCAGTCGATGACGTGGAAGATCAAGCGGTTCACCAACGACCAACTGCGCCAGAAGTTCATCGACGCCACCGTGCCGCAGGCGGAATATCTGGGCCTGAAGGTGCCGGACCCGGACCTGAAGTGGAACGAGGAAAAGGGCGGCTACGACCACGGCGAAATCGATTGGGACGAATTCTGGCGCGTGGTCAAGGGCCACGGCCGCATGAACCGCGACCGGATCAAGGACCGCAGGGCGGCATGGGAGCGCGGCGCATGGGTTCGCGAGGCTGCCCTCGCCCACGCCGAGAAGCGCCGCGCGCGCAAGATCGCGGCGGAGTAGTGCGGGACGGCGGGGCGACGCTCGCGGGCGGTGCCCGCATCACCCCGCCCGCCATCCCGCAAGCGCGGGGTACTGTTGTCGGCGCCAATGCCTGAAATGGTGGCGCTTGAGAGCGGGCAAGATGAGTATTGTCAGAAAGATGAAGGGATGAGGCCATGACGCAATCGATGCCTCTTTGGGAAGTGTTCATACGACCGCGCAACGGGCTTGCGCACAAGCACGCGGGGTCGCTCCATGCCGCTGACGAGGTGATGGCATTGCAGGCCGCGCGCGATGTCTACACGCGCCGGGGCGAGGGCAATTCGGTGTGGGTGGTGCCCTCGGCTGCGATCACCGCCAGTGACCCGGACCAGGCCGGGGAGAACTTCGAGCCGACCGGCGACAAGATCTACCGTCACCCGACGTTCTACGAGATTCCCGAAGAAGTGGGGAACATGTGATGACTGTCTATCACGCGCTTCTGGAACTGGCCGACGATCATCTTGTGCTGGGCCACCGGTTGAGCGAATGGTGCGGCCACGCGCCGATGCTGGAAGAAGACCTTGCCATGCCCAACATGGCGCTCGATCTGATCGGCACGGCGCGCACGCTTTACGACCGCGCGGCCGCGCTGGAAGGCAAGGGCCGGTCCGAGGACGACATGGCGTACCTGCGCGACGAGCGCGCCTATCGCAACTGCCTGCTGGTCGAGCGCCCGAACGAGGATTTCGCCCACACCGTGTTGCGCCAGCTATATTTCGCGGCGTTCATGCACCCCTACTGGATAGCGGCGCAGGACAGCACCGACGGGGTGGTGCGCGGCGTGGCCGGCAAGGCGGTTAAGGAAATGGCCTATCACATCCGCCATGCCGGCGAATGGGTGATCCGGCTGGGCGACGGAACCGAGGAAAGCGCCGCGCGTATGCGCGACGCGGTCGAGGCGCTGAGCATCTATGTCGACGAGTTGTTCGACAGCTCGCCCGCCGCGCGGGA
This sequence comes from Sediminimonas sp., assembly GCF_024637375.1. Taxonomy (GTDB): domain Bacteria; phylum Pseudomonadota; class Alphaproteobacteria; order Rhodobacterales; family Rhodobacteraceae; genus Sediminimonas. The sequence goes on along the minus strand of NZ_JAGXFK010000042.1, from coordinate 8,191 downwards.
AGCCGAGGCCGCGGGCGTGTTGCCGGTGCGCGCCGATCTGCGCACCCAGTGGGACAAGACCATCGCCGACATCTTCGGCGAAGCGGCGCTGACCCTGCCCGAGGCACCTTATCCGCAGCGCGGTGGCCGCGAGGGGTTGCATGGCGAAGGGCTGGGGCACCTGCTGGCCGAGATGCAATCGGTCTATCGCGCGCATCCGGGGGCGCAGTGGTGATGTCCACCGCGCGTGGCGATAGCGACGAGGCCCGCGCGTGGGAAGCCGCGGCAGCCGTGCCCGACCCCGAAGTGCCCTGCGTCAACGTGGCCGAACTGGGCATACTGCGCTGGGTGCGGCTGGAGGACGGCGTGGCGGTGGCGGGTGTCACCCCCACCTATTCGGGCTGCCCGGCGACGCTGGCCATCGAGATGTCGATCGAGGCGGCACTGCGCGAGGCGGGTTTTGATGCACGCACCGAACGCATCCTGTCGCCGGCCTGGACCACCGACTGGATCAGCGACGCGGGCCGCGAAAAGCTGCGCGCCTACGGGATCGCGCCGCCCGAGCAGGCGGCCGGGTCGGTGCGGGCGCTGTTCGGCGAGGTCAGCGTGACCTGCCCGAAATGCGGCAGCACCGATTCCGAGCGGCTCAGTGAATTCGGCTCGACCCCGTGCAAGGCGCACTACCGCTGTCGCGCCTGCGCCGAGCCGTTCGACTACTTCAAGTGCATCTGAAAGGAACCGGCGATGTTTCATGAACTGACAATCCGCGACGTGCGGCCCGAGACGGCAGGGGCGGTGGCGATCACCTTCGACGTGCCCGACGCGGCGGCGGCGGATTTCGCATGGCAGCCCGGCCAGTACCTGACCCTGCGCGATACCGTCGACGGGCAGGACGTGCGCCGCTCCTATTCCATCGCGTCCCTGCCCGGCAAGCCGCTGACGGTGGGCGTCAAGCGGCTGGAGGGGGGCGTGTTCTCGCCCCATTGTCAGGGGCTCAAGCCCGGCGACAGCTTGCAGGTCATGCCGCCCGAGGGGCGGTTCACCCCGCGCGGCGAAGACCGCCTGGTGCTGATCGCGTCCGGGTCGGGCATCACGCCGATGGTGTCGATCGCCGCCGATGCGCTGGCGCGCGGGGCCGAGGTGACGCTGATCTACGGCAACCGCAGCCACGACACGATCATGTTCCGCGACACCCTCGAAGGGCTCAAGGACCGCTATCTCGACCGCTTCACGCTGATCCACATCCTGTCGCGCGAGACGCAGGATGTCGCGTTGCTCAATGGCCGGATCACCGGCGACAAGATCGCCGCCCTGGGCCGTGCCGGTGCGGTCGATCTGGACGGCGCCGAGGGTATCTATTTGTGCGGCCCCGGCGACATGATCGACGATGTTGCCGCCACGCTGGAGGGGCAGGGCATCGCGCGCGAGCGGTTGCATACCGAACGCTTCTTTCAGGACGGTGAGGCGCCGCGCAAGCCGCGCTCGGCCGAGGCCGAAGCCGCTGCCGAGGCCGGTGTCAGCGTCGAGGTCGTTCTTGACGGTAGCCGCCGCAGCTTCAGCGTGCAGGCCGAAGACGAGTCGGTGCTGGAAGCGGCCGAGCGGCAGGGGCTGGAACTGCCCTATAGCTGCCGTGGCGGCATGTGCTGCACCTGTCGCTGCAAGGTGACAGAGGGCAGCGCCGAGATGGCAGTGAACTATTCGCTGGAGCCATGGGAGCTGGAGGCCGGGTTTACCCTGGCGTGCCAGTCGCGCCCGACCAGCGAGCGGCTGGTGCTGGATTTCGACGCCGCCTGATCGGCGCGCCCGCTATTGCAGCGCCGCGCGTTCAGCCGCATCGAGCGGCCGGGCCGGTGTCCAGGCATAGCCTTCGGGGCACAGGATGCAGGCCTCGCGCAGGCCGTGGGGTTTGTCTTGTGGCGGGTGCAGGACGGTGCCGCCCGCGCTTTCGGCCTGCGCCGCGGCGCGGTCGGGGTCGGCATTGAACAGGTAGATCGCCGCCCCCGCGCCACGCGGCGGGTTGTCGGGCACCAGGCCCAGAAGGGGATGGGTGCCGTAGGTATGATCGGCATGCAGTTGCAGCAGGTCGCCGCCATGGGTCATGATCGCGAAGTCGGCGCTGAGGCGATGCGGTGCCATGCCCAACACCGTTTGCAGGAACGCCGCCTGCGCACGCACGTCGCGCACCAGCAGGTTCAGCCCGATACCGCGCAGCGCGGCGCTGAAGTCGGGTGCTGGCACGGTTTCGTAATCCATCGGCTGGCTCCTTGTCGGGCGGGCGCAATGCGGCGTTCAGGTTGATCCGCCCCTGGCAAGCTGTCAACCTGCGGGCTTGGTGCGATACGAAGGATGCCCGCCGCATGCCCGGAGACAGCGAATTCCTGACGGTCCATATGCCCGATCTGCCGGGGGCGGAGGCGTTTGACGATGCGGCGGCCGCGGTTGCGCGGATCGAGGAGATCTATACCACCGCGACCGGCTATCTTTCCGAGAGGTTCCACGAGGCGATGCGCGGCGGCCATCCCGGCTGCCGATTCCGGGCCTGCTATCCCGAGCTGCGCGTCACCACCAGCAGCTTTGCCGAGGTCGACAGCCGCCTGAGCTATGGTCACGTCACCGGGCCGGGCACCCATGCCGCGACGATCACCCGGCCGGACCTGTTCCGCCGCTATCTCGAACAGCAGATCGGCCTGCTGATCCGCAATCACGGTGTGCCGGTAACGGTGGCGGTGTCCGACACCCCGATCCCGGTGCATTTTGCCGTGACCGCGTCCGAGGCGGCGGTCATGCCGCAGGACGGTGGCGGCGGGTTCATCCTGCGCGATGTCTTCGATGTGCCCGACATCGCCAGCACCAACGACGACATCGTCAACGGCACCTACACCCCGCCGCCGGGCGGCCCCGCGCCGTTGGCGCCGTTCACGGCACAGCGGGTCGATTACTCGCTGGCTCGGCTGGCGCATTACACCGCCACCGATCCCACGCATTTCCAGAACCATGTGCTGTTCACCAACTACCAGTTCTACGTCACCGAGTTCGAAGCTCACGCGCGGCGCATGCTGGCCGATCCCGAGAGCGGCTACACCAGTTTCGTCAGCCTTGGGAACGCCGAGATCACCACCGCCGACGCGCCGCTTTCGGCGCCGTTGTCGATGCCGCAGATGCCGGCATATCACCTCAAGCGCGCGGACGGGTCGGGCATCACGCTGGTCAATATCGGCATCGGGCCGTCGAACGCCAAGACGGCCACCGATCACATCGCGGTGCTGCGCCCCCATGCCTGGATCATGGTCGGCCACTGCGCGGGGCTGCGCAACTCGCAGGCGCTGGGCGACTTCGTGCTGGCACATGCCTACCTGCGCGAGGACAAGGTGCTGGATGACGACCTGCCGGTCTGGGTGCCGATCCCGCCACTGGCCGAGATCCAGATCGCTTTGCAGGAGGCCGTCGCCGAGGTGACCGAACTGGAGGGCTACGAGCTGAAGCGGGTGATGCGCACGGGCACCGTGGCCAGCGTCGATAACCGGAACTGGGAGTTGCGCGACCAGACCGGCCCGGTGCAGCGCCTGAGCCAGTCGCGCGCCATCGCGCTGGACATGGAAAGCGCCACCATCGCCGCCAACGGATTCCGCTTTCGCGTGCCCTATGGCACGCTCCTGTGTGTCAGCGACAAGCCCCTGCACGGCGAGTTGAAGCTCCCCGGCATGGCGAGCGAGTTCTACCGCCGCCAGGTCGGCCGGCATCTGATGATCGGTATACGCGCGATCGAGCGTCTGCGGCGCATGCCGCTGGAGCGCATCCATAGCCGCAAGTTGCGCAGTTTCGAGGAAACCGCCTTTCTCTGAGCGGCAGAACCGGAACATTTTTCCAACAAATTCCGAAATCCTCCTTGTTTCGCGCCACTATTCGTTGTGTTCATGTGTTCGTTACCGTTAAATGCGGCGCATGAGGCCCAATTATCGGGCGAGTGAAGGAGACCATGAATGGCAAAGCCGATGACCAAAACCCAACTTGTCGCCGCTCTGGCAGAGGAAATGGGCACCGACAAGAAATCCGCCAACGGCGCGCTTGAGGCGATTACCACCCTGATCACCCGCGAGGTGTCGAATGGCGGCGCCGTGACCTTGCCCGGCGTTGGCAAGATCTACTGCCGCGAGCGCCCCGAGCGCATGGTTCGCAACCCGGCCACCGGCGAGCAGATCAAAAAGGACGCCGACAGGGTGGTCAAGATGACCATCGCCAAGGCGCTCAAGGACAGCGTCAACGGCTGATCTTGCAGCCGCTGCGAATTTGCTGAAGGGTCGCCACTTGTTGGCGGCCCTTTTTCATTTCCGGGCCCGAATGGAGGCGACATTGGATATTCGCGCGATAATGATGGGGCTGGCTTTTGCGGTGATGTGGTCGAGCGCGTTCACCTCGGCGCGCATCATCGTCGCTGCTGCGCCGCCGCTGTCGTCGCTGGCGCTGCGGTTCCTGATCTCGGGGCTGATCGGGGTGTTGATCGCGCGCGCGATGGGCCAGACATGGCGCCTGACGCGCGGCCAGTGGCGCGCGACGATCGTTTTCGGGATTTGCCAGAACGCGTTGTACCTGGGCCTGAACTTCGTGGCGATGCAGACCATCCAGGCGTCGCTGGCCGCGATCATTGCCTCGACCATGCCGCTGCTCGTGGCGCTGGCCGGGTGGCTGGCGTTTGGCGACAGGCTGCGCCCGCTGGGCCTCGTCGGGCTGCTGGCCGGTGTGGCGGGCGTGGTGCTGATCATGGGCGCGCGGCTGCAAGGCGGGGTCGATCTGTTCGGGCTGGGCCTGTGCGTGGCGGGCGTCCTGGCGCTGACGCTGGCGACGATGGCGGTGCGCGGCGCAACCTCGGGCGGCAATTTCCTCATGGTCGTGGGATTGCAGATGCTGATCGGCAGCGTGGCGCTGGCCGGCGTTGCCGCGGCCACCGAGACCCTTGTCATCGACTGGAGCTGGACCCTGATCGCCGCCTTCGCCTACACCACTCTGGTGCCCGGGCTGGGGGCGACGCTGGTGTGGTTCATGCTGGTCAACCGCATCGGCGCGGTCCGCGCGGCGACCTTCCATTTCCTCAACCCGTTCCTTGGCGTCGCGATCGCGGCGCTGGTGCTGGGCGAGGCGCTGCGCCCCCTCGACGTGATCGGTGTTGCGGTGATCGCGGCCGGCATCCTGGCGGTGCAGGTGTCGCGCCAACGCCAACAGCAGGCCATGGCTGCGAGGATTTCCCGCGACCGTCAGGGTTCGCCGAATGACGCGCGGTAGGTAAAAATCGGGCCGGACGAGTCGACCGACAACGAGATCGCCTGGGTGGAGTTCCGGCGGATGATCGGCAATGGCCGCGACCTTCGCCCGCGCCTGGTCTATGGCGTTGAAAGACGGTTGCTGGCGACGTGATGATGGTGCGCACGTCCATACAAGGGGGCGTGCGCCCCCTTTTCATACAGGTTGGAGGATGCGCGCGCCGCGAGTCGCATGTGCGTCCGCCAGTTCGGATGTGAGCGACTGCGCAACCATCGGGGCGCGCGTGCCAGACGCACAAAGGCTGCTTTTGGGAGTCGGTGACTGCCGGGTTGACCCTCACGACGTCCATCGTCAGCTTGGACTCACAAGATACATATGGCGAACCAGCCGACGGGGAGGATGAGGGATGAATAGCGCAGTCGATATCTTCGTGGCGGTGATCACGATGGCCTGGGTCGTGCCCGAAGGGCATCCGGGTCACGAGTATCTGGCCATGCCGGAAGAAACTGTCGTTACAATGGAAATCATGGCTTTCCAAGACGCGACGAGTTGCAAGGACTTCGTCTCCGAAGTTGCAAAGGGCGACGCGGGTAGGATGCTGCCTGTAAAGGAGGCACGCGTCATGGAAGCGGAATGTCGTCCAAATCGGTAAAGGTCACGTCCGTCGTATTGTCATGATCGAAAAATGACACCATCACCTCCCCGCTACCGCGACCAACTGGTCCGGTTATAATGCCGCGCTGCGCAAGCGGGGCTGGACCGGCCCGTGCCTGACTTTTCCATTTTGTGCCGCAGGCAGAAGACCTTGACCGTCCTCCCCTATCGCCGTGCCGACGGGCCCTACGATACGCGCCGCTGCCACACCGCCATCATCGAACGTGGCGCCGTCCCGATCATCCTGATCCGCAAGAACGGGCGCCCGTGGAAGCAAGACAATCCGGCGGCACGCGTCCGAAGCGAAACCCTGCGGGCGACCCGGCACCATGGCAGGGCGTTCCGGAAGCGGCGGGCAGGGTGCCACGCTCGCAGCCGGATCGCGGCAAAGATGCGCGGCCTCAAAGCCGTTGGCGAGCGTATCGCGCGCCAAGAGATTCCGACCGCCAGACCACCGAAATCCACATTCGCATCGTGCTCATGAACCGCGTCAACGCCCTCGGCGAGGTCGTTCGCGTGGTATGACGTCAGTGGGCCAAGGGGACGTCACGCCCCAGGCTTGAGTTCTGCAGCAATGCCGTGCGCCACGGGTGTTGCCTTGAAACTTGAGCCGAAAGACGGCCAAGAAAATCGTCCAATTCCTCGATGAATAAAACTTCGATCGTGCTGCGAGAATTCGCGCGCGGCTAGCCGTTTGGCTAGCCCATCAGGCCCAATGGAATCAAGCCAGCGGCGTTCGTACCTTCATATCATGGTTGAGGCGGCCATCCGAGGAGCCATCAACGGCGCCTTTCGAACATCATGTGCCGGGTGGCGCTTTCCCAAGACACCTAATCGAGAACCCAGATCGGAATTTCAAAAATGCAGATGCCTTTCCTTTCCAAGAGTACTGCACTGTCAGAGGGTGATCCGCAAGCCATGGCCAATCTGGACAAGGTGGCACATGGACAGCTCGGTATCGCATTGGCCGGGATTTTTCTGGGTTACCCCGTCGCGATCATCACGGTTGTTTTGCTTCTCATCGCAGGGCGCCCGCTGCCCGAGACATTGCTGATTGCCTTCAGTTTGCAGATCCTGGCATTCGGCGTCGTTCCCATAGTGGACCTATTTCGAGCAAGAAATCCTGATCTTCCCCCGCCCAGCGACTCGGATGCCGGTTTTACGCCGCCCGAAACACCGGATATCTGGCGATTTTACCCGAGCCATGGCGAGGCCGGAGCCTCTCTCCGGATCGCCCTGATCTCCCCTGACCTTGGACAGACCCGCGATATCGCGATCAGTCTCGCCGAACTTGGCCGGGAAGTTCACCATTCGACGGACCGCGATGCGATGCTTGCGAGCGTGCAAACCAGCCCGGAAGACTGGGGACTGGTGATTTACGACTTCGACTCGGCGCCCGACCTCGAAACCGGCGTAGACGATTTGATGGACTTCCGTGAGGGATGCCCCGCGCTACCGGTTCTGCTCCTCTCCGGCTCAGCCCAGCGCAATGATCTTTCGTCCCATCGTCGATCAATCGGGGATGCGACCTTGCGCAAACCGGTGTCGCCCAAGCATTTGAGCGAAGGCCTTGAAGCCGCGACGCTCAATTTTGCTGCGGGACACTGAGGTGCTGACGCATCAATCCGGGCGGCGGCAGCCATGTGATTAGCTAATGGCCGTTCCTTGCGTCTTGTTCGCGCTTCGCGAGACCGAAGGGCGTGTTCACCCTGGCGACGTCCCGACAGCGATTACCAAGCGTATCAAGCGCGAGCACCGCCAGCAATTTCAGCGCAAATACGCGACCTCCCCATCCATCCTTCTTGGTGCTGGTGGCCACCACACTGGATGTGCCCGAGGCGAGATTGCCGAGGGTGCGCTCGGGACGTTTCACCGGTCAAACACGGCGGTCCAAGCACCCGCCCGGAGCCTGCCAACCGCGGGCGTTATTGATCTGACATTAGCCAAATTCCCGAAGCGTCGCGCTGACTGCGCAGCGCGGATCATAGGATAAGCGGATGAAACATACGCTTCCCGAAGCTGACAATACGATCCAGGATGATTTTACAACAGACAAGATCACAGGTGGGCCTGGAAATGATCACCTCATCCATCATCGGGACCCCAGCGTTGAGGGGCACGCCAGTGTCGGATTAGTTGGCTTCGCCGGGGACGACATACTCGTAAGCGCGATCTGGGGCCCACCTTCTTCTGATCGAGGATTTCTGGGAATCCGTCCCTGTTTTGGAATAGGGAAGGAGTTTCTCCGTGGAGGATACGCTGGAGTTTTTCCGGTCGGGCGGAGCGGATAGCTCCGCTGCGG
>NZ_JAGXFK010000041.1 GCF_024637375.1 Sediminimonas sp. | reverse complement strand
TTGCCGCTGCCCCCCGGACAGGCCCGGAATAACGCGGTTGTCTTTTGTATTTATAGAGCGCGGCAAAGTTGTTTCCCGGTTGTGGGAATCGGCGTGACGGCCGGTTCCGGTCCGCGTTTCGGCGCCGTTCGCGAATGGCGTTTCTCAAGCCGGCGGCCGGTGCGGGGAATTTCAATTCCTCGTAAAATGCAATCATTTTCAAGCGCCGCAAGAAAGCGGTTGCACCTTTTCCGGGCGGGGGCGTATCTTTGCACATCATTGGAATTGCAAAGGCGGAACGGAAATGAATCAACACGATCTGGAAAACATGTCACTCGACGAGCTCAAGGAGCTTCAGAAAAAGGTGACCAAGGCGATCAATACCTTTGAGGACCGCCAGAAACAGACTGCGCTGGCGGCTCTGGACGAAAAGGCGCGCGAATTGGGATTTTCCCTTGCGGAATTGACGGGCGGTGGCCGCAAGGGGCGCAAACCCTCGGTGCCGAAATACCGCAACCCCGACGACCCGACCATGACCTGGACCGGCAAGGGCCGCCAGCCGGCTTGGTTCAAGAAGGCGCTGGAAAAGGGCAAGAGCCCCGAGGACATGGCGATCTGAGAGGGCGAACCGCCGCGGCCGGGGGTGCGAGGCGTGCGCCGCCGGCGTGCGGCGTGCATTCGCTCTTTTCTTGGCCGGCGCAAGCGCGTATAGGTGCGCCCGAGTTCCCCCACAACGGAAACCGGCCCCGCTCGCGGGGCGCGCAGCCCGCCCCGAGGGCCCGGGCAGGATTTGGGCAAGGAGAGACGATATGGCCAAACCGATCATGGCAAAGGCGACCGCCGTATGGCTGGTCGACAACACCACGCTGACCTTCAAGCAGATCGCCGATTTCACCGGCATGCACGAGCTTGAGATCCAGGGCATCGCCGACGGTGACGTGGCCGCCGGGGTCAAGGGGTTCGACCCGGTGGCCAACAACCAGCTGACCGCCGAGGACATCAAGAGGGCGGAGGCCGACCCGACGGTCGTCCTCAGGCTCAAGCACAACCCCGCCGCCGAGGGCGAGACCAAGCGCCGCGGCCCGCGCTACACGCCGCTGAGCAAGCGCCAGGACCGACCGGCGGCGATTTACTGGCTGGTCAAGTTCCACCCCGAACTGGCGGATGCGCAGATCAGCCGGCTGGTGGGCACCACCAAGCCGACGATCAAGTCGATCCGCGAGCGCACGCACTGGAACATCGGCAACATCCAGCCCATCGACCCGGTGGCGCTGGGCCTGTGCAAGCAGTCGGAGCTGGACGAGTCGGTGCAGAAGGCCGCCGAGAAGAAGGCCCGCGAGGGCCACGCGATGGACGACGACGCGCGCCGCAAGCTGTTGTCGACCGAGGAATCCCTAGAGATGGAGGACGCGCCGCGCATCCCGACCGCCATCGAGGGGCTGGAGACCTTCAGCCTCAGGGAGGATAGCGACGACAAGAAGGAAAAGGCCATCGACGCCGACAGCCTGTTCAACCTGCCCGAGGGCAGCGATGACGACGACGAGGACGACGAGGAAGAGGGCCGCCGTTAGGCGCCGCCACCGTTACCATAGCTGAGCGACGATCAGGCCCGGGCACCCGCCCGGGCCTTTTTCAATGATGCGCATCCGCGCGCCGCGCTTCAGAGCACCTTGCGCGCGGTCAGCGCAGCGGTGATGGTGCCGTCGTCGAGGTAGTCAAGCTCGCCGCCGATGGGCACGCCCTGGGCCAGCGAGGTCAATCGCACCCGCCCGTCGAGATGATCGGCGATGTAATGCGCGGTGGTCTGGCCGTCGACGGTGGCGCCGAGCGCCAGGATCACCTCGGTGATGTCCTCGACCGCGATGCGGCCGATCAGTTGCGGGATGCGCAATTCCTCGGGCCCGACCTGATCGAGTGCGCTGAGCGTGCCGCCGAGGACGTGATAGCGCCCCTTGAACACGGCCGCGCGTTCCATCGCCCACAGGTCGGCCACGTCCTCGACCACGCAGATCGTGCCGTCGGCGCGAGCCGCATCGGCGCAGATGTCGCAGGTCTCGGCGTTGCCGATATTGCCGCAATTGGCGCATTCGCGGGCATTGGCGGCGACCGTCTGCATCATCTGCGCCAGCGGCGTCATGCGCAGCTCGCGCTTGCGGATCAGGTGCAGCACCGCGCGCCGGGCCGAGCGCGGACCCAGACCCGGCAGCTTGGCCATCATGTCGATCAGGGTGTCGATGTCGTGGTTGGCACTCATGCGCGGACCTGTGCTGATCGGGGATCGGTGGGGGCGCTGCCCCCACACCCCCGGAGTATTTCGGGAAAGATGAAGATCAGAACGGCAGCTTCATGTCCTTGGGCAGGCCCATGCCCTCGGTCAGCTTGCCCATTTCCTCCTGGGCCTTGTCCTTGGCTTTTTGCTGGGCGTCCTTGATGGCGGCGAGGATCAGGTCCTCGACGACCTCTTTTTCGTCGGCGTTGAAGATCGACGGGTCGATGTCGAGCGATTTCAGCTCGCCCTTGACGGTGCAGGTGGCCTTGACCAGGCCGGTGCCGGATTCGCCGGTCACGGTCATCTGTTGCATTTCTTCCTGCAACTGGCCCATCTTTTCTTGCATCTCCTGGGCGGCCTGCATCATCTTGGCCATGTCGCCCATCTGCCCCAGTCCCTTGAACATCGTGATCGTCTCCTTGGTTAGGATTTTCGTTGTGGTGCCGTGCGCGGTGGCGCGCGGTCAGGTATCTTCCTCGAACGGATCCCATTCTTCCTCGACCTCGGGCAGGGCCTCGGCGCCCGCTTCGGCGGCCAGCTCGGCATGGCTGCGGATGCCGGTTATGCTGGCGTCGGGAAAGGTTTCCAGCGCCGCCTGCACCATCGGGTGTGTCGCGGCCTCGGCGCGCAGGGCACTGCGTTCGGCGTCGCGCGCCTCGGCGATGGTGGGGGCGCCGCCGGTATTGACGAGGGTCACCGCCCAGCGTGCGCCGGTCCAGCGTTGCAGCGCCGCGCCGAGACGCTGTGCCAGGTCGGCGGGCGCGTCCGCGGTGGGCTCGAACTCGATCCGGCCGGGGCGGTAGGCGGCGAGACGCAGGTAGTTTTCGACCTCGATCAGCAGCTTGGCGTCGCGTTGGGCGCGAATCAGCTCGACGATCTGGTCGAAGCGCGTGTAATGGGCCAGCGCCTGGTCGTCGGCCTGCGGGGCGAGCGCGGCTTGCGCCCCGCCGCCGCCCTGGCCGCTGCCGTGGCCCGCCTGGGCCGGTTGGGTGGCCGGGGCATGGCCCGCCGGGGTCTGCTGGGCCGCGCCCGGCGCCGGCGCCCCGCCGCCATTGCCGCCACCGCCGCCGGATGGGCCGGGCGCCGGCGCATCCTTGAGCTTTCGCAGCAGCTCCTCTGGCGTGGGTAGGTCGGCGACATGGGTCAGCCGGATCACCACCATCTCGGCGGCCATCATGGCGTTGGGAGCCTGCGCGACCTCGTCGAGTGCCTTGAGAAGCATCTGCCACATGCGGGTGAGAACGCGCATCGGCAGCGCCTCGGCCATGTTGCGGCCACGGATGCGCTCGTCGGGGCTGACGGTGGGGTCTTCGGCGGCCTCGGGGGTGATCTTGACGACGCTGATCCAGTGGGTAATCTCGGCCAGGTCGCGCAGCACCGCCATCGGGTCGGCGCCCTCGGCGTACTGGCCCGACAGTTCCGACAGCGCGCCGCCGGCGTCGCCCTTCATCACCATGTCGAACAGATCGAGTACGCGGGCACGGTCGGCCAGCCCCAGCATGGCGCGCACCTGGTCGGTGCCGGTTTCCCCGGCGCCGTGGGAGATCGCCTGGTCGAGCAGCGAGGTCGCGTCGCGGGCCGAGCCTTCGGCGGCGCGGGTGATCAGCGCCAGCGCATCGTCGCTGATCTGCGCGCCCTCGGCATCGGCAATGCGGCGCATGAGCGCGATCATTTCCTCGGGTTCGATGCGGCGCAGATCGAACCGCTGGCAGCGCGACAGCACCGTCACCGGCACCTTGCGAATCTCGGTGGTGGCGAAGATGAACTTGACGTGCGCGGGGGGCTCTTCCAGCGTCTTGAGGAGCGCGTTGAACGCGCTCGTCGAGAGCATGTGCACCTCGTCGATGATGAAGATCTTGTAGCGCGCGCTGGCGGCGCGGTAGCTGACGGTTTCGATGATCGCGTCGCGGATGTTCTGTACGCCGGTATGGCTGGCGGCGTCCATTTCCATCACGTCGACATGGCGGCCCTCGGAAATCGCCAGGCAGTGCTCGCACTGGCCGCAGGGCTCGGTCGTGGGGGTGCCGGTGCCATCGGGGCCGATGCAGTTGAGCCCCTTGGCGATGATCCGCGCGGTGGTCGTCTTGCCGGTGCCGCGAATGCCGGTGAGGATGAACGCCTGCGCGATCCGGTCGGCCTTGAAGGCGTTCTTGAGGGTGCGCACCATCGCATCCTGCCCGACCAGGTCGGCGAAGGTTTCGGGCCGGTACTTGCGGGCCAGAACCTGGTAGGCGGGGCTTTGGTTGTCGCTCATGGGGTCGCTGCCTTGGCTGTTGGCGCAACAATAGGCGCGGTGCTGTCCTGCGTCCACCGCGAAGGGCGGGCCATGCGGATGGCGGTGCAGGGGAAAGGGTGAGAGGTTGGACAACGACCCAAGCGGGGCTCGTTACGGCTGCTTCCTTCCGGACCTGACCGGGTTGGCGAGGCGCTCGCCCGCGCCAACCTCTCACCCGCCTACCTAGGCGACGCGCCATGGATTCGCAAGGGGGCGGGGCACGATCCGAGGTGGCGTCCGGCACGTCACATGTGCAGGCGAAAGCGTGCGAAGCCCTCGGCCGTGCGACCCAGCGGCGTGAGCGGCGGCAGCCCCGGCTGATCGAGGTAGGCGGTTGCGCCGGGGCCGGTGTCGAACAGCGCCGAGGTGCCCGGCGCCTGCGCCGCGAAGCGCCAGACCGGGCGCCGTGGCGGGGTGATGACGGGGTGCGCGGCGATATGGGTGCGCAGGATATCGCGCACGCTTTCGGTGGTGTCCAGCACCACGGGCATGGGGCCCAGCGGCGCCACCAGGCTGCTGCCCAGCCGGTAGCTGTTGGTGGCCACGATGAGGCGGTCGCCGGGGGCCACCGGGCGCCCCGCGCAGCGCATCCGGGTGATTCGCTGCGCGTGGTGGTCGGCAAGCCGCCCGTCGATGGTGAAACGCGCCGGTTGCGACGGGTCGATGCGGTAGCTCAGCCCGCAGATGATGTCGAAATTGTAGGCCGGGAATTCGGGGTCGCGCAGCGGCTGGTCGGGCTGGCCGGGGCGCAATTGCCGGTAGATGCCGGCGGCGCGTTCCAGCCAGTCTTGCAGTTGCGCGCCAGTCACCTCGACCGCCTGGAGGGTGTTGGGAAACAGGTAAAGATCGGCGAGGCTGCGCAGCGTCAGCGGCCCGGCGGGCACGTCGGTGTATTGCGCCGGCCCCGGTTGGCCGCCCATCTTGAACGGGGCCGCCACCGACAGCAGCGGCAGGTCGGCCCATTCGGTGCCGCGCAGCAACTCGGCGGCGCGGGCGCGCTGTGCCTCGGCCACCAGTTGCACCGCGGCATCGTCGGCGATCAGGGTGAAATAGCTGTGCAGCGCTTCGGTGGTGCGGCCCACGGGGCGGCGGATATGGGCCAGCGTCGCCTGATGTGCGGGCGCCACCGCGCGGGCGACGATAGCGTCGTCGGCGCTGGTATCGGCAGCGCGCAGGGCGATGTCGTGTCCGGCGACGCGCCAGCGCCCGCCCGACCCATGCGCCAGCGTCAGGTCCATCACCCCCAGGTGCGCGCCCCAGTACCCGGGCATCATCGCCGGCTTGCCGTGGATGGTGCCGCGCGCCGCATCGACATCGGCCATCGCGGCGAATCGGGGGCCGGGCAGCAGTTGGTGCTGGTGGCCGCACAGCACCGCGTCGATGCCGTCGACCGCGGACAGCGGCACGGCGGCGTTTTCCATCCCGTCGCGCGCGTCCGCGGCGCCTATGCCGGTATGGGCCAGCGCCACGACCAGGTCGGCGCCTGCGGCGCGTATCTGCGGCACCTGTGCGCGCGCCGCGGCGCAGATGCCTTGCATGGTGATGGCACCGCCCAGAACGGCGCGGTCCCAGCCGGTGATCTGCGGCGGCGCCAGCCCGATCATCCCCACGCGCAGCGGGTGGCGGGCCCCGGCGTTGTCGACCGCGTCAAGCGTCACGATCACCCATGGTGGCAGTGCAGGGCCATGCGCGCGGGTGATGTTGCCCGCAATAACGGGAAAATCGGCATCGGCAAGTGCCCGGTCGAGCGGTGCCAGCCCGTAGTTGAATTCATGGTTGCCCAGCGTCGCGGCATCATAGCCCAGTGCATTCATCGCCGCGATCATCGGGTGGGCGCCGGTGTGATCGATCATCGCGGGGTCGGCGAAAAGATCGCCCATCGGGGTGCCTTGCAGGAAATCGCCGTTGTCCACGAGCAGGCAATTGGCGACCTCGCCGCGCGCCGCGCGGATCACCGGCGCCAGCCGCGCCAGCCCGTTTTGCGCCTCGGGGGTGGCGGCGCTGTCGGCGAAATAGTCATAGCCGAGAATGCGCATGTGCAAATCGGTGGTCTGCAGGATGCGCAGGCAAAGCGTGGCGGGCTGTTGTGTCACGATTGGTCGGCACCGAGTCACGGTCAGGGGAAAGGGCGAACACTGGAACCGATCGAAAGGCGCGTCGGACGCCCCCTTTTGATGGTGGTAGCGCCTTGCGCGCGGTGCCACAATGGCTTGGGTCAGGTAGTGGGTAAATTGATCGGCGGCGGTGCGGCGCAAGCAACAGGAGGCGAGGCGATGCGATTGGCGGAAACGGTGACATTCGGCGGCTCGGGGCTGGACCGCGCGGCCGAGTGGCGCGGCGATGCGCGCGCGCTGGCCGCCGCGGCGGGCGACAGGTCGGCGCGCTGCGTGGCGCTGTGGCGGGGCAAGCCGCTGGTGGCGCACGATGGCCCGGTGCCGCGGCTGGTGCGCCTGGCGATGGATCACCCGGTGCTGTCCGAGGCGGCCGGTGCGCCCGTCCTGCTGGGGCGCGAGGACGGCGCGCCGGTCTTTGCCCATGACCTTTCGGGCTGGCAGCCGCCGGCCGGGCAGGCGGCGCCCGAGGACGGCTTTGCCGACGCCACGCGCCAGCATCACCCGGCGCTGGACGCCGCGCAGCGTTTCACCGAACTGCGCGGCGTCATGGCGGTGCTGGGTCCGCGCGACGCGGAACTTGCCGCCACCGCGCGGGCGCTGTTCGGTTGGCACCGCACGCACGGGTTCTGCGCCGTGTGCGGCGACCGCAGCGAGGTTGCGCAGGCCGGCTGGCAACGGGTTTGCCCGGCCTGCGGCGCGCACCATTTCCCGCGCACCGACCCGGTGGTCATCATGCTGATCACCCATGGCAACGCGGTGCTGGTGGGCCGCTCGCACGGCTGGCCGGCGGGGATGTATTCGGCCTTGGCGGGGTTCGTCGAGCCGGGCGAGACCATCGAGGCGGCAGTGCGCCGCGAGGTGATGGAAGAGGCCGGCGTGCGCGTCGGGCGCGTCACCTACCTGGCCAGCCAGCCGTGGCCGTTTCCCGCCTCGCTGATGATCGGCTGCCACGGCGTGGCCGAAACCGCCGCGGTGACGATCGACCCGGTCGAGCTGGACGATGCGGTATGGATGAGCCGCGAAGAGATGATGGAGGCCTTCGCCGGGCGCCACCCGGTGCTGACCCCGGCGCGCGAGGGGGCGATCGCGCGGTTCCTGCTGCGCAACTGGCTTGCGGATCGGCTGGATTGAGGCGACACTGCGCGCGCAGGCTGACAACGAGGCACAGGCGAGCGGATGAAATTTTCAGGCAAGGCGGATGTCGATGCCCCCATCGACAAGGTGTTCGCCGTCCTCACCGATTTCGAACTGATCGAGCGCGCGGCGATGCGCCGCGGCGTCGAGGTGCAGCGCACCGACACCCTGCGCGCGCCGGGGGCGGGTGTCGGATGGCATGTGAAGTTCACCATGCGCGGCAAGCCGCGCGAGACGGATATCGCGATCACCGGGTTCGACGCGCCCAACGAGATCGTGCTGAGCGCCGAGTTGCAGGGCATGGAGGCCGTGACCCGGGTCGAGCTTGTGGCGCTGTCGCGGTCGCAGACGCGGCTGGGCGTGGTGACCGATCTGACGCCGACGACCCTGGCGGCGCGGCTGATGGTGCAATCGCTGCGCATGGCGCGCGGCAAGCTCGACAAGCGGTTCAAGGCCCGTGTGGCCGACTACGCGCGCGACCTGGGCGAGCGCGCGCAGCGGGCGTGACGCGCGCGCTATCCGGGGGGAAACCGAGGGCAGAGCGCGTCCGCGCGACGATCTGCGGTTGGGGGTTTCACCCCCAAACCCCCAGAGTACTTGTTGAAAGATGAAGCCCTGCGCCATCTTGCCGAAAAATACCCGACAAGGCGCGCCGGTCGCCCGTCTCAGATGGTCTGGTCGTAGGCGCCCACGTCGGGTTCGGTGCGGATAACCGCGTCGATATCGGCGAAGATGGCGCGCATCTCAGCGTCGCTTTCGCCGCTTTCGCAGACCACCACTAGGTTGGGCGTGTTGGAAGAGGCCCGCACCAGCCCCCAGGAGCCGTTGTCGAGGATCACCCGTGCGCCGTTGACGGTGACGACCTTGTCGATGCGGCGCCCGGCGATGGTTTCGCCCACTTCGCGCTTGGCGACCAGCTTTTGCACCAGCCGGTCGAGCACCTGGTATTTGCGGCCGTCGGGACAGTAGGGCGACATGGTGGGCGTCGCGTAGGTCATCGGCAGGGCGCGCCGCATGTCGGACATCGACATATCGGGGTTGCGGTCCATCATCTTGCAGATTTCCACTGCCACGCGCAGCCCGCAATCATAGCCGCGGCCGATCGGTTCGGCCAGGAAGTAGTGGCCCGATTTCTCGAACCCGGCCAGCGCGCCGATTTCGCGCACGCGGCGTTTCATGTGGCTGTGGCCGGTTTTCCAGTAGTCGGCCTTGGCGCCGTGTTTCAGTAGCTCGGGGTCCGAGGCGAACAGGCCGGTGGATTTCACGTCGGCCACGAAGGTGGCGCCGGGGTACAGCTTGACCAGGTCGCGGGCCATGATGACGCCCATCTTGTCGGCGAAGATTTCCGCGCCCGCGTCGTCGACCACGCCGCAGCGGTCGCCGTCGCCGTCGAAGCCGAGCGCGAAATCGGCGCCGGTGTCGCGCACGCGGGCGGCCATGTCGTGGAGCATTTCCATGGCTTCGGGGTTGGGGTTGTAGTTCGGGAACGTGTAGTCGAGATCGGTGTGCAGGGGGATCACCTCGACCCCGATACGCTCCAGCAGGTCGGGTGCGAAGGCGCCGGCGGTGCCGTTGCCGGTGGCGCAGACCACGCGCAGCTTGCGGGTCATGCGGAAGTCGCCGGCGAGATCGTCGAGATAGGCCGCGCGCACGCCATCGACGAAGTCGTAACCGCCGCCGGGGGTGGCCACGCCTTCACCGCCCAGCACGATGTCGCGCAGCTCGGCCATCTCGTCGGGGCCGTGGGTAAGCGGGCGCTCGAACCCCATCTTGACCCCGGTCCAGCCGTTGGGATTGTGGCTGGCGGTGACCATCGCCACCGCCGGCACGTCGAGGTGGAACTGCGCGAAATAGGCCATCGGCGACAGCGCCGGGCCGATGTCGCGCACCTTGATACCGGCCTGCATGAGGCCCAGCATCAGCGCGTTCTTGATCGACAGCGAATAGTCGCGGTAGTCGTTGCCGACCGCGATTTCCGGCGCGATGCCGTGGCGGTGCATCTGCGTGCCCAGCCCCAGCCCCAGCGCGGTGACGCCCGGCAGGTTGATGTCGTCGGGGTACTTCCAGCGCGCATCATATTCACGAAAACCGGTGGGCGCGATCATCGCGGTCTTGAGAAATTCCCAGGTGTTCGGGGTGACTTGGGTAATCGGTTTGGTCACGGTGGAAATCTTTCGCTGGATTCAATGGCGGCGGTTCAAATGGCGGGTGCCCCGGCCGGCGCGGACGCGGCCAGGAGCGTGGTCAGCTTGATACCTGTTCGCGCAGGATCGAGGCGGTCAGCGAGATCATCAGGTAGATGCCCGAGAAGATCAGCAGCGCGAGAATGGTGTTCTCGAACGCGCGGGGGTAGGCGGCCTCCTCGGGTTTGACGGGTTGCACGCTGGTGGTCAGGTAACGGACCTGGCGGCTGGCCTCGAGCTCGGTCTGTTTCTCGTTTTGCAGGGCCGATTGCAGGAACAGGTCGGCAGTGGCCAGGTCGGCTTTGGCCATCTGGATCTGCGCGGTTTTCGCGGCCAGCGAGCTGCCGCCAGATGCGGCCTCGTTGAGGCGCGCGTTCTGCTTTTCCAGGTCTTCCCTGAGCAGGCGGATCTCGGTGCGCAGGGCATCGACGCGCGCCTGGTTGGGGCGGGCGTTGTTCATCTGCGTGGCGAGCGCCAGTTCCTTTTCCTGAAGCTGCATCTCGACGCTGCCGATCAGGCTGCGGATGTTGGCAATCTCGCCCTCGGGGTCGAGCAGGGTGCCCTCCTGCAGCTTGACGAGGCGCTGTTGCGCGGCGCGGCGATCGGCCTTGGCCTGTTCGAGGTTCTTGCGCGCCTCGCGCATCTGGTCCTCGCGCTTGCGCTGGCTGAGTTCGTCGACGCGCTCCTCGGCGTAGTCGATGAGGTGCTTGGAGAACTCGACGCTGGTTTCCGGGTCGGCGGCGATGACCTCCATGCGGACAACGCCCTCGGTCGGGTCGAAGCCGATCTTCACGTTGTCCTCGTAGATACTGTAGGCATCTTCCATGCTGGCGTTGTCGTCGAGCCGCTGGATCGGGTCGATATGGTCCTGGCTGAAGTGGTTGCGAAAGCCGATGTCGTTGTCGAGGCGTTGCATCGCGTCCTGCGACTGCAGGTAGGATTGCACCGCGATCGAATCCTGGTTGGTGGCGAATTGCGTGCCGCTGAGCAGCCCACCCATCCCCGAACCGCCCTGGCTGTCGGCCTGCAGGATCAGGAATTCGGACTTGGTCGAGTACATCGGCGTGGCGATGTTGTAGAAGTAATGGCCCGCCAGCATCGTCGGCAGGAACACGAAGGCGGCCAGCCGAGTGAACAACAGCAACAGCTTGCGCCGCCGCCGGCGCGCGATGTCGTGCTGGATCTCCATCACTTCCCGGGCGCGGCGGTCGGCGGGGCTGAGTTCGGTCGAGGGCAGCGTGTTGTCGCCCTGCTTGACGGTTTGCGGCAGGTTGCGATCGGCGCCGCCGGTGGTGGCGGGCAGGTTGTCGTCGCCGCCCCCCTCGCCGCCGTTGCCGTTCTGCGGCACCACCAGTTCCAGCATCGTGGTGCGCTGGAACGGGTCGATGCCCTTGGCGCGCAACAGGCGCACTGCGTCGAAATCCGATGTGGGCGCAAGCCCGTGTTTCTGGGCCACGCGCCGGGCCATGCGCAGTTGCCGCCCCGTAAGCCCCTCGCGGCGGATATCGTCAAGCTGTTGTTCGGCGCCGACCTGCGCGGCCGAGGACACCTGTCCGCCGCTGGCGGTTTCCGCGCCGGCGGAAGGGCGGGGGCGTGCGGCTGTCTCTTATACACATCTCCGAG
>NZ_JAGXFK010000040.1 GCF_024637375.1 Sediminimonas sp. | reverse complement strand
CTTGCCGTCAGCCGCCACGCCGGCCACTCGCATCGCGGCCCCGACCGCCTGTTGCGATGTTACCCGGACCTGTTCGAGAAACCTGCTCATGGACATGTTCATTTCGTCGTTCAACGTGCGCCTCCGTTCCGGATTGAGTGATTGCCATAACGCAGGCCATTCATAACCTGATGCCATGGAAGATGAAATCATGCGAGCCGTTCTCGGCAGAAGTATGGGAATGCTGCGAAGCAGCGCAACGCAAAGCTGGTCGGCCTGCAAGGGCACGCCGCAACTATTGACCTGAACCCCGTTGACCTTATAGTCGTGCCGACGCGGATCATGGCGCCGGGCGAGGCGCGCGAAATCGGGGCGCAGGCCCTGTTTGGTGAGAAGAACGGCGACGAGGTGCGGGTGGTGTCGATGGATAAACTCGATGGATCGGGCGGCGGCCGCGACGCCGGCAACGCCGATGCCGCCATCAAGGCCGCCGAAGCGGTATTGGAGGGCTGATCAGATGCCAGCACTGTGGATTGCCCATGTCACCGTCACCGACGAGGATGCCTACGGGCGCTATGCCGCGCTCGCCGGGCCGGCCATCGCGGCGCATGGCGGCCACTTCATCGCCCGCGGCGGCCGCTACGTGCAGCTTGAAGGCAAGGACCGTCCGCGCAACGTGGTGGCCAAGTTCCCGTCGGTCGAGGCGGCCGAGGAATGCTACCGCTCCGATGCCTACCAGGAGGCGCTGAGCCACGCGCGCGACGCGTCCGAGCGCGAATTGCTGATCGTCGAGACCAGCGAATAGACCGCGCGCGCCCCGGATCACGGGCGCCCGAGGGCAGGCCATTCGGGTCTCCCGATACATGACCGGCACTGTCCGCGGCGAATTACCCGGGTGAGCCTATCGTTTTCATGCAGAGATCGGGCTGACCCGAGCAGCCGCGCCGCCGCTCTCGCCGGGCGGCGCGATCCTTGCGTGGCATAGTGAGGAACTCCGCCTGTATACCTGAGACGGGGTCGAATTGGTCTGACAGCACAACTCGGAGCCTTCCTCCCGGTTTACAGGATGTTGACCTCGACGCTGTCGTCGAGCGTGTTGGCGACAAAGCAGTAGCGGTGCGCGCGGTGCTGCATCTGTTCCAACTCGGCCGCGTCAACGGCGAAACCGGTGTCAAACCGCACCACCGGGTGCAGGGCGATCCGCGTCACCGACATTTGCCCCCTGGCGTTCTTGCCGAGATGGGCCTCCGCGTAATCGTGATAGCTTGCCACCGGCCATCTCGCCTTGGCGCACAGCGCAAGGAAGGTCATCATATGGCAACTCGACAGCGCCGCGGCCAGCGCCTGCTCGGGGTTGGTGTGGTCGGGATCGCCGCCCCAATCGGGGGCGGCGTCGACCTGGACGTCATGGGTGCCATTGTATTGCACCGTGTGTGCGTTGGAGTACTTGCCGGTCTGCAAAGCAGGCTCGGCGCGCTGCCAGTGCAGCTCGATCGCGAGGGCGGACATGGTCTTGACCTTTGGCGTTGAGTTGTCTGGGTTGGTTCCGGTCAGGCGACCGCGAGCTGTTTGCGCGGATCGTAGAAGGGCCGCTCTGCGACGATCGCACCCGTTTCGCCGGAATGCGTGAAAACCTCCAACGGGGTGCCCAGCTCGGCGCAGTCGGCAGACACCATGGCCAGCGCGATATTCCTGTCGAGCCGTGGCGAGTAGACCGCGGAGGTGACCTTGCCCACGCATTCGCCGCCGCGATTGACCGTCCAGAACGCGGTGTTCGGCCCCGGGAGCGGCGGGCCCTCGATGATCAGGCCCACCTGTTTGCGCGTGACACCGTTGTCGCGAATCCGCTGCAATGCGAACTTGCCGATGAACTCTGCCTCCATGTCGAGATTGAGCAGCCGGTCCAGGCCCAGTTCGAACGGGTTGGTATTGATATCCGCGTCCGCGTGATACGACAGCATCCCGCCCTCGATCCGGCGAATGGTGGATGTATGACCGGGCTTCAGTCCCAGTGGCACGCCCGTGGCCAGGATCCGTTCCCACAGCGCATCGCCGCGTGTGCCATCGCGCAGGTAGATCTCGTAACCCAGTTCGCTGGACCAGCCGGTGCGCGACACGATGAGCGGGATGCCGTCCAGCTCCATCTCGCGGAACCAGTAATAGCGCAGACCCATGATCTCGTCGCCGAACAGCGCTCGCATGATCTCGCCCGATTTGGGGCCCTGCAATTGCAGCGGTGAGACGTCCGGCTCTCCGATCGTGACATCAAGGCCCGAATGGACCGCCACGCCCTGCGCCCAGAGAAGCACATCACTGTCGGCCAGCGACAGCCAGAAGTGGTTTTCACCAAGGCGCAGCAGGATCGGATCGTTCAGGATGCCGCCCTCGGCATTGGTGATCAGAACGTATTTGCACTGTCCCACCGCCATCGTCGACAGGTCGCGCGGTGTCAGCATCTGGGTGAATTTCGCCGCATCCGGCCCGGTGATCTCGACCTGGCGTTCCACGGCCACGTCGCACAGGATCGCGTCGTTGACGAGGTTCCAGAAATTCTGTTCCGGATCGCCGAAATCGCGCGGAATGTACATGTGGTTGTAGACCGAGAACCCCTGCGCGCCCCAGCGGACGGTGGCGTCGAAATATGGCGATTTGCGGATCTGGGTGCCAAAACCGAAGTCATGAGATTGCATCATGCCGTCCTCCCTGTTCTGCGCTTGGGGCATTGCCCGGAGCGATGTTGTCAATGGAAACAGCGTAATGCGTTTGGAATGACCGCGTGACCTGAAAAACCGCACTTGGCGACACCGATCGGGCTTGGTTTCACGGGTTTGAGGTCCAAACGGACCTGATGCCCTATCGGGGTTTCCGCGCCGTGAGCTTGGCAAGGTTCGGCTGCTCGCCCTTGATCAGGCGTGTCGCGAAATACGTCATGTATCTGTCTATAGCCAAATCCGCTGATAACAGCTCATCCATCAACTCCTGGAATGCGGAAATATCGGGCACCACCACGGTCATGACATAGTCGATGCCGCCGCCCGTCGCGACGCAGTTTATGATCGCGTCGTTGTCCATTATGTGGCTCTCGAACCGGTCGAAATCGGCCTTTTGGTGATGCGTCAAAGAGACCGTCACGACCACCCGCGTCACGTCAACAACGCGCTCAAGGGCAATATCGGCATGATAGCCGCGGATGTATCCCGCTGCGCGCAAACGGGTCAGTCGCGTCCAACACGGCGTTGCGGACAGGTTCACGATTTCGGCAAGCCTGGTCTTGCTCAGCTGGCCGTGTTTTTGCACGGCGCTGAGAATGCGAATGTCCGTCGCGTCGAGTCCCGTTCGTTCTCGCACCGCTCCCCGCCCTGGTTCATGTTGAAAATGCAGACCCATTGCTTGATAACATAGTCACATGGCCCGGATCGAGTATGTGGGCAGGTGCGCGAAATTTGCATTTGTTTTGCGACGGCTTTGCGCGCGCCAGCGTCAAATTGCGCAGTGGCCGTCGCGCAAGACGGTCGCGCCAAGCCCCCGGCCCGGAGACCGTCAGCGCCGTGCGAAGCTGTGTCCCGACACCCAGCCGACGATCCATCCGCCGAGATGGGCCTGCCAGGCAAGGCCACCGGAGAGGAAGGCGAACAAGACGACATTGGCGGCGACCAGCGCCAGGATCGCCATGAGAACCGGCTGCACCGCGAGGCCCGATTGCCGCCGCATCCGGTAATCCGCGGCCTGCCACAGGCCGATCAGGCCGAAGACCGCGCCGGATGCACCGATCATCGGCCCGGCGCTGGTGGATATCAGTCCGAAACACGCCGCGCCCGCGACCGCCGACAGGAACAGCACCAGCAGCGTCCTGGTCGCCCCGACATGGGACGAGACGAATTTTCCCAGAGACAGCAGGATGACGGAGTTCAGGGCAAGGTGCATGAACCCGCCGTGCAGAAAGGCATAGGTGATGAACATGAGGACGGGCTGGCCCGGGTAAGCCGGCGGCGTTGCGCCCGAGAGGACCGGCTGCCAGAATGCCCCGAGCACGAAGGCGGGCCACCGCAGGTTTGCAAGCCCGAAAACGCCGGATTGCGAAAGGCTCAGGACCAGTTCGATCATGGTCATGACGCCCACGAGAACCCAGAGAAACCCCGGCGCGCCGGATTGCGGCGTCTGACGGGGCGGTTGGCGATCTTTTGGGGGTGCATGGCTCATGGTCGCTAGATAGCCCTTCGCGGCAACAGGGCCAAGATCGAACCGTCTGGTCGGGTCGGATCAAAGCCGCCGCATGGGCGGGATCAGGTATATCCCTGGAAATCACCCATTCGGCGCAGCAGGCTGTCCTGCTCAAGCCCCGTTTGACGCCGGTACGGGCACGCGCCTTGTGCGTAGCGGCCGGGCGTGGACGCGGCGGCGCGCTGCCCTCGTGATCGCGGCGCTTTTCCTGAGCGGCCGATCACGGCCCCCCGGATACAAGTCAGGGCATACCAGCGCAGCGCCAGTTCGAAACCGCCGGTGCCGATGGAAAAACCCCGGGGCCGGGATACGGAAACGCGACCCCGCCAATGTTCATTCGATGTCGCTTTGCGCGGAACCGTCGGAGGTGTCAGGTGCCGGCTTGCGGCGAAGGGCAAGGAGCAGGATAGGCAAGCCGGTCAGCAGGCCAAGCCCCAGCACCATCCATTGCGTCTGGTCGAAACGTCCATCCAGGGCCACCGATCCGAAATGCGCCAGCACAAAGCTGGCCGGCAGTATCCCGGCCAGTGTCGCCAGCGAAAAACGCCACAGGTGCAGGCGGCTCAGCCCGGCGGCATAGCTCATCGCGTCGAAGGAGACGAAGGGCAGCAGGCGCGAGCCGAAAACGATCAGCGTCAGCACGTTCTGAGAGCCCAGAAGCCCATGATCGGTCTTGTGCCCCAGCCAGCGCGCGACCGCGTCACGCCCCAGGAACCGGGCGATCAGGAAGGCGGTCATGGCCCCAAGCTCCGCGCCGATCGCGACATAGACGGTTCCGAGGTAATGGCCATAGGCGGCGCCCGCGGCAAGGGCGATGGGCGCGCTCGGGATCGGGCTTGCGACCACGGCGGCGATCATCACCCCGACGATCAGGACCGGCCCCCACGCGCCGGCCCCGGCGACCCAGGCCGCGACCGTTGCGCGATCGGGCATGGGCAGCCCGCCCTGCCACCACAGGGCAACCAGCGCGATCACCCCCAGCAGGAGGATTGCCGGGCGCAGGGCGCGGCGGTATGGAGCACGTTCAGATGTCATGACGGCCCTTGTGGCGTGCAAGCCCCGGCCTGCCGGTGATTTGACGGCGCTCTTCTCATCGCCATCTCGCCTAGTGGTCCCCGCACCAGAGGGTCAAGCGGTCTTGTCGAGGTGGAATGTGCCTCTGGCCCGTGACCGCGGTGGATCGTGTCGACGCGCGCGGTCCTGTGTCGAACCACAAGGATCATTTGTCATGGGTAAATTTATCAATATATTGTAAATACTTACTCGATACGTCTTTGGCCGCGGGGGGCGCCAATTGCCCAGGTCGATCCGCTACAGGTGAAAACTCGTCGCCTGTCCCGGTCTCCACACGCTCAGCCCCTGCAACAGCCATCCCTGAAGCCCGTTGCGGTAATAGAGGATGCGCTCGGGCGGAAAACCGGCCTCCACCATCTTGCGGATCGCCAGCGGCGACTGCCCGCACCAGACCCCGTTGCAGAACAGCGCGACGCGGGCGGCATCGCGGCAATCCCACCCGTCAGCCACGCGGTGGCACCCGAGATGCTCCAGCCCCTGTTCGATATCGGTGAAGGGCAGGTTCACCGCGCCGGGGATGGTGTATTTCGCGTATTGCTCGGGCTTGCGCCCGTCTGCGACCACGATATCGGGATCGTTCAGCGCCTCGATCAGTTCGAGTTCGCCAAGAGGAACGGCGCCTGCAACCGGCAGCAGCGGTTGCAGGACCGCCGGCGGGGCGGGCCGCGAGGTGCGCGCCCACTCCTCCGTCAGAAGATGATCCGTGTCCGGGAGCCGGGAGATTTCGACCGGACCGTCGGGCGTGTCGACGCTTTTGCTGACGACGCCCTCTTTGATGCAGACCGCTTCGGCATCCGCTTCAGACATCCTTTACCACCTTGGCCAGCATGTCGCGGACCTGTCCGGCAACGTCCAGAAGTTCAGCGTTTTCGACAGCCTGCATCGATGCGACCGGGTCGATGGCGGAAACCTCGATACCGCCCTCGACCTCGCGCAGGATCACGTTGCACGGCAGCATCGCGCCCACGCGCGGTTCCAATTGCAGGGCCTGATGCGCCATGCCGGGGTTGCAGGCGCCAAGGATGCGATAGCCGGAAATGTTTTCGTCGAGCTTCTTCTTCAGCGTCGCCTGCACGTCGATCTCGGTCAGAACGCCGAAACCGGCCGCCGTCAGGGCGGTGCGGGCGCGCGCGTCGGCCTCGCTCATCGTGGTGTCGGGCAGCAGGCGGTCAATGGTATAGTTCATGGCGGGTCTCCTATGGGGTTGACCCGGGCACGCGCGTCGGCGCACCCGGGGCGTGGAATTGTGCAGGTTCTTGTCGCTCAGTTGTCTTGCGGCTTTTGTTGTCCGTTCATCATGCCGGACCGGTTCTGCCCGCCCTGCATCATGCCTGACTGACCTTTCTGGCCGGGCATCGCGCCGGGTTGCATCTGTTTCATGCGCTCTTGCATCTGCTGCATCCGCTCGATCGGCGCCGACATTTCCTCGCCGGTAACCTGGCCGTCGCCGTCACGGTCGAGGAACTGAAAGCGGCGCACCATCTTCTGCCGCATGAGGGCGCTATTGAGCGCCTCGAATTCGTCGATCGAGAGCGTCCCGTTGCCGTCGGCATCGTATTCGCCGTGCAGCTTGGTCATGTCTTCCGGGGTGATCTCGTCGTCGCCATCGGCATCAAGGACCGACATCATGTTGCCCATCATGCCCATGCCCATGCCGCTGCCCATCATGCCCATACCGCCCATCATCTGGCGGTGCATCTGCATCATGCCGCCCATCTGGCCGCGCATCATGGCGCCACCGGGATGCCCCTGCTGCATCATGCCACCACCGGGATGCCACTGCTGCATCATGCCGCCATTTGCCATCTGGCCGCGCTTGCCGTCTTGATCCCACCGGCCATGGCCTTGCGATCCGTGTGCCAGGGCGGCACCGCTTGCCAACATTGTCGTGACGGCGCTGATTGCGAAGAGTCTATTGAGTTTCATGTCGTATTCCTTCCTGGAATGGTTGCAGGTTCTCTTGCGTAAGTTGACAGGGTTAACGGCGTGCCGGAGTGGGCTCCTTTCATCGTGGTAATCGCAAGCCCGACCGTTGTTGAAATGCGTATCGATGTTCGCACGACGCCTCTAACACGCGACGCGCCCCATGGTCCTGACATGGGTAAGCCCATCACGAGTTCAAGACACATTCAATAAAGCAAATGTATCATTTCGTATCAATGCTGACGGGTGACCAGTGATCGCGATCCCCGCGCAGGGTTGCAAAAGGTGACATTTCCACCCTTCACCAGCCGGGCGGTTTCTATGCTGAACTGTCCCCGGGGGGCGGGCTGACCGGTAAGGCTGCCTGCCATTGCAAAGGGCCCGCCGTCACGGCAGGAGGGCACCGGGCAGGGCGGACCAGAGCGGCGACCAGAATATCGTCGCCCCCAGAAGCAGGGCGAGTGACAGCCAGAGGGTGACGTGCGCACTGCCGCGCAAGGTTGCAGCCCCGGCTCCGGGTGTTCCGAATACTGCGGGAGCCACGACCCGAAGGTAGTAGAACAGCGACAGCACCGTGTTGGCGACGGCGACGATCACCAGCCACCCCAGGCCGGCCTCCAGGGCCGCGGTGAACAGCGCAAGTTTTCCGAGAAAACCCGCAAGCGGCGGGATACCGACGAAGGACAGGAGGGCAACGGTCAGCACGACAACCGGACCCGGATGCATTCCGACAAGCCCGCTGTAATCGGTGATCGCCGTGCGCCCCCGCAAACGGGCGATCACGGCGAAGGCCGCCACGTTGGCGATTCCGTAGACGGCCATGAAGGCGATCAGCGCGGGCAGCGCCTGTGGTGCGCGGCCGGCCACCGCGACGGCCATCAGCGCGTATCCGGCCTGGCTGACCGACGACCAGCCGAGCAGCCGTCGCACGTCGTCCTGCCAGAGCGCCGAGAGGTTGCCGACCGTCATCGTCGTCGCCGCGACGATCGCGACCAGAAGCGACAGCGCCTCGATTCCGGGCGCCAGCGCCACGACGCGGTAGAGCGCGATGGCCCCCGCGATCTTGGGCACGACCGTCAGGAAGGCGGCGGCGGGGACGGGCGCGCCTTCGGCCACGTCGGGCACCCAGGTATGGGCGGGCACCGCGCCCATCTTGAAGAACAGGCCGGTGAGGATCAGCGCGACGCCGGTCAGGGCAAGCGGATCCTCGGGGATGGCGCCCGACAACTCGGCATAGGCGGTGCTGCCCGCCATCCCCACGACGAGGACGACCCCGATCACCAGAAGCGCGTTGGCCAGCGCGCCGACGAGGAAGTATTTCATCCCCGCCTCCAACGAGATCGCCCAGTCGCGGTGATAGGCGGCCAGCACGTAGCCCGTGACCGAGGACAAGAGCACCCCGACGACCAGTTCCATCAGGTCCGCAGCGCCCGCCATCGCCATGGCCCCCAGTGCCGAGAACAGGAACATCGCATAGACTTCGCCATGCCGCCTGTCGGTGGCGAACCAGCGCGGCGACAGCCCGATGCACAGCGCCGTCAGCCCCACGATCAACACGCGCCCCCACGCCGTCGCCCCGTCCAGCGCGAAAGTCCCCGAGAATGTCAGGCGCGATACATCGGCCTGCGCGTGGGCCAATCCCGCGGCGACGGCCAGACCGGCGACTGCCAGCGCGGCACACCAGCCATGGCGGTGCTGCGGCAGGACCATCGCGAGCAGAAGTACGGCAATTGCCGTCAGCAGCACCGCCAGTTCGGGGCCGAGATCGCCGATCGGCATCTCAGCCACCCCCACCGGGAACCGCGATGAGCGCGCGCGCGTCGATCAGGCTCAGCAGCCATGCCGGCCAAAGGCCGATCAGCACCACCAACGCCAGCAGGGCGGCAAGAAGGGCGACCTCGATGCGGGTCAGATCGGTGAAGCCCGCGCGCTCTTTCGGCAGGTCTCCGAAGAACATCTGCCGCAGCAATCGCAGGAAAAGCGCCGCGGTGATCAGGATTCCCAGCAGGCCGATCGCGGCGATCCAGGGGTAGACACCGAAAGCGCCGAGGAAGATGTGCAACTCGGCCACGAAACCCGCAAGGCCCGGCAGGCCGAGCGATGCGAACGCGGCCAGCGTCGCTGCCCCGGTCAGGCGTGGCGCAGGGCCTGCGAGGCCGCCGAAGTTGGGCAGGTGGTAGTCCTGCGACCGCTGCCAGACCGCGCCTGCGATCAGGAACAGCGCCCCGGTGATGAGGCCATGCGCGATCATCTCGACCACCGCGCCGGTCAGGGCGAGTTGACGCGCCGCCTCGGACCCCAGCGCCGACCCCGCGACCGCGATCCCCAGCACCGTGTAGCCCATGTGGTTGACCGAGGTGTAGGCGATCCGCCGCTTCAGGTTTTCCTGGGCGAAGGCGACGATGGCCCCCCAGAGGATCGAGATCACGCCGACAATCGCCAGCGGCAGCGCCCATCGGGCGAAGGTCTCGGGCATCATCTGCAACGGGATGCGGATCAGCCCGTAGGCCCCCATCTTCAGCAGCACGCCCGCCAGGAGCGCCGAGGCCGGCCCCGGCGCATCGACGTGCGCGGGTGGCAACCAGGTGTGGAAGGGGAAGATCGGGGTCTTGATTCCGAAGCCGATGACGAAGGCCAGGAAGACCAGACCGGGCACCACGCCCGCGGCGGCCAGCGGCGGGGTGTCGATCAGCGCGCGCATGTCGAAGGTCAACTCGGGCATGTTCAGCGCCAGAACGATGATCCCGATCAGGATCAGAAGCGAGCCTGCGAGCGTGTAGACGAAGAACTTGAGCGCGGCGTGCTGCGCCTCGCCATGTCCCCAGCGGCCGATCAGGAAATACATCCCCACGAGGCTGAGGTCGAAAAAGACGTAGAACACGATCAGATCGAGCGTCACGAAGAGGCCGATCGACACGCCAGCGAGGAACGCCATCCATGCGTAATAGGCGCGCGCCTGCTGCAGCTCGATCGGCCAGGCGGTGGCGACGACGAACAGAAGCGCGCTCATCAGGGCCAGCGCCAACGACATGCCGTCCACGCCGACGCGCCACGCGATGCCGAGTTCGGGTACCCAAGGCACCTCGGACACGGCGCGAAAACCCTCTCCACCGCCGATCCATACCACGACCAGGGCGAGAAGCGACAGCGCGGCGGCCCCCGTGGCCGTCCAGCGCGCGGTGGTTGCGCCAAGGGGCGCCACGGCCAGGACGGCAGCGGCCAGAAGGGGAATGAGAATGGCGAGTGTCAGCACGTCAGCCTCCGAGTACAAGAAGGGCCACGGCCAGCCCGAAGCCCGCCATGAGAATGGTGTAGTAGTGATGTGCGAGGCCGGTTTGCAGTTGCCGCAGATCGGCACCCGCCATTCCGCTCAGTCGGCCCGAGCCGCCCGGGATCAGGTCGCTCAGCCGTTCGCCCAAACCCGCACCCAGCACGGCAATGGCCGAGGTTGCGGCGACCAGGCCGCCGATTGCGCCGTGCCACGGTGCCTGCATCCGGCCAGGCTCCAAGCCGTCGATGGTGTCGTCGTCGGCGCGGGACAGGGTGCGCGAGACGGTCTCGGCCAGGGCCGCCGTGCCGCGCGGGATCAGGTCGATCACGCCGTCGTCGAGCTGCGCCGCCGCCTGCGCCAAGGCATGGAAGGGACGGATCGCGCCATGTTCGTAAAGCGCGGGCAGGCCCAGCCATTCGCGCGCCGGTGCCTCTTGCCCGCTTCGCGCCACCTGAACCCCGGCGAGGATGCCCAGAGCCACGGCCGTCAGCGACGCGATCAGGCCAAGCCGCGAGGTCCCCGGCAGCGCTGCCCCGAACCATGCCGCGACGGCGTCGTGCACGGCCGGATTCCACAGGGCCGACAGCGCCAGCGTCGCGCCCGACAAAAGCGCCAGCCCGGCGATCTCGCCGCGCCGCGTCTGCGCGTCGTGCGCCGCGCCCGGCCCGAAGGCGGCAACCGCGAAATACGTCGCATAAGCGGCGCTCAGACCCCCGGCGAGGATCGCGCAGGCGGCCCAGAAGACACCCGCATGCTCGATGGCCTTGAGCATCGCCTCCTTGCTCCATCCACCCGACAGCGGCGGTACGGCGGCGAGCGACAGCGCGGCGATGGCCGTCAGCGCCGCCGCGACGGGAAAGGTGCGCGCCAACCCCATCTCGCGCAGATCGAAGCTGCCCGTGACGCGGTGCCCGATGCCGGCCGCGCAGAACAGCGCGGCCTTCGTTGCCGCGTGGACGATCAGGTGCAGGACCGCGATGCCCGGATAACCCGCGCCCGTGGTCGCGATCATCAGGCCCATCTGCGCCGAGGTCGAGCCCGCCAGCAGCTTCTTGGCGTGGGTCTGCCGCAGGGCCACGACGCCGCCGAGGATCGCCGTGCCAAGGCCCACCGTCATCGCCGCCACGGTGAAGCCCGGCGCGGAGGCCAGTTGCGGCTGCAATCGCGCGAGAATATAGGCCCCGGCCGCCACCATCGTCGCCGAATGCAACAGCGCCGAGACGGATGTCGGGCCGTCCATCGCGCGGAAAAGCCACGGTGCAAAGGGCACCTGACCGGCCTTCGACACCGCTGCCAGCAAGACCCCGAAAGCCGCCAGCACCAGCGCCCCGCCGTCCAGCGACCCGAGCGCGTCGTAGCCGACGCTTCCGGTTGCGGCGAAGGTGGCCATGACGGCAAGGAACAGGCCCAGATCGCCCGCGCGCGTCAGTACGAAGGCGAAATTGGCCGAAAGCCCCGGCGCTTGCGACCGCCACCTGTGCCCGATCAGCGCCCAGGAGCACGCGCCGACGATCTCCCACCCGATCAGGAGGGTGACAAGGTCGGCGGCGATCACGACAAGCTCCATCCCGCCGGTGAAGACCAGCATGATGCCGATCAGCCGCGGTAATCCACCGGTCTCTTCGTGGGCCGCGGCGAAAACCGTGATGGCCAGCAAGACCGCAGGCACGGTGATCGCGACGGCCTGCGCGAGCGGGGGCAGGGCGGCTTGCAGCACGATCAATCCCGACCACGCGATATGTCCGGTCTCGCCGCCCGCGGCGATCGCCAGCGCCAGCGTCGTCGCGGCAGCGATGGCCCCCAACGTCCCGATCTGCGCGCGCGATCCGCCGATGCCCCAGATGGCCAGGCCGGTCAGGGCCGGCAGATATGCCAATGCCCAGATCACTGCTTGAGCGTCCCGATGCTTTCGGTCATGTCGGCCTGCCGCTTGCGATAGACCGCGACGATCAGGGCAAAGCCGATGGCCATCTCGATCGCCATCACGGCCATGACGAGGATCGCCAGAAGCTGCCCCTCGGGCATGCCGCCAAGGGCCAGCGACCAGAACCCGATGATCGCCAGCAGCGCGCCGTTGAGCATCAGTTCGAGCCCCATCATCAGCATGACGAAGCTTTGCTGGCTGAGCGCGCCATAGAGCCCGATCCCGATCAGCGCGGCGGCCCCCAGAAGGACGATGGAAAGGGTCATCCGTGTCCTCCATGATGGTGATGCCCGCCGCCACCTTCGGGCTTCCGGCCTGCCGGCTCGCCCTCCGGGGTCAAGCCGGGCGGGCGCGATCCCTCGTCGGAGTTTCCGAAGCGGCCCTGCCGGGATGACAGGATCACTGCGCCGAGCATCGTTGCCAGAAGTGCCACGCCGGCCGTCTCGAAGATCAGCATCGACGGACCCAGCAGCTCGTGCCCCAACTCGGCCACCACGTCCGCCTCGGACAGGACCGGGTTCGACGGTAGCGGCGACAGCAGCACGGCCGCGCCAAGTGCGAGAGCCGCCAGGAGGCCTGCGCCGATCGATATGCGGTGCTGGTGGACCATCGACATCGGGTTGAGGCCCGCAGGGTTCATCATGAACATCACCATGAAGATCGCCATGACCATCATTTCGACCGCCATCATGAAGACCGTGGCGATGCCGATGTAGGGGGCCGAAAGCAGCACCCCGATGCCCCCCACCGCGACGAAGGACAGCATCAGCGAGAACGACGCGCGCACCATGGAATCGACGCGGAACACGCGCCATCCGGTCCAGACGGCGAAGGCCGCGAGCAAGGCGACGAGCAGATCGGTCATAGTGCGAACACCCCCGCCATGGCGAGATGCAGGAAGGACAGCGGCAAAAGCACGATCCACAGGATCGTCAGCATTCGGCTTGGCGTGGTGCGCGCGACGCGGCGGCCCAGCCATGCAAATATCGCCATCAGCGCCGCTGTCTTGATCCACAGCCATACCGGCCCCGGCAGCACCGGCCCCAGCGGCCCGCCCAGAAACAGCGTCGCCGCGAGGGCCGAGGCCGAGACCAGCATCGCCGCACGCGCGATTTCCCACAGCCCACGGGCCGCGCCGCTTTCCTCGGCCGAGGTTCCGGTGGCGATGTCGGCCGCGTCGGCGAAATCCATCGGCCCGCGCAGTGTCAGCGTCAGCACCACGATGGCGAAGAGCGGCAGGCCCAGTGGCTGGCGGATCACGTTCCACATCCCGCGCTGGCTCTCGACGATGGCCGGAAGCGACAGGCTCTCGGCGGGCAGGGCGGCGGCGATCAGGACGAACATCGACGGCAGCATGACCGGCAGGCCGATGGCGACGTAGCGGTAGGCGCCGATCAGTGGAAACGGCGCATTGGACGACCAGCCGTGCAGGAACACGGTGATGATCGTCAGCGCTTCGCAGGTGCCCCAGATGACGATGCCCACGGGGCTGTCGATCAGTGCGAGGCCGGGGGCGAACGGCACGACGGACAGCCCGGCGGCGGCGAGGGCGAGGTACCACACGGCGGCCAGGTCGCGGTTCAGCCGGTCCGGCGCTTCGGTTTCGATCCGCTGGCGCGCGAAGCCCGCGGCGAGCTGCGCGATGCGCCCGTCCATCGCCACGGCGAAAACCGCGCCGAGCGCGAGCGTTCCGAGGACGGCAAGGGCGAGCAGGGCGGTCATGCGGCCTCCGGCAGTCGCGCGGCGCGCAGGATCGCGGACGGGGGCAGGGAGGCCATCACCAGCATCGCCTCGGACCATTCGAGGCCCGGCAGGAGTTCGGACAGGTCCGGCGCGGTGACGGCGGCGCGGTCGCCCCCGAGAAACGCGGCGAGCCGGTCGCGCGCGTCGCCCGCGCCCTCGATCCCGCCCAGCCCGCGCGGCACGGCGCCCCGGACCCAGATCCCGCCGGGTCGGCGCCCGTGAATGGCCCGGCGTGCCGGCCCGTCGAGCCCCAGAATCGTCAGCATCCGCGCGGCGCAAAGTTCGGGCGCGTCGGCATCGACCGGCTGGGCGAAGGGCGGGTGCTGCACGGTCGCTGCAACGATCACGTCGCCCTGGAGTGTCACCTCGAGCACCAGCCCCGGCGGCAGCATCGGCGCAAAGGGACCGATCCGCGCGGTGTAGCGGTCAAGCTGCAGGCCGTCGCGGATGTCCTCTCCGGTCATCGCCATGGGCCGGCCGTAGGGGGTGCCGCCCATCATCCCCTTGCCACCTTGTCCGTGCGGCCCGACGCCCTTCCATTCGTTGGGCGGCTGATCGGGAAGGAGATCTGCCTCGTCGATCGCGCCGAGGTCGCGCCACGACGCCACGATTCGGTCCGCAACCGCGTCCGCGGTCTCGTGGGATACGGTCCAGCGCAAGGTCGCGCGCGGGTGGGGAAGCTGGTCGTGGACCCGACCCAGCGCCTCGGCGGCGTCGCCCGGCATGTCGCCCGCGACCAGCAGGATGCCCGCGTCGCGCGGCGTTAGTGCCCGTCGCAGCCCTGACCGCGCCAATAACCGCTCCACGGCCACCTGCCACCCGGGCCCGATGGCGCCAAAGACCGGCGCGGGTGCGCGAGACGCCAAGCGGGACAGGCGCATCACTCCCACCGGAACACCCCCTCGCGCCAGCCATACAGGATGCCGACCGACAGGATCGCCAGGAACATGCCCATCTCGGCCAACGCCTTGATGCCTTCCGACACGAAGACGACGGCCCATGGATACATGAACATCATCTCCATCTCGAAGGCGATGAAGACCAGCGTCATTGTATAAGGGCGGAAGTGATAGCGTTGCCAGGCATGGGTGCCGGTCGTGCCCCCGCCCAGGAACGGTGCCGATTGCGGCGCGGTGGCATCGGCTGGCGGCTGCGTTGCCCGCACCAGAAGCCAGGCAAGGACCGTCCAGCCCAGTAGGATGATCAAGGTCTGCAAATCACTGTTCCCCCATTTATTGTGGCCACAAACAACCAAACCTTTCAACAGGTTTCGGGGCGCCATCACGATGCGAGGGGGGCAAGAAAACTCGCAGCGCTGGACGTTCTAGACCTCTTGCCGAGGTGGCTTTGTTGCCAGGGGCTATCTCGGCGGCGATAACCTGACGGGGCCGTGTTGGTGGCGTGGATGCCCGCTCGTGACGGTATCGCGGCGTGCCAAACGCCCGAGACCGTCGAGGAGATAGCGCCTCGCGGCTCCGAACG
Source organism: Sediminimonas sp. (assembly GCF_024637375.1). Classification (GTDB taxonomy): domain Bacteria; phylum Pseudomonadota; class Alphaproteobacteria; order Rhodobacterales; family Rhodobacteraceae; genus Sediminimonas. The sequence continues at coordinate 200 of NZ_JAGXFK010000040.1, read as the reverse complement.
GGAGCGGGTCACGTCCATGATCGGGGCCGCGCCCTGCGTGGTGATCGGCTACGTTCCGGCCATCGCCACGCAGGTCGCGGTGTTCGCGCCGTCCGGGATCGAGGCGGCTCTCGCTACGCCGCCAGATCGTATGCGACGGATCGGTTGAGGATGGTGCGTCCCCGGCTGACCCGGCTCTTGATCGTGCCCACCGTGCAGCG
>NZ_JAGXFK010000039.1 GCF_024637375.1 Sediminimonas sp. | reverse complement strand
GCCTGATCTGCGCCTCGGCCTGGCTGTGCGCGACACGGGGCGGCCCATCGAGGTTCCGGTGGGCGATGCGGTGCTGGGCCGCATGTTCAACCTCTTCGGCGAGACCATCGACGACGGCCCGCCCTTGGGCGATGTCCACCGCCGCCCGATCCTGCGCGATCCGGTGCCGCTGGCACAGCGCCGGGTCGAGGGCGAGATTTTCGAGACCGGCATCAAGGCCATCGACCTGCTCAGCCCGCTGGAGCGCGGCGGCAAGGCGGGCCTTTTCGGTGGCGCGGGCGTGGGCAAGACGGTGCTGATCACCGAGATGATTCACAACATGGTCGCCGAATATGAAGGCGTCAGCCTGTTCTGCGGCATCGGCGAGCGTTCGCGCGAGGCCGAGGAACTTTACCGCGAGATGGGCGAGGCGGGCGTTCTGGGCAACACGGTGATGGTGTTCGGTCAGATGAACGAAAGCCCCGGCGTGCGATTCCGCGTCGGCCACGCGGCGCTGACCATGGCCGAATGGTTCCGCGACGATCGCCGCCGCGATGTGCTGGTGCTGATCGACAACATTTTCCGCTTCGTGCAGGCGGGCGCCGAGGTGTCGGGCCTGTTGGGCCGCATTCCAAGCCGCGTCGGCTATCAGCCGACGCTGGGCACCGAACTTGCCGATCTGGAGGAGCGCATCTGCTCCACCGACCGCGGCGCGATGACCTCGATCCAGGCGGTCTATGTGCCGGCCGACGATTTCACCGATCCGGCCGCCACGCACACATTCGCCCACCTCTCCGCCTCGATCGTGCTGTCGCGCAAGAAAGCCTCCGAGGGGCTCTACCCGGCGATCGACCCGTTGCAGTCGTTTTCGCGGATGCTGACGCCCGGCACGGTCAGCCCGCGCCACTACCGCATCGCGCGCGCCGTGCGCAACACGCTGGCCGAATACGAGGAACTCAAGGACATCATCGCCATGCTCGGCCTCGAGGAGCTTTCCGAGAAGGACCGCGCCACGGTGCGCCAGGCGCGCCAGATCGAGCGTTTCCTCACCCAGCCCTTCTTTTCGACCGAGGCGATGACCGGGCAGAAAGGGCGCCTCGTTCCCCTGGAAGAAACCCTGACCAGTTGCGAGCGCATTCTCTCGGGCGAATTCAAGGGCCGCGACGAGGGCGATCTCTACATGATCGGGTCGGTCGACGAGCTCGCGGAGGGCGCCGATGCGGCTTGAAGTGCTCACCCCGGCGCGCCGCTGCCTCGACCGACAAGTCCGTCGCATCGTCGCCGAGGCACCGGACGGGCATTTCGGCCTTCTGCCCCGGCACGGCGATTTCGTATCCGAACTGGTGCCGGGCATCCTGGTCTACACCTCCGAGGAAGGGGCCGAACGTTTCGTTGCGGTGAACTCGGGAACGCTGGTCAAGTGCGGCGATGAGGTGCGCGTGGCCGTGCGCGGCGCCGTCGAGGGCCATGACCTGGCCCGCCTGCGCCGGCGCGTCGAGGAGGAGTTCCGCCGCCAGGACGAAACCGAACACGAGGCCCGTGCGGCGCTGGCCCGGCTGGAGGCAAGCATGATCCGCCGCTTCCGCGATCTGGACCTGGCCGGGCGATGAGCGACGAGGACGAAACCGACACCATCGCCCGCAAGGCAAGGTCGATGGAAGAGGCCCGCAAGCGCCGGCGCAAGAGCGTTTGGTACGGGCTGGCAATGTTCGGTATGGTCGGCTGGGCCGTCGCCGTGCCGGTGATCGCCGGCATCGCGCTGGGGCTTTGGATCGACCGGCGCTGGCCGGGGGAGACCTCGTGGACGCTCGTCCTGCTTCTCGCCGGTGCGGCGCTTGGCAGTTTCAATGCCTGGTACTGGGTGCAAAGAGAGGGGCGCGATGACTGAGCGGGGGCGAAGATGACCGGAGACCCGGCAACACTGGCCGCGTCCTTCGCGGCGGGGGCCGTCCTGGGCGCGCTCTATCTCGGATTGCTCTGGGCGTCGGTGCGGGCGCTGTCGGGGTCGCGCCCCGCCGCCACCTTCGCCGCGCTGGCGCTCGCACGGGCGGTGCTCGTCCTCGGCGCGCTGGGCGCCGCGATCGCGCTCGGCGCCGGGGCGGGCGAACTTGTCGCCGCGCTCGCGGGGTTCGTCGCCGTTCGCGTGGCCGCCACCCGGCGCGCCCGCGCAGCCGAAGGGAGGGCGACATGGAAATAAGTCCCGATGCCTGGGTGCTTGCGGAATGGCAGGGCTGGCGCCTCACCGCGACCGTGGGTTTCACCTGGCTGGTGATGGCGTTCCTCGTCATCGTGTCGCGGGCTATCACCGCACGGCTGAGCGAAGGCGAGACGGTCTCGCGCTGGCAGGTGATGCTCGAGGTGATCGTCACCGCGATCCGCGACCAGATCGACGAGGTGGGCGCTGACGACCCCGACCGCTACCTGCCGTTCATCGGCACGTTGTTCCTGTTTATCGCAACGGCCAACCTGCTGGCGGTGGTGCCGGGCTACGAGCCGCCGACCGGCTCGCTCTCGACCACCGCGGCGCTGGCCATCTGCGTGCTGATCGCGGTGCCGATCTTTTCGATCACCCGGCGCGGGCTCGGTGGCTACCTGAAGACCTATATTCACCCGACGCCGCTGATGCTGCCGTTCAACCTGATCGGCGAGCTTTCGCGCACCCTGGCACTGGCTGTCCGGCTCTACGGTAACGTGATGAGCGGAACCGTCATCGTCGGCATCCTGATCAGCGTCGCGCCGTTCTTCTTCCCCATCCTGATGCAGCTTCTCGGCCTGCTGACCGGGCTGATACAGGCCTATATCTTCGCGATCCTCGCGATGGTCTACATTGCCTCGGCAAGCCGGTCGCGCCCCAAGCCCGACAATCAACCCGACACCGACAATCCCAACACTGCAGGAGACTGACCCATGGATCCAAGCCTCTGGATCGCCGCGATCTCTATCGCAACGGCGGGCCTTACCATCGCCATCGGCTCGATCGGGCCGGCACTTGCCGAAGGCCGGGCCGCCGCGCAGGCGTTGCAGGCGATCGCACAGCAACCCGACGCATCGGCCACGATCACGCGGACGCTTTTCGTCAGCCTGGCGATGATCGAATCCACCGCGATCTACTGTTTCGTGGTCTCGATGATCCTGATCTTCGCCAATCCTTTCATCGACCTCGCCACGCAAGCGGCCGGGGGCTGAAGCCGTGCAAATCGACTGGCTCACGGTTGCGGCGCAGATCGTCAACTTCCTTGTTCTGGTCTGGCTGCTGCAACGCTTCCTCTATCGACCGATAAGCGCGGCCATGCGTCGCCGCGAGGCGCGCATCGAGGACCGCCTGGCACAGGCCAGAACCACCCGCCAGGAGGCCGCGGAGGAGGCCGAACGACTCGGCAAGGAGCGAGCCGCGCTCGCCGAAGAAAAGGCTGGCATCCTCGATAAGGCGCGCGCCGACGCGGCCGAACTGCATCAAGAGCTGGAAGCAGAACTCCGCGCCGAGATGGAAGACAAGCGCAAGACCTGGCAGCGCCATCTGGAGGAGGAACGCGACGAATTCACCCGCAGGCTCCAGCGCCATGCCGGGCAGCGACTTATCGACATCGCCGAACGTGTGCTTGCCGATTTCGCCGGCACCGACCTATCCGAGCGCATCGCCACGACCTTCGTCTCGCGCCTTGAATCGCTCGACGAGGATGCGCGCGCGAGGCTTGTCGAGGCCACCCGGCAAGCCGACAGCGCGGTCATCGCGACCGGTCGCCCGCTCGACCCGACCACCCGCGGCAAGATCACCCGGGCGCTGCACGAGGCACTCGCGAGCGACATTCCCGTCGCCTACCGGGAGGACGAGGATGTGCTTCTGGGGGTGCGGTTGACCATCGGCGATCAGACCGTGGAATGGTCGGCCGCGCGGCACCTCAGGCGCCTTGAGACAGCTCTCGACGAAATCCTGGACAGCGAAGGGCGCGGTCCCCGTGCCGCCGGGACAGCGCAGAACAGCGCCGCCACCGCTCGACCCCCCCGGCCGGAGCGGTCTGCCACATGAAATCGCTTTTCGAACCCGAGGAGGATTTCTTCGCCCCGCTCGGCCGGGCGCTCGCGCAAGTCGAACCGGCACTGGACCTGGCGGAGATAGCGCGCGTCCTTTCGGTGGGCAGCGGCGTGGCCCAGGTTGCCGGGTTCACCGATCTGCACGCCGACGAACTGGTGCGCTTTCCGCATGGCGTGATGGGCATCGCTTCGAACCTGCGCGAAGGGCGGATCGGCGTGATCGTCCTTGGCGACACCGCGCGCCTCAGGCCCGGCGACCGGCTGCGCCGCACGGGCCGGGTCGTGGATGTGCCGGTGGGCGAGGCGATGCTCGGCCGAGTCGTCGATGCGCTCGGCCGTCCGCTCGACGATGGCGGGCCGATCGAGGCCGAGGCACGCCGCCCCGTCGAACGCCCGGCGCCGCCGATCATGCACCGCGCACCGGTCAACGTGCCGCTTCAGACCGGCATCAAGGCGGTGGATGCCGCGATTCCGGTGGGTCGTGGCCAGCGCGAGTTGATCCTCGGCGACCGCCAGACCGGCAAGACCGCCATCGCCGTCGATGCGATCCTGAACCAGCGCGACAGCGGCGTCGTCTCGATCTACTGCGCCATCGGTCAGCGCGCCTCGGCGGTGGCGCGCGTGGTGCAGAGCCTGCGCGAGGGCGGCGCGATGGAGCGAACCGTCGTCGTCGTCGCGGGCGGCAACGACGCGCCGGGACTACAGTTTGTCGCCCCCTACGCCGCCACCGCCATTGCCGAGCATTTCATGCAGCAGGGCCGCGACGCGCTGATCGTCTACGACGACCTGACGCGCCATGCGCGCGCCTACCGCGAGCTTTCCCTGCTGCTGCGCCGCCCGCCGGGGCGCGAGGCCTACCCGGGCGATATCTTCTACATCCATTCGCGCCTTCTGGAACGGGCGACGCACCTGCGCGACGGTCACGGCGGCGGCTCGCTGACCGCGCTGCCGGTGGTCGAGACCCAGGCGCAGAATATCTCGGCCTATATCCCGACCAACCTCATCTCGATCACCGACGGGCAGATCTACCTTTCGCCCGATCTTTTCGAGAAGGGTCACCTGCCCGCCATCGACATCGGCATCTCGGTCAGCCGGGTGGGCGGCAAGGCGCAGTTGCCCGCCTTTCGCGCCGTCGCCGGTAACCTGCGGCTGATGTATTCCCAGTTCGAGGAACTTGAGAGCTTCGCCCGCTTCGGCACCCAGCTCGACGACGAGACCCGCGCCAAGCTGGCCCGCGGCGTGCGCGTGCGCGAGGTGCTCAAGCAACGCGAGCATGACCACCTTGGCGCGCCCGAACAGATCGCTGCGCTGCTGGCAGCCACCGAGGGGCTGTTCGACGGGGTCGATCCCGACGACGTGGCCGCGTCCGAGGAAAAGGTGCGCCAGGCCGTCCGCAACGACCTGCCCGATCTTGCCGAGCGCATCACCGGCGGCGAACGGCTGACCGACGAGGACCGCGAAACGCTTCTTCGCCGGATTCGCGTGGCGCTCGGGCAGGGTGGGGAGGGCAGCGATGGAAACGCTTGAGGGGCTCTCGGGGGCGCTTGCCACGACTGGCGAGATCCGTTCGATCGTGCGCACGATGAAAGCCCTCTCGGCGGTCTCCATCCGCCAGTACGAGCAGGCCGAGGCGGCACTTGCCGATTACGAGCGCACCGCCGAACTCGGCCTTGTCGCGCTGCTGCACGATCGCCGCGCGCGTGGCCTACCGCTGCCCGAAACCGCGCCCGGCAAGGGGGGCGAGGCATTGATCGTGATCGGCTCGGATCGCGGCCTGTGCGGGCGCTACAACGAAACCATCGCCCGCTTCGGCGCCGAACATCTCGGCGGCGACACCGTGCTTCTCGCCGTCATCGGCGCCCGTGCCGCAGCCCGGCTTGAGGCCAAGGGCCACCCGGCCGACTGGCGCCTCGCGCTTCCGGGGTCGGTGGGTGGGCTTACCACCACGGTTCAGACGGTGATCATCGAGATCGACCGCTGGATTCGCGAGCGTGGAATCGCCCGCGTTCGCCTCGTCCACAATCGCCGCCGGGGTCGCGTCACCGCCGAGCCGAACGAACGCCGCCTGCTGCCCATCCCCGAGCGCACGCTGGCCGGGCTCGCCAGTGCCGATTGGCCCGGGCCCAGCCTTCCCTTCTTCCGGATGCCGCCCGAGCGGCTGATGTCGTGGCTGGTGCGGCAGCGTCTTTTCGTGATCCTCTATCGCGCGCTGGCCGAGGCACTGGCCAGCGAACATGCCACCCGCCTTGCCGCGATGCAAAGCGCCGAGCGCAACATCGAGGAGCGCCAGGACGACCTGACCGCAGCCTACCGCCGCAAGCGGCAGGAATCGATCACCCGCGAACTGCTGGACGTCGTCGCAGGTTTCGAAGCTGTCAGCACGTCGGACCGGGGTAGTGACGCCGAGTAGGGGCGCCACCGGAATGCCGGCAAGTGATCGCGCCGAAGCCGGTGGCGCCCTGCCACGCGGCTGCAGTTGCGACGGATGCGGCCGCGGTGCATCTTTCGGCCGGCGGGGGGGCTTTGGTTCAGAACCGCCGCATGTGGAAGGCGCACGGGGGCGACATTAACCCGCGTTAATGACCTTTTGCCGCCGGGGCGGCCAAATCGCAGCAGTACCGGTAAACGCGGCGAAGGATTCATCATGCCGTCAGAGACGGAAGACCTTGTTCAATGCCTTCTCGACCGGAGAGGAACGCTGTTCTCCGCCGAGTTGGGCATTGATCTTGCGAGGAACACCCCTGCGCCGCTTTTCCGTTGGCTTTGCGCGGCGCTCTTGATGAGCGCGCGGATCTCGTATCGCACCGCGCTCGACGCCGCGCGCGCGCTCAGCGATGCGGGATGGACAACCGCCGATCACATGGCTGAAAGCGCGTGGGAGGACCGGGTTCGCGTGCTCAACCGCGCCGGATACGCGCGCTTCGATGAGCGCACCGCAACGATGCTTGGCGATACCGCCAACCGGGTTTTCGCCGATTACGGCGGCGATCTGCGCAAGCTGCGCGCAAAGGCTGGCGAGAACCCCGATGCCGCGCGCGCCCGGCTTAAGGCGTTCAAGGGCATCGGCGGCGTTGGCGCCGACATTTTCTTGCGCGAGGTGCAAGCCGTCTGGCCCGAACACTTCCCGTTTTTCGACCGCAAGGCCCGCAAGGCCGCCCGGCGGCTTGGTCTGCCGGATACGCCGGAGGCGCTTGTCGATATGGTCGGGCGCGACCGCTTTCCCTGCCTGATCGCGGCGCTGGTTCGGGCGGACCTCGACGGTCTTGGCGTTGACGATCTGCTCGCCCCCGCCCGGGAGGCGCGGCCGTGACCGGGGGCGTTTTCGTTCGAATCGAGCCCCGGGATTCCGAGGCCGGGGAGGGGCGCTTCGAGTTTCGCGCATGGCCACGCCGGCAGTCCCGGGCCGCCACGCGGCTGCAAGGCCAGTGGGCGCTTGAAAGCGGCGAAAGCCGCGCCGACATCTATCTCGCAACCCCGTTCAGCCCCGAGACGCTCGTCAAGCTGAGGGATGGCGCGCGGCTTGAAGTCAAGCGCCGTGGCCCGGATTTGGGCGTTTTGCAATTCTGGACATGCCCGGTATCCACACCGTTTCCGCTCTCGCGGCGCACGCTGGCGGTCGTTGCCAGGGCGCTGGGTCTGGCCGGAGGATTGCAGCCCGAAGCGGGCCTCTCGCCGGCGCATCTTCTGGTCGATCTTGCCGCAAGCGCGCCGCAGGTCATGCCGGCAACGGTGCGAAAGGCGCGGCTGGTTTTCCGCAGCGGCAGTTGCCGGGCCGAACTTTGCCGCGCGACTGTCCGTGGTCGCAGCAGGCTTACGCTCGCGCTCGATGACCCCGATCCGGCCTCGGCGCTCTGCGCCGTCGACTCCCTCGGCCTTGGCGGCCTGCCCAACCGCTCATACGGTGACATGCTGCGCCCGCGCCGGTTGATGCAGGCGGGCGGTGGGGCGTAGCTATTCACGCAACCCAGCGAAATACGCCGGCGCGACCGCCCCGGCAAGACCCGTGCGCGCGGCCGGGGGCATCGCCGGTATCCCCCTCAGCCGCGCCGCAGCAGGCGCGAGACGGCGTTCCAGCTTCGCGTGTTCAGCACATCGGCCGCGCAAAGCCAGCCGCGCCGGCCCTGGTCGATGCCGTGGCGCATGTTGCCAAGCCCGCCCGTCGAATGCGCGTCGGTCGAGATCGCGATCTTGACCTCGTGCTCCTTGGCCATGCGACAGTTTACGTCGTTGAGGTCCAGCCGGTGCGGATCGGCGTTGAGTTCAAGCCAGCAGCCCCGCTGGCGCGCCGCCACCACAAGCCGTTCGACATCGACCGCATATGGGCGCCGTTCGCCGACAAGCCGCCCCGTCGGGTGGCCGATGATGCTGACGCGCGGGTTGTCCATGGCGCGCACGATGCGGTCGGTCTGGGCGTCTTCGGCGAGGTCGAACTTCGAATGCACCGAGGCGACGACGAGGTCGAGCTTTCCCAAAAGCGCGTCGGAGAAGTCCAGCGCCCCGTCCTCAAGGATATCGACCTCGCAGGATTTCAGCAGGCGAAAGCCGTCAAACGCCTCGTTGAGCCGGTCGATCTCGTCGATTTGCGCCTCGATCTCGTCCTCGGAAAGGCCACCCGCCACCCGTTGGCTTTTTGAATGGTCGCTGATCGCGAGATATTCGTAGCCCCGCTCCTGCGCCGCCTGTGCCATTTCGCGCAGCGTGTTCTTTCCGTCTGACGCGGTGGTGTGCGCATGCAAATCGCCCTTGATGTCGTCCAGCGCCACGAGCCTGGGTAACGCGCCCTCCTCGGCGGCCTCGATCTCGCCGCGGTTTTCGCGCAGGGCCGGGGCGATCCAGGGCAGGCCGATTTTGTCGTAGACTTCTTCCTCGGTGGCACCGGCAATTCGCTTCTCTCCGTCGAAAACTCCGTATTCGTTGAGCTTCAGGTCGCGGTCCTGTGCCCGCCTGCGGCCGGCGATGTTGTGCGCCTTGGAGCCGGTGAAGTAGTGCAGTGCCGCGCCCCAGCTCGCCTCCGGTACCACCCGAAGGTCCACCTGAAGGCCCGCGCGCAGCGTGACGGTCGACCGTGTCTTGCCCTTCGAGGCGATGTCCGCGACCTCGTCATACCGTGTGAAGCGGTCGATGATGGCGGCGCCGTCCTCTCCCGCCACGAGAATGTCGAGATCGCCCACCGTCTCCTTTCGGCGGCGGTAGCTGCCGGCGATCATCGCCTTTTTCACCCCGTCTATCTGTCGAATCCATTCCACGAGCGGCTCGGCGAAATCCTCGGCGATATCAAGCCGGATGCGGTGTTCGGCAAAGTCGCCGCGGGCGAGTTCGTCGCGGATCTTCGCCTGGGTCTTGGGCCCGAATCCCTCGACCTCGACGATCCTGCCCTCGTCGGCGGCCTTGCGAAGGTCGTCGATCGAGCCGAGACCGAGCGCATCGAATAGCGCGCGCGCCCGTTTCGGGCCGATGCCCGGAATCCGCGTGGCGGCGACGATGGCTTCGGGCACCTCCCCGGAGATTTCGTCGAGAAACGGCAAGCTGCCGGTCCTCACGATCTCCGCGATCTTTGCCGCGAGATCCTCGCCGATATCCGGCAGCTCGGAAAGATCTTCGCCGTCTTCCAGCATGTCGGCCACCGACCGGCTCTGGTCGCGGACCGTGCGCGCCGCGTTTCTGTAGGCGCGCACGCGAAAGCGGTTCGCCTCGCGGATTTCTAGCAGGTCGGCGACATGGTCGAAGATCGTGGCGATCTCGGTGTTGTGGACGGGCATGGCGTGGTCCTCCTCAACCCAGCATCTTGCGCAACGCGGCTTCGTTGATCGCCGCGACACCGTGGCCAGATGCGTCCGGTATTTCGGGCGCGTTGCCGATATAGCAAGGCCGGTCATGCCGGGCGATCTCTTCGCGCAGTTTCTCGACCCGTTCCTTCGCGTCGTTTTGGCCTGCCATGGTGCATCACCGCCCGGAAAGTCGCGCGCGGGCTCGCGCGACAGTATCGTCCAGCGGGCCGGATGCGTCGAGCCGCGCCCAGTCAACCTGCCCGATGTCCCGATCCGCCTGCTTGGCCACTACAGCCGCATCGGCGTCCGACGCATCATCGCGGCGCGCGGTCACACGGCGTGTCAGCGTCGGCTGCGGCGCCTCCAGCCAGAGCCCGAAGAAAGGCACACCGGCCCGTCGCGCCAGCGTCGCCGCCCCGTCCCGCTCCTGTGGCGAGAGGAACGTGGCGTCGAGCAGAACCGACTGGCCGGTCCCCAGGATCGTCTCCGCCCGCTCCAGCAGACGGTCATAGACGGCGCGCCCGGCGGCGTCGGTATAGGCGTCGTCGGGCAGGTGCTCCAGCGGGCCGGCGCTGAACAGCGCCTTGCGCTCCAGATCGCTGCGCAGATGCACCGCCCCCGGCACACGGCCGACCCCGGGGGCCAGATGCCGGGCCAGCGTCGACTTGCCGGTCCCCGACAGCCCGCCCACGGCCACCAGTCGCGGCGGCGTGCCTTCCAGCGCCTTCAGCGCATAGTCCAGGTAGTCCCGGGCATCCGTATCGGAGGCGGTCGCGTGATGCGCCACCGAAGCGGTCTGCACCTCCACCATCGCCCGAATCCCCGCCCGCACCGCAAGAAACAGCGGCAACGCCGCTAGCCCGTCATCCTCGGCGCCTTCCTGGGCGAACAGCCAGGCGTTCAAGACGATGTTCGCGGCCCGGTCGAGCCCATGGTGTTGCAGGTCCATCACCAGGAAGGCGAGATCGTAAAGGATGTCGCATGTCGCGAGCCTCTCGTCGAATTCCAGGGCGTCAAAAGGCACCGGCTGGCCCTCGATCAGCACCAGGTTGCGAAGGTGCAGGTCGCCGTGGCAGCGCCGAACCCGCCCATTGCGGCCGCGCCGGGAAAGCAGCGACGCGGCCCTGTCCAGTGCCGCGCGGGCGCCCTCGGAAAAGGCCGATACCCGCCTTGCACCGAGCGCATCGCGCATCCCCGCGAAGGTGCCCTCCAGTTCGGACACGACCGCATCGATCCGGTCTGCCCCGTCGCCCTCGCGCCGCGGCGCCCGCGCGTGATAGTCCGCCACGACGCGGCCCAGTTCCTCCGCCAGCTTGTCCGTGAGCTCGCCGCGCGCGGCCACCGCCGACAGTTCGGCGCCGTCCGGGAAACGCCACATTCGCAACACCCATTCCACCGGCGGGCCATCCCCGCCCAGCGTCAGCCTGCCGCCCTCGCGCGTCACCGGCACCACGTCGCGGTAGATTTGCGGCGCGGCGGGCCGGTTCAGATCAAGCTCGCGCTTGAGCATCCGCTCCCGCGCCTCTAGCGTCGAGAAATCCATGTAGTCGTAGCGCACCGCGCGCTTGATCTTGAACGCCTCGTTCCCGGCGAGAAAGACATGCGCGCCGTGGGTTTCCAGGTGGTTCACCTCGGCGCCGCCATGGGTCGCCGGATCCGCCAGGAAGCGGATCACCTTGTCCTGCTCGTCGGCCATCGCTCGTTCTCCTCCTTGGGCTGGCGGCATGCAAGCGTCGGCAAGTGGCAGGGGCATCGCTGCACTCTTTCCTCACGCACCGGCTTGTTGCCCAGCATATGCCCAATGCAACCGCATGCCTTGACGTCAATCAACGCGTGCGGTGTGCTTTCTGCGAGGGGCGGCGGGCTGCACAGCGTCGATCAGGGTGAACGACCGAGCCTTGACATGGATCATTGCGCCCCGCCACCGTTGTCTGGATCGTGAAGCCGAACCACGCACACGCGAGTCCGGTCGCGTATGCACCGCTGCGGCGGTGGCGGAGCAGACGTTATGGAGGCGACCATGGACAAGGACGGCGGGCGCCAACCGGCCATCGGCGCGGCTTCCCGGGCGACTTGCCAGGGCAGGGAATTCGAAAGAACATGGCTGCAAATGTGGACGGAAAACTGACAAATGAGCGATGATCCCTACAAGGTTCTGGGCGTCTCCAAAACCGCGACGCAGGATGAGATCAAGAAAGCCTACCGCAAGCTGGCCAAGCGCCTGCATCCCGACCTGCATCCCGACGATCCCGCCAAGAAGGCCGAGTTTCAGGACGTGTCCTCGGCCTACGACCTGCTGGGCGATGCCGAGAAGCGCCGCCAGTTTGACGCGGGCGAGATAGACGCCTCGGGGCAGGAGCGCCCCGAACGGCACTATTACCACCAGTATGCCGGCCGCGACGAGGGGCGGCGCTATGAGCCGGGCGCGGGGCCGGAGGGATTCGAGGACATGTCGGACATCTTTTCCGATCTCTTCGCGCGGCGCCAGGCCGCCGGCGGCGGCGGCTTCCGTCAGGAAGTCCACGCGCGCGGTCCCGACATGCGCTATCACCTCGAGGTCGATTTCATGGACGCGGCGCGAGGCGGCAAGCGCAGCGTCACCATGCCCGATGGCAAGGGGCTCGAGATTTCGATCCCGGCCGGGCTGCGCGACGGCCAGACACTGCGACTGCGCGGCAAGGGCGGGCAGGGCTACGGGACGGGGCCGGCCGGCGACGCGCTGGTGACGGTCGCGGTGCGGCCGCATCCGGTCTTCCACCGCGATGGCGACGACATCGAGATAGAGCTGCCGGTGACTTTTGACGAGGCGGTGCTGGGTGCGAAGGTGGAGGTTCCGACGATCGCGGGTACGGTGTCGATGACCATCCCGAAAGGTGCGTCCTCGGGACATCGGTTGCGGCTGAAGGGAAAGGGAATCGCCGCGGCCAAGGGCAAGGACGGGGACCAGGTCGTGCGTCTGAAGATCGTGCTGCCCGACCGGATCGACGACGAGATGGAGACGCTGGCGAAACGCTGGCGCGAGCACGCGCATTTCGATCCGCGCAAGGAACTGCGGAGGAAGACATGAGCTATGATGAACGCACCGTCGTCGCCTGCGTCCGGCGGGTGACCATGCGGGATCTGCGGTTGTGGGTGGACGAGGGCTGGGTGCGTCCGGCGCGTGGCGACAAGGGGCCGGTTTTCGACGACCTCGATATTGCCCGGATCCGGCTGCTATGCGACCTGAGGAAGGAAATGTCGGTCCCGACGGACACGATCCCGGTCGTGCTGTCGCTGATCGACAACCTGCACCGAACCCGGCGCGAACTGAAGTGCCTCGCCAACGCGGTGGAAGGGCAGCCGGAGGACGTGCGCCAAGAGGTTATCGCGACCTTCCATGCATTGCGCGACAGCAGTGCGACGGGCACCGACGGGGGCTGAGGAGCCGTCATTGGCGCGCCCCGTAAGGGCGATTGGATGACAAACCCATACCGCCGGGCCGCCGGGCACAGTTCCCGGCAGCAACCGGACTTGGCGAGCGAACGACAAGGGATACATGCGCCACCGCCAGGCCGTACATGCCTCGGGTGGTGCGTGCTGCCTCGTCAGACACCGAAGGGATAGGTATCGGGCAGCGCCGCGGTCCGGTGCACCGGCAGCGCAGAGACGGCCGTCGTCCTGTCGATCCAGACGTACTCGTCGAACTGCGCGGGCAACTCGGCCTCGAAATAGTGCGAGGCAAGCTCGGTCTCGGGGCGGTAGATCACGCCGATCGCCCGCTCCAGCCGCTGGTCGGCCAGCTCGGTGACGAGGTCGAACTCCTGTCCCGCCCGCATCGGCAGGATCAGCCCCGGCGCGCCCGTCAGGTGAAACTGCCGCTCGTAGCTCTGCCGGTGCGCTGGCTGCACCTGCTTGATTTCCATCGGCCCGCCCCAGTCGGACGCCGCCGCGACCTCGCCATGATCGGTACCGAAGCCGATGCGATAGCTGTCGCTGCCAAAGCCGCGCGCGCACATCTCGCCCAGGTTCTTCTCGCCGCGCCGGGACATTTCCGTCGCCCGTGCATCGCCGATATGCGAATTGTGCGCCCAAACCACGGCCTTCGCCTGCGGGCCGTGAAAGTCCATCACGTTCATCAGCGTGTCGAACATGTGCCCGTCGCGCAAGTTCCACGACATTCGCGAGCCGTAATACATCACGCGGTAGTAGCGCTCGGCGTCGGCGACGAGTTGCGCGTTCTGCGCGGCGTCCAGAAAACGGTGGCCGTCATGGGCGGTGTAGTCCTTTCGCTTTTTCAGGAGGTCGGCAAGCATCTGCGTCACCTCCCTTTCGCAGTCGCGGTATCGTCCGGTCAGCGCGGCGTGGCCGTAGGCGGCGGGGTCCGCCTCCCACGGCGACAGGCAGGCGTAACGCCTGCGCGCCAGAGCGGCGAGGCCGGCATCCACGTCCTCGAGGTAGTCCACGATCGCGCGGGTGGATGCGAAGAGGCTGTAAAGGTCGAGCCCGTAAAACCCCGCCATCTCCGGCGCCGTGCGATCCGCGTTGTGGCGGTAGAGCCAGTCGGCGAATTCTTTGGTTTCCTCGTTGCGCCACATCCATTCCGGGAAGCGCGCGAAAGCCTCCCACCCGGCGGACGGCGCCGCGCGGTGGCGGACATAGGTGTCGATATGCGCGGCGTCTGGCCAGTCCGCCTCGGCCGCGACGATGGTAAACCCCTTTTCCTCGATCAACCGCTGGGTGATCCGGGCGCGCATCCGGTAGAATTCCGATGTGCCATGGCTCGCCTCGCCGATCAGCACCACGCGCTTGTCCCCGATCCGCGCCATCATCGGTGAAAGGTCGGCTTCCTCGACGGTGTCGAAAACCTCGGCATGGTTGAGAATCAGGCCCGGCAACGTCTGGCGCCCGCGCGGTCGCGTCTCGACGAGGCGCGCGGTCGGCGGGCCGCTCGGTTCCCCCTCGTCCGTGAGTAGGGGCACGAAGCGGATGTCGGCCAGGTCCTCGCGGTCGAACTGCCCTTTCTCAAGACGGGTCACGCGCACCAACTCCTCGGCGACCATGCTGGTGCCAACCGCGGCGACCAGCCGACCGCCGGTCTTGAGCTGGCTCTTCAGCGCCTCGGGCACCGCCGCCACCGCCTCTGAAACGAGGATCGCGTCGAATGGCCCCTCCTCCTGCCAGGCGCGCAGATCGGATGCGTGCTGCACATGGACCGACCCGTAGCCCAGATCGACAAGCGTGCTCGCTGCCCGTTCGGCGAACTGGCCGCTCGCCTCGATCGCGTAGACCTGCGCGCCCATCTCGGCCAGTATCGCGGCGGCATACCCGGTGCCGGTGCCAAGCTCCAGAACCCGCGCGCCCGGCGCGAGCACCAGCGCCTCGATCATGTAGGCCACGACATGCGGCTGAAGCGCCACCTGCCCCCCGGCGATCAGGATCGGCCGGTCCTGGTAGGCAAGGTGCTGCCATCGGGCGGGCAGAAACCGCTCCCGCGGGATCATGCCCATGGCATTCAGCAGCCGTTCGTCGCGCACGCCGCGCGCCCGGATCTGACGGCGCACCATCTGCGCGCGCTGTTCGGAAAAATCGGTCATGACGCCTCCGCGTTCAATTTGCTCTCTCCCTCCAGCTTATCGCAGCGGCCAGTGCCCCGCCTTTACCGGCATCAAGGGGCGCTCCGTGATGGCGACGCCAATTCGTGCCATGAAACCGATAAAAGGCCGAGGCTTACCGTGATGGTTCCCGACAGGGGGGGGGAAGACGTGAGCGATTGCGGGAATTGTCAGACGGCCTGCGACCGGCGCGCACGAGTCCGGCACGCCTTTCCGTGCGTGGTGTGCGCGGCGGCGGCGCACGGCAAGCTTGACAGCGGGTGCCACAGCGAACAATCCTGACTGGGCGATCAGTCAGGATCCGGGGAAGAAGGTCTGATGCCACTGCAAGCCACCCGCGCCACGCCGGGCGAAAGCCGTCAGGATGCCATCCTGGACGCCGCCGAGCGGGTCTTTGCCGCCTCGGGGTACCAAGGGGCGGCGATGCGCGCCATCGCCGGGGAAGCGGGCGTCGCGCAGGGGCTGATCCATTACCACTTCAAGACCAAGGAAAAGCTGTTCGAGGCCATGGTCGCGCGCCGCTCGAACCAGATCAACGCGCGCCGCGCGGCGCTGGTGGCCGGGCTTTTCGAGCACGGTACGCCGCGCCTGGAGGCGATCGTCGAAGCGCTCTTTCGCCCCACAATCGAAACCGGGCTCGACCTGGCGCGGGATGGCGGCGCCTTTGCCCGCATCCTGGTCGCCTTCGCCAACTCGGCCGATCCGCGCGACCAGAAGCTGATCGAGACCCATTACGACCCCATCGCGCAGACCTTCATCGCCGCGCTGATGCGGGTCGAGCCGGGGCTGAGCCGCTCGGATGCCGTCTGGGCCTACATGTTCGCCATCGGCGTGGGGATGACGATGATGGCCAAGACGGGGCGGCCGAAACGGCTTTCGGGCGGGGTTTGCGACGACGGCGATGTCGAGGCCATGCTGGACCGCATCGTGCCTTTCATCTGCGGCGGGGTGCGGGCGCTGGTCGAGGGCTGAACGAAGAACAACAAACGGACAATTCATCCAACAAATGGGAGGAGAAGATGACCAATCTTATCAGAACCGGGATGTTCGCCGCCGCGGTGGCGGTGAGCGGATGGTCGGCGGCGCCGGTGGCGCAGGCCGAAACCCTGAACGTGACCATCGTGGCCGGGCATCCGTCGGTGTTCCGCTGGGTCAAGCATGCCAGCCAGACCTTCATCCCGGCGGTCAACACCGCGCTGGAGGGAACGGAGTACTCCATCAACTGGTCGGAGCAATACGGCGGGTCGCTGGCCAAGGTGGGCGACGAACTGGAGGCGGTCGAGGCGGGGCTGGCCGAGATCGGCCTGGTTTCGAGCCTGTTCGATCCGTCCAAGCTGGCGGTGCAGAACGTGACCTACTTCACGCCTTTCGTGTCGAGCGATTCCACCGCCGTCTCGTCGTGGATGGACAAGCTTCAGGAAACCAATGACGACATGAAGGCGGCCTGGCACGAGAACGGGCTGGAATATCTGGGCGGCGGCATCGGCATCGACGACTACCTGCTGATGACCACCTTTCCGGTGAACGAGATCGCTGACCTGGAGGGGCACAAGATCGCCGCGCCCGGCCCGGCGGTCAACTGGCTGGGGGGCACCGGCGCGGTGGGTGTGTCGGGCAACCTGACCACCTATTACAACGAGATCAAGACCGGCGTTTATGACGGGGCGATCGTGTTCGCCAGCGCCGCGCTGCCGGGCAAGCTGCACGAGGTGGCCCCCTATATCACCAAGGTGGGATTCGGCGCCCAATATGCCGGCGGGCTGGCCGCCAACAAGGATTGGTACGACAGCCTCGACCCGGTGGTGCAGAAGGCGCTCAAGGACGCGGCCGAGGCCGATGCCGAAGCCTATCAGAAGGATCTTGACGCCTCGGTCACCAAGTTCCTGGGCCTGATGCAGAAGCAAGGCGCGACGGTGACCGAGGTGGACGAGGCCTTCCGCGAGAAATGGGCCAACGGCATGGACAACGTGGCCCGGCTCTGGGCCGAGCGTCTGGATGCCGAGGGCAAGGCCGGAACCGCGGTGCTCAAGGCCTACATGGACACCATGCGCGCGGCCGGCGCCACCCCGGTGCGCAACTGGGACCAGGAGTGATCGACCGCCCGCCCCGGTGCCGGCCGGGGCGGGCCATCGCGGGGGTCTGAAATGATCGAGCCAAGTTCTGCCTTGTTCGCGCGCGCGCCGTTTCCCGGCGTCGACAACGGCCCGAAATCCACGCAGGATTTCGGCGCCCGGGCGGCGTGGGGGCGTCCATGATTGAGGCTTCGCAACAGTTGCCCGGCTGGTTTCGCGCACTGCGCCGCGCCGTCGATTCGGTGACCGGTGCGCTGAACGTGGCCGGCACGCTGCTGATCCTGATGCTGATGCTGCTGGTCAATGCCGACGTGATCGGGCGCGGGGCGTTCGATGCGCCGATCTCGGGCGTGCCCGAGATCGTGTCGATGTCGATCGTCGCCATCGTCTTCCTGCAGATCGCCCAGACCTTCCGCAAGGGGCGGCTGACGCGGGCCGAGGCGCTGTTGGGGGCGCTGGAGCGGCGCGCGCCGCGGCTGCGCGTGGCGCTGGAACTGGTCTTTGCCGTGGCTGCCGCCGTGCTCATCTGGCAGCTTTTCGCGGCCTCGCTGCCGCTTTTCGAAAAGGCGTGGGAGCGGGGCACCTATGAGGGAACGGTGGGCGATTTCACCGCACCGATCTGGCCGGTCAAGCTGATCATCCTGGTAGGCTGCGCCGCGCTCTGGGTGCAGCTTGCACTTTCGGCGCTGGAATCGCTGCTGCGCCTCATGGGCCGGGAGGTGCGACCATGACCCCGTTCGAGATCGGGCTCACGTCCTTCGGCGCGATGGTGGCGATGGTCTATCTGGGCTTCTGGGTGCCGTTCGCGCTGATGCTGTCCTCCTATGTGGGGGTGTGGCTGATCAAGGGCTCGCCCGTGCTGGCCGGCAAGCTGCTGGCGCTGGCGGCCTCGGAAACCATATCCAGCTATTTCTTCGGCGTCGTGCCGCTCTTCGTGCTGATGGGCTATCTGGTCTCGGTCACGGGCATGGGGCGCGATGCCTTCGACGTGGCCAACCACCTGTTCCGGCGGTTCGCCGGCGGGCTGGGGATCGGCACGGTGGGCGCCAATGCGATATTCGCCGCGATCACCGGTATTTCCATTGCTTCGGCTGCCGTTTTCACGCGCATCGCGGTGCCCGAGATGATCCGCCACGGCTATTCGCCGCGCTTCTCGGTGGGCGTGGTGGCGGGCAGTTCGGTTCTGGGGATGCTCATTCCGCCCAGTCTGCTGCTGATCCTGTACGGTCTGCTGACCGAGCAGTCGGTGGGCGACCTGTTCATCGCCGGCATCATCCCCGGCCTGCTGCTGGCGCTCCTGTTCGGCGGCAGCATCTGGCTCACGGCGCGGTTCCGTCCGCAGGCGCTGGGCGCGGCGCATGGCGCCGAAGGCGTGGCCGCCCTCACGCGCCGCCAGCTCGCCGCCAAGGGGTTGCCCATCGCCGCGCTGATCGGTCTGGTGCTGGGCGGCATCTATGGCGGCTTCTTCACCCCCATCGAGGCGGGCGCGGTGGGGTGCCTCGGTGCGATTGTCATCGGGCTGGCACGCCGCAGCCTGACATGGGGCGATTTCTGGCAGGTGCTCACCGATACCGGGCTGGTAACCGCAGCGATCTCGTTCCTGATCATCGCCGCGCAAATGTATTCGCGCATGCTGGCGCTTTCGGGTGTACCGGTCGGATTTGGCGAATTCGTGGCGCAGGCGGAAATCGGCTACTGGGGGATGATCCTGTCCTATGTGATCCTGGTGATCGTGATGGGCACGGTTCTGGACAGCTCCTCGATCATGCTGATCCTGGTGCCGCTGATGCTGCCGGTGCTGGCCCAGTTCCAGGTTGACCTGATCTGGTTCGGCATCGTCACCATCGTCGCGGTCGAGATCGGGCTGCTGACACCGCCCTTCGGCATCTCGGTCTTTGTCATAAAGTCGGCCCTTGACGACCCCGACATCCCGCTGGGCGAGATCTTTCGCGGCGCCGCGCCGTTCGCGCTGATGATGCTGGTGCTTCTGGCGCTGGTGATGATCTTCCCGAGCCTTGCAACCATTCTCGTCCACTGAAAAGGAGGCTCGCCATGCCGCGCCGCTACGTCGATCTCTCGGTTCCGCTGGAAACCGGCATCGTGTCCGATCCGCCGATAATGCTGCCGGAAATCGAATACATGACCCACGACCAGACCGCCGAGCAGGTGATGGCCTTTTTCCCGGGGTTGCAAAAGGAGGATCTGCCCGGCGGCGAGGGCTGGGCGGTGGAGCGTCTTCGCATCGCCACCCATAACGGCACCCACCTGGACGCGCCCTACCACCACCATTCGACCATGTCGGGCGGCGAGCGCGCGATCACCATTGACGAGGTGCCGCTGGAATGGTGCTTCAATCCGGGCGTCAAGCTGGATTTCCGCCATTTCGAGGATGGCCATGTCGTCACCGCCGACGATGTGGTGGCCGAACTCAGGCGCATCGGGCACGATCTGAAGCCGCTCGATATCGTCGTGGTCAACACCTCGGCCGGCGACCGCTACGGCCACGACGACTACCTGATGAAGGGCTGCGGCATGGGGCGCGAGGCCACGCTCTACCTGTTGGAACGTGGCGTGCGGGTCACCGGCACCGATGCCTGGTCCTGGGACGCCCCCTTTGCGCTGACCGCGCAGGAATATGCCAGGACGCATGACCCGTCGATCATCTGGGAAGGCCACCGCGCCAGCATGGATATCGGCTATTGCCACATGGAGAAGCTGACCAACCTCGACCAACTGCCCGCTGACGGGTTCGAGATTTCCTGCTTCCCCTACAAGATCAAGGGCGCCAGCGCGGGGTTCACCCGCGCCGTGGCAATTTTCGAGGAGGGATGAGATGAGACTGGCAACGGTTCTTTACGAAACGCGCGAACGCGTGGTCGCCGCGCTGCCCGACGGCGGGCTGCTCGACCTGCACCTGGCCGCGGAACTGGCCGGCGAGAACGCGGCGCATTTCGTCGACATGACAGCGGTGATCTACGGCGGCGAGGAGGCCCTGGCGCTGGCCCGCGTGCTGATCGACAACGCCTCTGACCGCGAGGTCATCCTGCCCGACGAGGTCGCCTTCCTGCCGCCGGTACTGCCGGTGCAGTACCGCGATTGCCTGGTCTTCGAAGAGCATCTGTTCAACTGCCTGCGCGCCTTCGGCCAGGATAACCCGCAACTGCCGCCGGTCTGGTACGATCAGCCGATCTACTACAAGGGCAACCGGCTTTCCTTCATCGGGCACGGGCAAGACGTGATCTGGCCCGCCTATGCCGAGCACCTGGATATCGAGCTGGAGATGGCCATCGTCGTGGGCAAGAAGGGCAAGGACATCAAGCGCGCCGAGGCCGAGGATTACATCTTCGGCTATACCATCCTGAACGATGTCTCGGCCCGCGACGCCCAAATGAAGGAGATGCCGGGGCAACTGGGGCCGGCCAAGGGCAAGGATTTCGACACCGGCAACATCCTTGGCCCCTTCATCCTGACCGCCGACGAGGTGGCGCACCCGGTCGCGCTGGACATGGAGGCGCGCGTCAACGGCGAACGCTGGGGCGGCGGCAACTCGCGCCAGATGCAGCACGATTTCGGCCGCATCCTGGAACATGTCTCGGCCTCGGAAACGCTCTATCCGGGCGAGGTGATCGGCTCGGGCACGGTGGGCACCGGATGCGGGCTGGAAACGGGCAAGCGGCTGGCGCCGGGCGATCGGTTCGAACTCGAGATCGAGAAGATCGGCGTACTGGCCAACCGGATCGTCCGGCCATGAGAGCAAAGGGCTTGACCTGCGCATGGTCCAGCCAATGGAGGAACGGTTCGAGCCGGCCATCGACGAGAGGGCCTTCCACGGCGGCGCGCTGGCGGCGGATTGAGCGGCCCTACGGGTGCCCGGGTTCCGCCCGCGCGAATGCCGACCCCGGGGAGGCCTTTGACGCCACGCCACGCGGTGCGCCTTGATCGGTCCGGGTTGCGGGAAATGCTGGCTGGGGTGGTAGGATTCTTATCTAACTAATTGACATACAATAAAAATATACACAATCAGAGTATATGGTGTCAATTCCGGGAGCGAAAAAATCTATAAGTGCACCAGCCAGTGCCTCTCATGGATGCTCTCTCCTTTTTCTGTGACGTTCCGAGAAACATCACCTTGGCACATTGCGATGCCGTCGGGAGGGGGCATCCACGCCATCACCACGCCGTGGGACACTATCCCGATTTCGCGCAGTGCAGCACCGCAAGATCGGAGTTTGTCGGTCACGACCACTTCGGGCCGGCCGTACTCGCGCATTGCTTTTCTCAAGAATTTCAGCGGCGTTTTCTTGTCACGTGTCTTCGTGAAAACGCTTCTTGAAGAACTGTACGACCTCGGTGCTCGGGCGGGGCTCGCTGAAGAAGTTTCCCTGGACCAGGTTGCAGCCTTCGGTGGTGACGCTGGCGTATTGCTCTTCGGTCTCCACACCCTCGGCAGTGGTCACGATGCCCAGGCTGCTGCTCAGCGCGACAACCGCACGCACGATCGCGATGCTGTCTTTCTTGCCGGGCAGGTCACGAACGAAGGATTGATCGATCTTGATCTTGCTGAACGGGAAGGCGCGCAAATAACCAATCGAGGAATAGCCGGTGCCGAAATCGTCCATCGCGACCCTGATCCCGAGATCGCGGATCTGATGCAGAATGGAAAAGGCGCCCTCGCTTTCGTTCATCAGGACCTGTTCGGTGATCTCGAGCTCGAGCCGGCTGGCAGGTAGTCCCGACTCGGCAAGCGCATTCTTGATGGACTGGACGAGTTTCTTGCTCTTGAATTGAGCCGGCGAGAGATTGACCGAAACCGATATTTCCTCCGGCCACAGCGCGGCTTCGACGCAGGCGTGATACAACACCCATTCGCCCAGCGGCACGATCAGCCCTGTCGCCTCCGCCACCGGAATGAACTCGGCCGGCATCACCAGGCCGCGTTCGGGGCTGGACCAGCGCAGCAGCGCCTCGCAACTGGTGACCTTTCCGGTCTTGACGTCGATCATGGGCTGGTAGAGCAGCTCGAATTCGCCTCCATTATGGATCGCTTTGCGCAGATCGAGCTCGATGAGGCGGCGCGCCTGCATACGCGCATCCATTTCGGGCTCGAAGAAGCGGTAGACGCCGCCCCCGTCGGCCTTGGCGCGATAGAGCGCCAGATCGGCGTTCTTCATAAGGACATCGGGATCTGTGCCGTCGCTGGGCGCGACGGCGACACCGATACTGACCCCCACGATCACCTGACGGCCGTCGATTTCGTAAGGAGCCGAGACAACCTCGATAAGGCGGCTTGCAAGTGCGGTGATGTCTGAGGGGTCCTTGACCGGAGTCTGGATAATGGCGAACTCGTCTCCGCCCAGCCGTGCCGGGATGTCTTCGCCACGCAGGCAACTTTGCATGCGCCGGGTGGCCGCCTGCAGCAACAGGTCGCCTGTGGGGTGCCCGAGCGTATCATTAACGGCCTTAAAGTGGTCGAGGTCGAGGCTCAGAACCCCGACGAATTCGCCCGGCCTCTGATGCTTCATCAGGGTGTCCAGCTGATCGTAGAAGCTCACCCGGTTCGGCAGTTCGGTCAGCGCATCGAAATGCGCCATGTGCCGGATCTCCGCCTGATCGGCAAGCCGCTGAGTGATGTCGTCGAACGTCACCACGACCCCGCCCTGCGGCATCGGCTGAAAGGACTCAGAAATGCTCCGGCCGTCGTTCAAGCGCTGGACATATGTTCCACCCGCAGGGTCGTGGAGGACTTTCACCAGCTGAGCGAGCGTGGCCTCGGGCTCCAGATCCCGGAGACCGGAAGTTGAAGCCGCGAGCTTCATAAGCTCCGGCACGGTCATGCCCGGCCGTATCTGGTCTTGCGGCAACTGGAAAATCTCGGCGAAGCGCCGATTGAACAATATGATCCCCCCCTCTGCATCTTGCATCAAGAGGCCCTGCGACATGTTCGTCAGTGCGGTCTGAAGTTTCGCCTCGGAGTCGGCAAGAGCCTGTTCCGCCTGCTTCCGCGCGGTGATGTCCTCGAAGGTCACCACGACCCCGCCCTGCGGCATCGGCTGAAAGGACTCAGAAATGCTCCGGCCGTCGGTCAAGCGCTTGCCTGCGCCAGAGCCGCTCATGGCGAGTCTCTCCTTCTGCCGGCGGTCAAAAGCGCCCCGGCCCAGCTCGGATGTATCACCCTGCGGTTTGAACCTGCGAAGCCCGCAGGCAATCTGGACGGTTTCGGTATGAACAATCCCCGCACCGTCATCCTGGCTCGTACGTGCCGAAGCCAATCCATAACGAGGAAACCATAACACACTCTGGCCTCAGGAGCCATTGATTTCAGATTGGGCAGGTAATTCAGGCTCCGCGAGGGAGGCGCCAGATGGATGGTCTTGTTGAGTTTTTCCGAAGCGGCGGGCCGTCAGCTCCGCCGCGACCGCCTGCTCGAGCAGCTTGCGCGCGCCGTATCGCAGGACGCCCGTCAGCGGATCGGGCGAAACCGGGTATCCGGTTTCGCGGGGGAGTTATCCAAACAGGTTTCGCCATCTCGGACCCTTTCAAAAGGTCCGGGATACGCCTTGGCTCGCGGTCCGAATTATCGGGCCCACTTCAGCTTGTCTTGAAGCGCCGGAACGGGGAGCGCCGGGTCATTCCGCGAGGCTCGCCGCCGCCCGCCTCAGCCGGAAGTCATCAGACAGAGCCGAAGCCGACAATCAACGCGCGAAACATCTCGATTTCTTTCCAAAACCGGCCGGCGAGCAGATCCAGCTGCCGTGACCGAGCGTGCGACCGTACTGGACAAGGGTCAGGTTGCTCCGGGCCCGTTCCGCTTCGGCGGCGGTCCGGCCGTTGCTGAACCAGCTAAAGCCCTGCGTCGCCTTCACCCGTACGACCTGGGCCTGTGCTGTCTCGTCGTGCGCCAGCACCGGACCGACCTGCGCCGATACCAAAACGGCCACCGCGACGGCGCCCCCGAAAATCCTGGCTATTTTGCTCATGATGTGTCCCTCGTCTTGTGTTCTTGCCTGCTGCGGCCTTCCAAGGCGCGCCCGGTCCAACAAAATTCGGCCTGCCTCCCCCCCTCCTCCGGGGCAAGGCCCGGTTCGAGCGGAATGAAGACCACTTCCTGTGATCAGAACTGATCACATGAATGTGTCATGGTATTGGCTGTATCATGGTAGGACAACGGCGCCCCTTTACAGGGCGCCGTTTATTGCCGAATTCCGCCGGTCGGACCGGTTACTCGAGGACGCGGCGATTCACCCGCCAGTCCGGACGACCGTACCCTTCGGGCCAGTTATAGACCTCGGGAAAGTTGAAATAGACCACCCCGACGAGTTGGGGATATCGGTCGCCAACATTGCGAACCGCGTTTTCCCACATGTCGACATAGGCCTGTTTTCCCGAGTAGCCGAGCTCGCCCACCACGACCGGCTTTCCGAAGATGGCGGCGCGTTCGTACCGCGGGGCCATGATATCCTCGAAGGTGCGGTCACGGTCGTAATGATCCTGGTCCCAGGGCTGGTAGCCGAAGACAGAGATGCCGACGACATCGGCGTAGTCGTCGCCCGGATAGTAGTCCTCCATCCCTTCCAACCCGGTCGGCGACCACATGTAGCGCGCCTGCGGCGCCACCTCGCGACAGACGTCGATCATCCGGTGATAGGCGGCAATATAGGTTTTCGGGTCCCAGCCGGCCCAGATGAACTGGCCGTTGTTATCGTCCATCTCATGCCCCCAACGCACCGTCACCGGGCTTTGCAGCGTGTTCAGAACCTCGCAGATCGTGCGCATGTTCTCGTCGTAGCTGCCGTCGAAGATCCCCTGGCGCAGGTGCTGGGGCGTGTTCCGTTCGGACCGCGACCAGGTCCAGGGCTCGATCGTCACCAGAAGGGCGCGCTTGCGCTCGAGTGCATAGGTATCGGCCTCGTACAGAGATCGCAGATAGAGGTCTTCCCAGGGCAAGAAGAGATGCTCTATCTGCACGTTCGTGTCATTTTCGAAATCTCCGCCGGGATCGTAGACCCCGAAAGGCAGATCGCCCGGCGGCGCGGCCAGAACCGGCACCGACCCAGCGGCCCCGAAAAGCAGCGCGATCAAGAGGGCTCGGAAATTCCGGCAAACGCAGTCGAGCTCATATTTTACACAAGTCATTATTTTATCTCCATACTAGTTTAATGTCGCCAGGTTAGTTCCATCCCGGATCAATGCGGTAGACGACGGTACCGCGCTCATTACTTTCTGCACCGGATGCGCGATATTCGACACGGGTCAGGTGGATAGGTCCGAGCCCCGCCTCGAGGGCATAGAGGCTTTCGGCGCCCCGCAGGAAGAGAGCGAAACCGACTGCGGCGAAAACCCCGGCGGTTGCCCCGATTTGCAATGCGGCGCCCAATGGCCCGGGCCAGCCGGTTTCGCGCCAATGGTGCACGACGATCACCGCCAACAGGGCCGAATAGGCTAACGCATTGAACACCGCCAGCAGGTAGAAGCCGCGCGCCTGCGTGATGTCCGACACCGCGAGAACCGGCACGACGCAGCCGAGCGCAAGAATGGCATAGACCGCCAGCACGCGTCCCGGCAGCGGCGGGTTTTGCGCGCCACCCTTCGGCGTGACCCGGAAGTCGACGAAGCGGCCGCTGAGACGGTCCGCCAGCGCCATCACCACGCCCCAGACCACCCAGGGCCATTGCGCCAGTACGAAAAGCCCCTTTTCCCAGGAAATGACCGGGGAATACTGCGGCCGCAGGAACCCATCGCGGCGCAGGCGAAAGGCAAAGAGTGTCATCGCCACGACGGTGGGCAGGCTGTGGCCCAGGAAGGCCGGATAGGTCACCTCGGCAAAGCGCCGGTCGAGCACGAGCGCAACGATCGGCAGCAAATACATCCCCGCGAAGGTCAGCGCGAACAGCGGATACCAGACCTGGCAGAAGACGAAGAGCGCCCTGAGCCGCGGCGTGAGGCGGCCGAGATAGCGCGGCGTATGGTACAGGAGCAGGCTGAGCAGGCTGCGCGACCACTGAAATTCCTGGGTAGCGAGATCGGTGATGCTGGCCGGACCGTCACCGACGGCGATCGCGTCGATGGCATGGACGCCGCGCCAGCCGCCGGCGTTCATCAGCATCGTCGTCGAATGGTCCTCGGCCAGTTCGGGGCCGAGGCCGCCGACCTCTTTCAGTGCCGACGTCCGCACCGCGTAATGCGAACCGATGCACATCGGCGCGAGCGCTCCGGTGTAGCCGGTTTGCAGGATGCCGTGGAAACCTGCCTCGGCATAGAGGCGGGTCCGGGCGGCCCAGCTTTCCTTGGCGTTCGCCGAGCAGATGCTGGGGGCGCTGACATAGCCGACGGCGGGATCGGCGAAGGGACGGATCATCTCGCGCAGGTAACCGGGCCGCGGCACATGATCGGCATCGAGCTGCGAGACGAGGTCGTAGTCGTCATAGCCCCAGTGGTCGTAGAAGAAGGCGAGATTACCCTCCTTGCAACGGGTGCGCCGAGGCCATTCCGCGCGGTGGTAGTCGTCCCGGCCCTTGCGGGTCGAGACGCGAACACCGTGTTCGGCACACCATTCCAGGACCTCGGGCGTCGGATCCTCGTCGGCCAGCCAGGTGTCGTGCGGATAGTCCTGCGCCAGCATCGCCTCGAGCGTCGGGCGCACCACGGCGAAGGGCTCGGCCGGGGTCCTTGTCGTGATCATCGCGACCCGGTATTCTCCGGGCAAGGGATCGGGCGCGGAACTGACGCTCGCCTTGTGCACCACCCAGAGAAAATAGACCTGCAGCCCGTAGATCCAGATCAGCGGCCCGGTCGCCATGCCGTAAAGCCACGGATCGAGGATATGATCGGGCTGCAGCCACCATCCCCAGAAGAAGAGCGCGGCCAGCACCCAGGCAAGGGTATAGCCGCGGTAGATCCACTTTTGCCGCCGGCTCAGAAGCGGTTTCAGAAGACGCTGGCCGGGGCGGTCAGACCTTGTCCCCATCGCCGCCTCCCAACCCGAACCAGGGGGCCGCATCGCGCACGATATCGGCGATGTCAGACCGCTCGGCGCGAAAGCCCCACAGCCGCGCCGCCAGGCCGGCATCGGCCGTCAGTTCCGGCGGGTCTCCCGGCCGACGCGGCGCATCCTCGACCGGGACTGCACGGCCGGTCGCCGCTTCGATCGCGGCAGTGATCTCGCGGACCGAAAACCCGCGCCCCGAGCCGAGATTCAGCGCCAGGCTCTCGCCCCCCGCCATCAGGTGTTCGACCGCGCGCACATGGGCGCGGGCAAGATCGGCAACATGGATATAGTCGCGCACGCAGGTGCCGTCGGGCGTGGGATAGTCGGTACCGAAGACCTTCAGCGCCGGCCCCTGCTCCGAGGCGGCCATCAGCGCCAACGGGATCAAGTGGGTTTCGGGGTCATGCCGCTCGCCGATCTCGCCATCCGGGTCGGCGCCGGCGGCGTTGAAATAGCGCAGGCTGACATGGTGCAGCCCATGGGCGCTGCCGTGGTCGCGCAGCATTTGCTCGCAGATCAGCTTGGTGCGGCCATATGGGTTGATCGGGCGCTGGGGCGTGTCCTCGGTGATCGGCAGACGGTCGGGCAGACCGTAGGTGGCGCAGCTCGACGAAAACACGACGCGCCCCACCCCCGCCTCGGTGCAGCCGGCAAGAAGGCCGATCATGCCGCCGACATTGTTGTCGTAATACTTGCCCGGATCCTGCATCGACTCGCCGACATAGGCCTTGCCGGCGAAATGCAGAACATGGGAAATTTCGTGGCGCATCAGCGCCTCAGCCACCGCGCCCCGGTCGCGCACGTCGCCGCGGACGAGAGCCCCCCAGCGCACCGCATCGCGATGCCCGGTCGAGAGGTCGTCGAACACCACCGGCCGGGCGCCCGCCGCTGCCAGCGCCTTGCAGGCATGCGACCCGATGTACCCTGCGCCGCCAGTAACCAAAACGGGCAGACCTTCAAGCATCAGGTATCCAACTCGGACATCATCCCGGTAGCCGTGCTGATTTCGTTGCGGAAACAGGCGATCGTCCGGTCCGGCCCCTCGCCGAGCGCACCCTGGGCTGCCAGCCCGGCAATTCGCCCGCATGGGTGATCTCGGGGCGCGTCCTGAAGTGCCCGAATGGGCCGGGTCCGGTCATGCCAAACGCGGCGAGGGCCCCTGCCCACCACATGCCGGTTTGTTCCGACAACGCGCATTCATGTATTTGCTCCTTCAGCCAGGCATGTCCATTGAGAACTGGCGCCGGAAATAGCCGATCGTGCGCGCCAGTCCGGTCTCGAGTTCAACAGTGGGGCGCCAGTTCAGCTTCTCGATCGCAAGCGAAATGTCGGGCCGTCGTTTTTGAGGATCATCCTCCGGCACGGGGCCGAATGTGATCTTTGATTTGGACTCGGTGATCGACATGATCAGATCCGCAATCTCGCGGATCGTGTGCTCGTCAGGGTTGCCGAGATTGATGGGGCCGGTCACATCGTCGTTCGAATCCATCATCGCGGCGAGGCCGCCGACCATATCGTCCACGTAGCAAAGCGAGCGCGTCTGTAAGCCATCGCCGTAGATTGTGATGGGCTTATCGCGCAACGCCTCCAGGATGAAATTCGAGGCAACCCGTCCGTCGGCGGGCGACAGTCGCGGGCCATAGGTATTGAAAATTCTGACGACCTTTACGCGGACGCCATACTGCCGATGATAGTCGAAGCAGATGGTTTCAGCGCAGCGCTTGCCTTCGTCATAACAGGAGCGCGGTCCAATCGGATTGACGTGACCGTAGTAGGTTTCGCTTTGTGGCTGAACCTGCGCGTCTCCATAGATTTCACTGGTCGAGGCCTGCAGAAAGGTGGCCCCGGTCTCTCGCGCGAGGCGCAGGAGATTGACGGTGCCCATCACGCTTGTCTCGATCGTACGAACGGGTTGCAGCTGATAGTGCTGAGGCGAAGCCGGGCAGGCGAGATTGTAAATCTCGTCGACTTCCAGCCGGAGAGGATCACGCACATCGAAACGTAGGATTTCGAAATTGGGAAAGCCCAGAAGATGGGCGACATTGCTTTTTGCGCCGGTGAAGTAGTTGTCGACACAGATCACGTCATGGCCTTCGCGCACCATGCGATCGCAAAGATGCGAGCCGATGAACCCGGCTCCGCCAGTAATCAGGATTCTGCGCTTGGATGTGCCGCGCCGAGCTCTTTCCTTTTTCAACTACCTTGCTTTCCGTTTGTGCCAGATTGAGACGCCAGATCCGGGGTGTTTGAAATAGAGGGCCGCCCGATGCTCCAGTAGGTAAACCCGGCGGCCGCCATCTTCTCGGGGGGGTAGATGTTTCGCAGATCCACCATCAACGCACGCTTCAGCAGCGTCTTCATATTCGCCAGGTCAATCGCTTGAAACTCCTTCCATTCTGTTAGGATCACCACGCCATCAGCGCCGCTGAGGGCGTCGTCTGCGGTCTTGCAGATGTCCAGATCGAGGCGCGAGCGCGCTTCCTTGCCGCCTTGCGGATCATAGGCCTGAATTCGCGCGCCGCAGGATTGGAGATACGGAATGATCACGAGACTCGGTGCGTCGCGCATGTCGTCGGTGTCGGGTTTGAAGGTCAGGCCGAGCACGGCGACGGTCTTGTCTTTCACGCCGCCGAACGCCGCTTCGATCCGTTTTGCCATTGCATGCTTGCGGGCCGCATTAACGTTCACGACGGTTTCGACGATGTGCGTCGGCGCGCCTACGTCCTGAGATGTCTTGAGCAGCGCCAGCGTGTCCTTCGGAAAGCACGACCCTCCGAACCCGGGTCCCGCATTCAAGAACGCTCGCCCAATGCGACGATCAAGGCCCATGCCTCGCGCGACCTCCTTCACATCGCCACCAACTTTCTCACAGATGTCCGCCATCTCGTTGATGAAGGTGATCTTGGTCGCAAGAAAAGCGTTGGCCGCGTACTTGATCAGTTCTGACGTCTCTCGTGTAGTAAAGATCATCGGCGTTTCGCGCGCGTGGTGGTGTGGTTGATATATTTCGAGCAGCACTTTACGCGCCCGCTCGGTATCGCAACCCACCACAACCCGGTCGGGGTGACGAAAATCCACAATGGCAGTACCTTCGCGCAGGAACTCGGGATTGGACGCGACGTCGAATTCTCCGTCAGGCAGGGTGGACCGTATGATCTCCTCGATCTTGCGGCTTGTGCCCACGGGAACTGTCGATTTGGTTACGATGACCGCATACCCCGTCAGCGCATGGGCGATCTCTGCTGCGGTATCGAAAACGTCGGAAAGATCGGCGTGGCCATCGTTGCCGTGGCTCGGTGTCCCGACCGCGATGAATACGGCATCGGCATCCCGAACCGCCGCGCTCAGATCTGTCGTGAAAGAGAGCCGTCCCGCCTGGACGTTGCGCGCGACGAGTGCGTCCAAGCCCAGTTCATAAATCGGCATGATACCATCGGCCAGCAACGCAACCTTGTTCGCGTTCTTGTCGACACATACCACGTAGTGGCCCGATTCCGCAAAGCCGGCGCCCGATACCAAGCCGACATATCCGGTCCCGATCATGGCAATCTTCATTCGACTCTCCTACCCGATTGCGGTGACCGCATGTGACTTCGCAGCGCGCAACCGCAACTCTCTTCATACTGCCGCAGATCCATCAGCGGCAGGCTGATCTAAATCAGCTTGCGGCGAGCTATGCCCGAAAGTTGGTGATGGCGTGATCAGGCGGCGGTTTGAAGTTGCTTGATCCCGTCCTTGAAGGAAATCCCCTGGGCTCCTTCACCGGCACCGGGCCGATCCCGGTCATGACCTCGCGCCCCGGCAGATAGCCATGGCGCACAACCCGCGATCGGCCATCTTCGGTCTTGTCATCGGCATGGGCGGCAAGCAGAACTGACCGCTCGGCTTCCACCGCCTGCTCGATCAGGCGATGCGCGCCGGAGCGCAGAATGAAGTGGTCTCGGAAATTCGGACACACGAGCTTGAAGCTACGCACGGTCGTCGGGGTTCACGTAAAGGCAAATGTCATCGCGTCTCATGTCCCGACAAGGAGACACCTGATCCGGGGAAGGGAATTCCGTGTCAGGTGAGGAACACTCGTCGTCCTGGGCTCCCAGGGTTTCTGGTGACTATCTTCGCTGCGCGATAGGTGTTATATCTCGCGTACGCTCCGGACCGCCCCGGTGCTCCTGCAGCAATGCCACACTGTCGGGGGATCACGTTGGTCGCAGCGTCGCGAGGGGGACGGCGAAGGGCCGCCATCGCGGGCCAATGATCCGCTCAACGGACACACTAAACGGACACACTAACGGACACACTGAAGCGAAGAATAAGTCTTTGTTTGCTATATATTTTAATTTTCCCCCTGTGCATTCCGAGCGCCGCTCCCGGAACCACATCCGACGGAGCCACGTTTCCTATTCGAAACCATAGACGCCCAAGGGGGCCACCCATGGCCCATCCAACCAGTGAACTCAAGACGATTATCATTCCCGCGGCGGGCATGGGCACGCGGATGCTGCCAGCAACCCGGGTAACCGCAAAAGAGCTTCTGCCAGTCTATGACCGACCGGTCATCCAGTTTGCTATCGACGAGGCGATCGAAGCTGGTGCTGACCGGATTATCGTGGTTGTCAGTCCCGAAAAACCGGCGATCCGCGAATATCTTGGTCAAGCCGCTGTGGCGTCCACCGCAGGGCTGGCCGGCACGGGCACTGCCCAAAGGTCCCCTGAGATCCTCTATGTGAGCCAGTACCAACCGCTGGGTCTTGGCCATGCGGTCCTGTGTTGCAAGGGACTGACCTTGCCAGGACCGTTCGGCATCATACTGCCGGACGACGTCATCATGGGGCGCAACTGTATTTCCGAAATGATCGATCACTATCAAGGGGGGCAAATGATCGCCGCGATGAAAGTGTCGGAGCAGAATGCTTGCCACTATGGGATATTCAAGTTGCACGGCTCCATGACGGGCAACTGCATTCCCGTGACAGGCATGGTGGAGAAGCCGCCGATTGGCCAGGCGCCTTCGTCCATCGCCGCGGTCGGGCGCTATATTCTGGAGCCGGAGATCTTCGACATTCTGGACCGGACGCCGAAAGGCGCCGGGGGCGAGTTTCAGTTGACTGATGCGATTGCCATTGCAGCCCGGTCCGTGGCCCTGACGGCGTTTCGGTTTTCGGGCAGCCGCTACGATTGCGGCACCCATGATGGCCTGCTTGCGGCCTCGAACGCCCGTCAGGCCGCGGTCAAGGCGCTTGGGGCGATTGCACAGCTGCCCTCGCACACACCCGGCATTCCCAAGATGGCTGAGGCTATCGCCAAGGCAATCTACCGCGCCCTTGATGAGAGCCGCTTCGAACGCATCGACATGATCCGTGAGGGATGGGCATCCGGGCAATCCCGGATTGTCCAGCAGGTCTTGTTGTCGATCGAGCTGTCGGACCTGCCGCCGCCCGAGGCGACACCTACATTGACCCAGCTTCCCACCGTCGCGCCGATCAGCAATCTCAGCGCGGACGACCTCCATGCCCTGGTCTGCAAGGCGGCTCTCCATGCCTTTGCCGCCGACGACGAGGCAAGAATGGAGGCCATGTCCGGTAACCCGTCAGCGCCAGAGAAACAGATCAGCGTGATTTCCCGGGGGAGGATTTCAGGCTCATCGCAACCGCCAACATGACCGCGAGTCGGCAAAACGCGCTCTTCGAGCAGGGCATGACGAGGGCGGGCGCTCCTGGGGCCACATCGCATCGCTCACTGCCTGCAGTTCAATGCCTTGCCTAACGGGCCAGCAACGCTCCGACGACGTCCGGATGCATCACGCTGTCGTCGCAGCGCGTGGCATCGGGCAAGCGGTGGCAGGCGTGCCACATCGCAAGCAGCGTCGTCTCGGTGGCGAAGGCGTTGACCGTGCCGGTGTAGAGCCCATCGTCTTTCATCTGCAATTGCACGATATAGATCGCGAGGTTCGCGTTGGCGGCGTAGATCTGTTTGCCGAACCAGAGCGAGCGCCATTCCGGATGGCTGTCGTAGACCGCCTTCAACTCTGGAAAATCCGCGAACTGCCGCGTGCTGGCCGCATCAATCGTATAGGCGAACTGAGCGCTCCTGTCGGGGCCCAGCAGCGGCGCGTAGCGCTCGAGATAGGCTCGGGCCTGCTCTGGCTGCTTGCGTACATTGTAGTCGTTGCCGTCGCGCACCAGCGCGATCAGATGGCTGGCCGCCGTCGCGTTGCCGTCGTCTGCCGCCTTTTCCAACACCGCGATGGCCTCGGGCCCGCTGGCGCGCATGCTGATGCCCCACATCAGCCGCTCGGCCTCCAAAACCGCGACCACTTCCTCGCCGGCGGCGCGCGCTTTCTCGGCATAGCCGTCGAACTTGGACCGGGAGCCGCCGCCGAGATAGCCGTACATCGCTCCCTCGGCCAGAGTGCTCCAGGCGGAACCACGCCCCAATTCGCCGGCACGGCGAAGATAGTCTTCGGCCTGCGCCGGGCTGCGGTTGCTCCACAACAGATGGGTGCCGTAGCGCTCGAGCCCCTCGCCATTTCCAGCCTTCGCGGCCTCCTCGAACAGCGCCTGCGCCCGCGACACGTCCGGCTTCACGCCCGTGCCGTTCAACAATAACCCGCCAAGCGAGACCATCGCCTTGTCGTCCCCCGCAGCGACCGCCTGTTCAAGCAGCGCGAGGCCCGCCTCGACGTCGGGTTCCAGAATCCAGCCGCCCACCAACTGTTCGCCCAGAATCCGCCGGGCCTCGGGATCACCGGCCTCGGCTGCGGCCTGCAGCAGGGTCTTGGCGCGCAGCGGATCAGGCGTCAGGTTCTGTCCCCACAGCAACGCCTCGCCAAGGGTCATCTGCGCCAACCGGTTTCCGGCATTCGCCGCCTGCTCCAGAAGTCGCTGCGCGCGCTCCGGCTCGGCTTCGGTGTAATAACCGTCGATCA
Source organism: Sediminimonas sp. (assembly GCF_024637375.1). GTDB lineage: Bacteria > Pseudomonadota > Alphaproteobacteria > Rhodobacterales > Rhodobacteraceae > Sediminimonas. The sequence goes on along the minus strand of NZ_JAGXFK010000039.1, from coordinate 47,571 downwards.
GGATTTTCCCGAGGCTGGCCCCGGCCTGCACATCCCCCGCCGCGGCGGCCTCGCCCAGAAGCTTCAGGCCCTGCGCGACGTCCTGCGCCACACCTTCGCTGCCGAAGACCAACGCTTCCCCCAGCTCGCGCTGGGCTGCGGTGTCTCCTGCCGCGGCAGCCGATTTCAGCGCATCCTGATCGAGGGCCCGTGCCGGCGCCACTGCCCCTGTGGCCAGGATCACGATCAGCGCACCGGCAAGAATGCGCGTATGGGCCATGAATTTACTTGTCACTCCACCAACTCCTGCAAAAAAATAATGATACTGTATGAACCAGACCGAATTTACCGGAGAGGTTGGAGTTTGTCACTCAGCGGCGATCTTAGCCGTGAGTTCTGCGTTGTAGAAGTGGACCTGTCCCGTATTTGTGCGGCCCCGAGCGCTCGTTTAAACCACCTTCCGTTCGAAAGCGACAGGGCTTTTCCAGCCCAGTGCTGAGTGTCGGCGGCGTGGATTGTAGAAGCCGTTGATGTATTCGAAGATTGCCATCTCAGCTTGCCGCCGGGTTGCCCAAGACCCTCGCCAGATCAGCTCGGTCTTGATGGTCTTGAAGAACGTCTCGACCGCAGCGTTGTCGTAGCAGTTGCCTTTTCCGCTCATCAAGACCTGGAAATCGTGTTCGCGCAGGATCTTCTGATAGTCGTGCGAACAATATTGGCTACCCCTGTCGGTGTGATGGATGCAGCCTTTGGGTGGCGCCCGGAAGGCGATGGCCATTTTCAGTGCCCGGATCGCCAGATCGCGCTTCATCCGGTTGCTGACGGCCCAGCCGATGACGCGCCGCGAATGCAGGTCGAGGATGACCGCCAGATATAACCAGCCCTCTCTGGTCCAGATGTAGCTGATGTCGCCAGCCCATTTCTGATTGGGCCGATCCGCCGTAAAGTCGCGGTCCAGCAGGTTCGGCGCAATGTTGAACGTGTGGTCGCTGTCAGTGGTTGCCTTGAACTTGCGTGTTCTTTCAACGGTGATCCCGTTTTCGCGCATCAGTCGCCCAACCCGGCGATGGCCAACATCGATGCCGGCTTCCTTCAGTTCTTCGGTCATTCGTGGACGACCATAACTGCCCAGGCTCAGGCGCGACTGTTCTTTGATATGCGCCAGAACAACCATGTCCATGCGCTGCCTCCGACTAGCCGGGCGGCTGCGGAAAGCCCGCAATCCACGCGGGCTGACATTCATGACCTAGCATAAACTCAACTCGGAGTTGTTCAAGAAAAGGCCTTGCTACCTGCCGGGATGTGACACCTAGGCAGCGCCGCTCTTTACTGAGCGGCGCAACACAATCGGCCTCCGAGCAATGCATGCGGAGGGTGAGGTCGAGGCATTCACTCGATCGTGGGTTGCGGCATCATTTGGATTGCTGCATTATTTTGGCAGGAGGGCACCATAACTGAGCGTGAAACCCTGGAGCATAACATGACGGGGGCTCTGCCACTTTGCCCGCATGCCGATCATCAGGCTCTTCGCCATGTCCTGGCCTGTGTCGATGCGTCATCCTTTGCGAATGCTGTGTTGGCGCACGCCGCTGCGGTGGCCGTGGCGGTCAAGTCACGAATGACCGTCCTGCGCGTTTTCGAGGCGTCGGCGGAACAGTGGCCGATGGATCCGGTGGAGTGGACAATGCGCCACCGCGATGTGGAGGCTGACTTGCGCGAGCGCGCGTCGCACTTTGGTCACCTGCAAACCGATACGGTGGTCGTAGACGGACCGGCCGCCGAGCGCATCTGCGCCTGGGCGCGTGACAATGCGGTAGAACTGACCGTGCTGGGTCGGAGTGGCGAAAACAACGGATCCTTCGCCGGGTTGGGCGGCACCGTGCGTCGGGTAGCCGAGGTCGTCAACGGTTCGGTGCTGATCGTCCCGCCGTCGCAGGTCGCTGACGCGCCGATACGGTATCGCAGGGTGCTAATACCGCTCGACGGCTCGTCGCGATCGGAATCGGCCTTGCCGCTTGGCTTGCGGATCGCGGCCGCCCACGACGCCGAGATCGTGCTCATCCATGCGGCCCCGGGTGTCGATCTCACCGAGGCGGGCCCGCCTGAAGCGGAGACCATCACTTTGCGCGACCGGCTGCGCCGCCACAACGAGCGTACCGGTGAGCACTATTTGAAACGAGTCCGATTCTGGTTGCCCGCAGTCCCAGCGACGAGAACACGGGTATTGCCAAGCGGCGATCCCCGCCATGCGCTCGCGCGCGCGGTGGTAGAAGAGGATGCCGATCTCATGGTGCTTTCCTGCACCGGCCAGAGTGGACATCCGGACATGTCGGTGGGCAGCGTCGCCGATTATCTGATCAACCACATAAACATCCCGATCCTGCTCGTCCGGAGACCCGAGGGAAGCCCGACAGCGGTTTACGGGAAATCAGGCGAGGCCATGACCGCAAGGCTGCCGAGTCGGGCGCTGTTGTGACACCGGCGGCGGCGCCCCTGGAAAAACGCCGCGTCGCGTCGGACAGCGATTTTGGGCTTGCCGCCGTAGCGATCCGAGCGCGGCATGATATCGAGAGGGGCCGGCCCGAGCCGACTCTGGTCTGGCAGAAACTCTCTGTCATCCTTCCCTGGCTGGATCGCGCGCGCCGCCATTGCCTCGAGGCCTCGCCGCATGCCACCAAGGCCTCGGAGTGGCTGCTCGACAACGAGTTTCAGGTGCGGCGCGCCATTCGGCAGGTTCGCGAGGATCTCCCGCCCGGCTTCTACCGCCGGTTGCCCCGGCTTGCCGCGCCCGAGTATCACGGAATTCCGCGCATCATGGGGCTGGCGCAAGGCATGCTCGATGTCGCGCATATGCAGGTCAGCCTTGCGGGCACGGTGGAGTTCGTCAGGGCCTATCAGCAGGACGGGCCGCTAACGACCGCCGAGCTCTGGGCGTTTCCGACGATGCTGCGCCTCGCCTGCCTGGAGACGCTCGTTCATTCGTTTTCCGAGCTTTTGCCGGAACTTGCCCCACCATTCGAACCGACGCCGCGAATGACGCGTCGCGAGGCGCTCGACCCGACTGAAGGCGTCTCGCGCGCGATTTCGGCCCTCGTGGCGGTGTCGAACACCTCCTGGAAGTCGTTCTTCGATCAGGTCAGCCATATCGAAGCGATCCTGCGGGATGATCCTGCCGGCGTCTATTCGACCATGGATTTCGACACGCGGGACCGATACCGCAAGGCCGTCGAGGAGATCGCGGACGGCGCACAGGTGTCCGAGTGGGACGTCGCAGAGGCCGTGCTGACGCTGACGCGCGCCCATGCCGGCGCGCCTCGCCTCGGGCATGTCGGATGCTGGCTGGTCGCGGAGGGCCGACCGGAACTTGAGCGGAAGGTCGGCTTTCGCGCCAAATGGGGGACCACACTGCGCCGCTGGATCATGGCTCATCCCGGCAGGAGCTATGCCGGAGTTCTGGCAGGCTTCGCCATTGCGGCGATGGTCGTGCCTGCACTTCTGCTCGCCATGTTCGACGCCGGTGCGGTGGCGTGGGTAATCGGGCTTGTGCTGTCTCTCACGCCCGCCATGATCATCAGCACTACTTTCACGCACTGGATCGTCACCCGGTTCGTCCCGCCCCGGGTGCTGCCGAAGCTCGACGTTGAGCGCGGCCTGGGTGCCGGCTGCGACGCGGCGCTGGCGATGCCGGTGATCCTGCGCAAAGAGGCCGAAGTCGCCCCGCTCATCGAACGGCTAGAAACACATTGGCTGTCGAATCCCGATCCGCTGATCCGCGTGGCGCTATTGAGCGACCTCGCGGACGCCGATGCGGAGCATATGCCGGAAGATGCGGTGATCGAGGCGGCTCTGGTCGCTGGCGTGCGTCGCCTCAACGCACGTTATGCCGACCATGCGCCGTTCGTGCTTCTGCACCGGGGGCGCCGCTGGAATGCCGCCGAAGGCTGCTGGATGGGCTGGGAACGCAAGCGCGGCAAGCTCGAGGAACTTACCGGCCTCATTCTGGGCCACCTGCCTGATGCCTTTGTCTTGCGTGAAGGCGATGTCGACACGCTGCGCCGGGCGCGTTTCGTCGTTACCCTCGACGCCGACACCAAGGCGCCGCCGGACGGCATCAACCGGCTCCTGGGTGCGCTGGCCCATCCGCTGAACCGCGTAGAGTTCGACCCGGCGACAGGAAGACCGCGCCGCGGCTACACCTTCATCCAGCCCCGGGTCGAGATTTCTCCCGATGCCGGCAACCGGTCGCTGTTCACCCGCCTCTATACCGGCGATACCGCGATCGACATCTACAGCCGGGCGGTTTCGGACGTCTATCAGGACCTGTTCGGTGAGGGGATATTCACCGGCAAGGGCGTCTTCGACGTCGCCGCGTTCCACAGATGCCTGCATGGCTGCGTACCGGAGAACGCGATCGTCAGCCACGATCTGTTCGAGGGGCTTCACGGCCGTGCCGCACTTGCCAGCGACATCGTCTTCTACGAGGACTTCCCCGCCAACTATCTCGCCTATAGCCGCCGCGCCTTTCGCTGGATCCGGGGTGACTGGCAACTGACTCCCTGGCTGGGCAGAACCGCACCAGGCCGCGGCGGCACGCAGGTGCCCAACCGGCTTTCGGCGCTCGACCGCTGGAAGATATTCGACAATCTGCGCCGCAGTCTCATCCCCCCGGCACTTGTCGCCTTCGCGGTTGCGGGATGGCTGGCGCTGCCGGGACAGGCCCTGATCTGGACGGTGCTGACGGTTGCCGCGCCGGGCGCACACCTCTTCACCGACCTCAGTACCAACCTGGCGCGCGGGCGCAGGCGGGGCGCCACGCAAAGCACTCTGCGCCAGTTGGCGGATCACGCCGGACGCTGGCTGCTGCTGATCGTCTTCCTGGCCTATGAGGCTGCGACGGCGATTGAGGCGATCGCGCGAACGCTCCAACGCGTCTACGTCTCGCGACGCCGGCTGCTGGAGTGGACGTCAGCCGCCCATTCCGCGGCGGAGGTTTCGCAAACCCGGCTCGGGATCTGGCGAGAGATGGCCGCAGCCCCTCTGATCGCGACCACGATCGCCCTCCTGCTTGCCGAACTCAATCTCGCCGCCCTGCCCGGTGCTGCGCCGCTGCTCCTGCTGTGGTTCGCCTCGCCCGAGATCGCGCGGCTTATCAGCAGGAAGCGGCACAGGGTGCCGGAGAACCTGAGCTCCGATGACCGGCTCTACCTGCGCCTGATCGCGCGCCGCACCTGGCTCTACTTCGAGACGTTTAGCGGTCCAGACGACAACTGGCTACCGCCCGACAACTATCAGGCGGACCCACACGAGGAGATCGCACACCGCTCCTCCCCGACCGATGTCGGGATGCTCTTCCTGTCGGCGCTGACGGCGTGGGATCTGGGTCACATAGGTCTTCGTGATCTTGCCGCGCGGATGACCGCCGCCTTGGGCACACTCGATCGGCTGGAGAGCCATGCCGGCCACACACTCAACTGGTTCGACACGAAGACACTCAAGTCGCTTATGCCGCGTTATGTCTCGACGGTGGACAGCGGCAATCTGGCAGTCAGCCTGCTGACGCTGCGCGAAGGCTGCAGGGAGGCCGCAAAGAGTCCGATGCTGTCGCCGACGCTTTGGGACGGATTTGACGATGCACTTCACCTGCTGCGTGAGGCTCTGTCCGCACTGCCCGAGGCCGATCGACGGGCGATCTGCAGTTGGCTCGACAGCATTGTCGGCAAGCTTCCGGCAATCCGAAGCATGCCGAGCAATTGGCGGTCAGCGCTGGATGAGATCGGCTCGGAAGACTGGCCACAGATTCAGGAGCTCGTCGCCAAGGCCCTGGAGTCGAACGTCAAAGCCGATCAACATGAGATTCATCTGTGGCTGGAACGCTCCGATCACCACCTGCTGAGCATGCGGCGGGATCTCGACGCACTGGAACCATGGAGGGCGCTGACCGATACGCCGCCGGCCGGGCTTGACGGGCTGGCGGAGCTGCTGAAGGCGCTGCCGCCACCAGATACTCCGATTGACCAAATGACCGACAGGATCGGCCGGGCGCGCGACGCGTTTTCCGAGCTTGCACCAACCGATCCCGAGAGCCGACGCTGGGTTGCGGAGGTGATTGCGGCACTCGACCGGGGAAATGCCGCTTGCCGCGATCTCTCCGACAGCCTCCAGCAATGCGCGGCCCGCGCGGAGGCTCGTGCCTTCGGCATGGATTTCCGGCCGCTCTATGACGCGGAAACAAAAAACTTCTTCATCGGCTACAATCTCGACTCCAACCGGCTGGAGCAGCATCACTACGACCTGTTGGCAAGTGAAGCCCGGCTGGCCAGCTATTTCGCGATCGCCAAGCGCGACGTGCCCGTGGAACACTGGTATCATCTGGGCCGCCCGATCACCAGGGCGGCCGGCGCATTGTTGACGCTGTCGTGGAATGGGTCGATGTTCGAGTATCTCATGCCAACCCTGCTGTTGCCAAGCGACGAGGGGCGGCTTCTGGGTCAGAGCGAACGTGCCGCTGTTGCCGCGCAACAGCGCTATGGCGACAAGCTCGGCCTGCCTTGGGGTGTCTCGGAATCCGGCTATGCTGCCCGTGATGCCTCGCATCGCTACCAGTATCGGGCATTCGGGGTGCCGGGCCTTGGTCTCAAGCGCGGACTGGCAGAGGACTATGTGGTTGCGCCCTATGCGAGCGCGCTGGCGCTGGCCGTCGCGCCGAGGCTTGCCACGTCCAACCTTCGTCGGCTGGACAAGCTCGGCCTGCGTGACCGATACGGATTCTTTGAGGCTGCCGATTTCACACCGGACCGGCGGCCAAAGAAAGGCGGTTTCATGCCTGTCCGCGCCTATTTTGCCCACCACCAAGGTATGATTTCCGCTGCCATTGGCAACGCACTGAACGATAACATACTGATCAGGCGTTTCGGCCGCGAGCCGCGCATGCGCACCACCGAGCTGCTGCTGCAGGAGCGTGTTCCGTGGGAGTTTACGCCCGAGCAGGCGACCGAAGCCGAAACGACCGCCCCCGACCTCGCCCGCACGCCGACACCGGCGCTGCATGGTTGGACGGCACGCAACCAGGCGGGCCCTCAGCTCCATGCCATCGGCAACGGAAGCCTCGCATCCTGGATGACCGATGCCGGAGGCGGAGCGCTCTGGTGGCACGGCCAATCGCTCACACGATGGACGGGCGACGATGTCAGCCGTGGCGGAGACTCGCGCATCTATGTCAGCGAGCGCGACAGAGGGACGGTCCGCTCGCTCGGCGGTCGCGGAGCGGGCGGGACGTCGGAGACGACGTTCCATGCCCATAAGATTGAGTTCCACGAGCACGCAGAAGGTTTGTCGACGAACCTCGAGATCGCGATTGCGCCGGGCGATGACGTGGAAATCCGTCGCGTTACGCTCTCCAACGAAAGCGACAGGACACGCGAGATCGATGTGACGAGCTATGCGGAGGTCGTGCTTGCGCCTGCGCACGCCCATGAGCGGCACCCTGCCTTCAGCAAGCTCTTCGTCCACAGCGAGCGCCTCCATGGCCAGAACTCGCTGATATTCAAGCGACGCCCAAGACGACCCACCGATCAGCCGCCGGTCCTCATTCATAGCCTTCTGCCGAGCGATTCCGCGGTGACACCAGCAGGTTTCGAGACAGACCGCAGAAGGTTTCTCGCCAGGCACGGCGACCCCGAACGGCCACCGGGCGCGATCGACCCGCTGGATGGCGCCGCCGGATGGACACTCGATCCGGTCATGGCCCTGCGGGCGCGCGTTGTCCTGGCGCCCGGGGCACGCGCGCGGGTTGATTTCGTGACGATTGCGGCCGGCTCACGCGAGACGGCGCTCGAGATCGCCGAACGCTACGCATCCCCGCCGGCACTCGACTGGGTCATGGAAGACGCGCTGCGATCTGCCGCGCTCGAAGCGCGACGCCTCGGGCTCGATCCCCCCGCGCTGGCCGAGGCACAGGCCCTGTGCCACGATCTCGTCTTCCCACGACCGCCCCCGCTCGCATTGGCGGCGGCGTCGGAGACTGATCTTCCGGCCCAGCCGCTGCTCTGGAGCATGGGGCTGTCCGGCGATCTGCCAATCATCCTTGTGCGGGTTGTCGACGACGCGCATGCGCAGCTGCTGCCGATCATCATCCGGGCGCATCAGTGGTGGCTGAGGCATGGCCTTCGTGCGGATCTGGTGATCCTTTGCGAAGGCGCTTCAGGCTATCAGGACCCAATCCGCGACCGGCTGTTTGCCGCTCTTCGCGACGCGAACGTCCCCGAGGGTCTGGGCGGGCCGGGGGGCATACATCTTCTGCCGGCGGACCGGTTCGGTGCAGCCGAGCGCCGGACGCTCGAGGCCACGGCCCGGGTATCTCTCGACGGAGCGGCCATATCACTGACCCAGGCGGTGACACAGCCGCGATCGGGACGCACCGCGCCGCCACGTTTCCAGCCGGTCGGCCCGCCACCGTCTGATCCTGTACCTGCGCCGCCCCTCATGCGCCCCGAAAACCTCGCCTTCGACAATTCTCTCGGTGGGTTCACCCCGACAGAGGGCGACTATGCAATCCACCTGGAGGGTGGGCAGGTGACGCCAGCGCCGTGGTGCAACGTGCTGGGCAATGAGAGCTTCGGCACCATCGTCTCGGAAGCGGGACTGGGCTTTAGCTGGTCCATCAACAGCGGCGAGCATCGCCTTACACCATGGTCGAACGACCCGGTTGTCGAACCGCAGTCCGAGGCGCTCTATCTGCGCGATGAGGAAACAGCGCATATCTGGACACCGACCCCGCTGCCTGCCGGCGGCGCTGCGACCTGCCAGGTCCGCCACCGCGCGGGCGCGACGACCTGGCAGTGCCACGACGAAGGTCTCGAACAGCGCCTCACTGTCTTCGTCCCGCCCGATGCTCCTGTGAAGCTGGCGCTGCTGACCCTAACCAATCCCGACAATCGCGGCCGCCGGTTCACGGTCACCTACTATGCCGAATGGATGCTTGGGTCGATGCCCAGTACCGCGCGGCCACATGTGGTTTGCGGTTTCGATTTCGAAAGTCGGGCGCTGATCGCACGCAATGGCTGGAATCCCGAGTTCGGCGACCGCACGGCGTTTCTTGCCGCCAGCCGGCCACCGCACAGCCTGACCTGTGACCGCGGGGCGTTCCTCGGTCGGCAGGGTGATCCAGCCCGACCGACCGGCCTCACGGCCTGGGGACTCGACGGAGCGCTCAGCGATGTCGCCGACCCCTGCGCAGCATTCCAAGTCCATATCGACCTGGCCGCCGGTGCGACAGAGGAGGTCGTCTTCGTGCTTGGAGACGGAAGCGATCCCGCCGAAGCGGCGCGCCTCGCGGTGCATTGGAATGACGTCGAGACGGCCAAACAGGCACTTGTCGAAAACGATGCCGCCTGGCAGCGCCGGCTCGGCGCCGTCAGGGTTACCACCCCCGACCCGGCTTTCGACCTCATGGTCAATCGCTGGCTCCTCAACCAGACCTTTGCATCGCGCATCTTCGCGCGCGCCGGGTTCCAGCAGGCCGGGGGCGCCTTCGGTTTCCGTGACCAACTTCAGGACATGATGGCGCTGCTGTTTTCCGAGCCGCAACGCGTGCGGGCGCATATTCTGGATTGTGCATCGCGGCAGTTCGAGGAGGGCGATGTGCTGCATTGGTGGCATCCCCCTCTGGGCCGAGGTGTGCGAACGCACTGCTCGGACGATCTGCTGTGGCTGGTCTATGCAACCGGCCGATATGTGACGGCCACCGGGGACACCTCCATCCTCGCCGCAGAAATCCCGTTTCTGTCCGCCCCGCCGCTGGGGATTGACGAGGAAGACCGCTACGCCCTGTTCGAGGTGGGTGCGGAGCGCGCCTCGCTCTTCGAGCATTGCCGGCGGGCAATGGATCGTGGCGTCACGAAGGGCGCTCATGGACTGCCACTGATCGGCACCGGGGACTGGAACGATGGCATGGACAGGGTAGGCAGCGAAGGGCGTGGCGAAAGCGTGTGGCTCGGATGGTTCGCGGCTGTCTGCGCCGACACCTTCGCTGGCCTTGCCTCGGAAACCGGACGCAACGACCTCCATGACATCTGGAAGGCACGCGCCGATGATCTGCGCCGGACTGCCGACGCAGCGGGTTGGGATGGCGAATGGTACGCCCGGGCGTTTGCCGATGACGGCCTGCCATGGGGCTCGAAGACGTCCGACGAATGCCAGATCGACAGCATATCCCAGTCCTGGGCAGCACTCGCCGGCGGCCCCTCTTCGGATCGAACCGCCATGGCCGTCGCTGCCGCGACCGGGCGCCTCGTCGATGATGATGCGCGGCTGGTGCGTCTGTTGACGCCGCCCTTCGACCGGACACCGCGCGATCCGGGTTACATCCGCGCCTATCCGCCGGGAGTGCGGGAAAATGGCGGCCAGTATACGCATGCGGCGGCCTGGCTGGGTCTGGCCCATTCGCGGCTGGCCAATGGCGATGAGGCCCATCGCATTTTCGATTTCATCAACCCCATCCGCCGCACCGACGACCCCATCAAGGCCGAACTCTACCGGGGGGAACCCTATGTTGTGCCGGCCGACGTGCGCGGCGCCGAGCCCGGGTGTGGTCAGGCCGGCTGGACGTGGTACACGGGAGCCGCGGGGTGGGCGTGGCAACTCGCCGTCGAGGGCATTGTCGGCCTCAGCCTTCAGCGCGGTGCTGTCAGGATCGCCCCGCGGCTCCCCAGGAACTGGGGCGGTGCAGAGGTCAGGGTAAAGGGCCCGGACGGGATATTGATCATTACCATCGAAGACCCCGACCGGATCGGCTCCGGCCGCGTTGAGCTTGTGGTGGATGGTCAACCGCTGGACGGCGATTGTATTGCCATCCCGACAGGCGGGATGGAACGCCGCGCCACCGCGCGCCTGCGGCGCTGATTCCCACCGCGCGCTGGTTGCCCCCTCCTGCCTAGCAACTGTATCTTCAAGTGGCGGGCGCCGCCCATTTCTGTCGTGATCTGCACAGCGCCCGCATTCTGGATGGTGGTGCCCCGCTTATGACGCGGCACGAGCACTGCACAAGCAGGATCACCTGGCGCGACGCCCGGAACTGGATGCCGCCCGCGCCACGTTGCAGGTGAACCGTGGGGCCTTGGCGCCGCTTCATCACCTCCCGTGCCGTCTCGGCGTAGATCATGTCGCGATAGTCGGCGCCGATCTCCTCGTGAAGATGCTTCGGGGCGTGCGCCAGCAGGTTGCGATGCTTATGAACCGTGCAACGCTGGATCGGCAGGTCCTCGCCCCAGAGCTGGGCAAGGGCCGCCTCAAGCCCGGGGGCCCCGTCCACGATCACGAACTCGGGGCGGCCCAGACCGCGGGCATTGAGATCGCCGAGAAAGCTGGACCACGCGGCCGTGCTCTCACCGCCCATGTTTCGTATGGATAGCAAGACCTTCTGGCCGTCGGTGACGCGACGAACAAAGTCCTTGGTTCGCGCGTTCTGCGGCCTTGTCAGCACCTCCTCGGCCGTGCCCTGTTCGGCGATGAGTCCGTTGTCGAGAAAGAAGACGTTGCTCGCCACTTCACGCGCGAACTGGATTTCGTGGGTTACCACCAACATCGTCATGTGCTGAGCTTGACCTTCTGTGCAGGGCCGCCCGATTACCCATGCTCCGTCCGGCGTCTCGGACAGTCGTGCAGAGCGCGGCGGACGGCCGCCCCGTGCCGCCTCAGCCGCCCTTGAGGCGTTGCATCAGGAACACCTCGCTGTCGGGCCTGATCGGCTCATCGAGGGCGCTGGCGATGATGCGGCCATCGACGGCGACCGACACGCCCGCGTCGATCGCCTCTTGCAGGCCGGGGTGCTGCTCTACCAGCGCGTCGAGGAGGCCGCCGACGGTGTCTGCCTCCACCTCTACCATCTCCTCGCCATTCGCCAGAGGGCGAAGCCCGGACCAGAGGTTGACCTCAACCATCGCCCGCCTGCTTTTCCAGCGCCTCGAGGATTCGCGGGGGCGACATGGGCAGTTGCCGCATGCGCACGCCCGCCGCCGCCGAGACCGCGTTGGCGATGGCCGCCAGCGGCGGGCAGATCGAGGTCTCCCCAACGCCGCGGACGCCGTAGGGGTGGCCAGGGTTGGGAACTTCTACGATCACGGTGTCGATCATCGGCAGGTCGGACGCCACGGGAATGCGGTAATCGAGAAAGAGCGGATTCTGAAGGCGCCCGTCCTCTCCGTAGATGTATTCCTCATTCAGGGCCCAGCCGATGCCCTGTGCCGCGCCGCCCTGAAACTGCCCCTCCACATAGGTGGGGTGGATCGCCTTGCCGGCGTCCTGCACCACGGTATAGCGCACCACGGAGGTCTTGCCAGTCTCGGGGTCCACCTCGGAATCGACGATATGGGTGGCGAAGCTGACGCCCGCGCCTTCGGGGGTGGCCTCGAAGTGGCCGCAAATCGGCCCGCCGGTGGCGCCCATCTTGCGCGTGATCTCGGCAATCGGCATGGGGGGGAATTCGCCAGCGTTGGGCCCCGACGGCACGGCGCAGCCGTCTTCCCATTTCACCGCGTCCTCAGGGATGCCCCATTTGGCCGCCGCGCGTGCGCAGAGCTTTTTCACCGCGTCCTCGGCGGCCTTGATCGTCGCCAGCCCCGAGGCATAGGTCACGCGGCTGCCGTGCGAGATCTCGTTATAGCCCAGCGAGGCGGTGTCGGCGATGATCACCCGGATATTGTCGTAGGGCACGCCCAGCACCTCGGCCGCCATGAGCGCCATCGAGGCGCGCGAACCGCCGATGTCGGGGGTGCCCACGGCAAGCTGCACGGTACCATCCTCTGATAGAGCCAGCGAGACGGCGGTTTCGCCGCCGTGGTTGAACCAGAAGCCGCAGGAGATGCCGCGGCCCTGCCCCGGTTTCAGGGGGGCGGTGTAATGTGGATGGGCCTTTGCGGCCTCCAGCGTTTCGACAAGGCCGATGCGCTGGAATTTCGGGCCGTAGCTGGCCTTCGTGCCTTCGTGCGAGGCATTCTTGAGCCGCGTGTCGAGGGGATCGAGGCCAAGCTGGTTGCACAGCTCGTCGATCACCGATTCCACCCCGAAGGCCGCCATCGGAGAGCCGGGCGCGCGATAGGCGGCCTGCTTGGGCCGGTTGGTCATCACATCATAGCCGATCTGATGCACGTTCTTGAGCGCATAGGGCGCAAAGGCGCACATGGCGGTCATGTCGGCGGGCGCGCCGGGAAAGGCGCCGCCCTGAAGGCGGAACACGCCCTGCGCAGCAGTGATGGTGCCGTCCTTCTTCATCCCGATCTTCACGTCCATCGAGGTCGAAGAGGTCGGGCCGGTGGCGCGAAACACCTCTGCGCGGCTCATCACCAATTTCACCGGGCGGTTGGCCTTGCGCGACAGGGCGAGGGCGACGGGTTCGATGAAAACTGCCGTCTTGCCGCCAAAGCCGCCGCCGATCTCGGAGGCGGTGACGCGAAGCTGGCTGGTTTCCAGATCAAGCAAGGCGGCACAAACCTTCTGCACGTTCCAATGGCCCTGCGTGCAGCACCACAGCTCTCCTTTGCCGTCTGCGCCGAGTTGGGCAAGGCAGGCATGGGGTTCGATATAACCCTGATGGGTCGCCTCGGTGACGAAATGATCCTCGACCACCAGATCGGCCTCGGCAAAGCCGGCCTCCACGTCGCCGTGGCCACTTTCGTGATAGCCCGCCACGTTAGGATGAAGTCCCTTGGGCACGGTTCCGGCGGCGACGCCTTCGCGGATGACCGGGGCATCCGCTTGCATGGCCTTGTCAACGTCCGTCACATGGGGGAGGGGCTCATACTCCACCTCGATAAGCTTGAGTGCGTCCTTTGCTGCCAGCGCGGATGTGGCGGCGACCGCAGCGACGGCGTGCCCGTCATAGAGGGCGGTGTCGCCGGCCATGACATTCTCGAGGATGTTCCAATTCTCGCCCTTCATGCCGGGGGCGGGCTGTAGCGATTGCGTGAAGTCGGCGCGGGTTACGATGGCCTTCACGCCCTTTGCCGCCTCTGCCCTCGATGTATCTATCTTCTTGATGCGGGCATGGGCGTGCGGGCTGCGCAGGATTGCAGCATGCAGCATGCCCGAGGCATGCGCGTCCGCGCCAAACCGCGCGCGTCCAGTCACCTTGTCCAGGCCGTCGGGCCGATTGGGGCGGGTGCCGATAAACTTGAAGCCGCCTTTTTGATCGTCCAGTGCCATTATGACGCCTCCCGCATGTCTTTGGCCGTGTCCATCACGGCGCGAATGATCTTGTCGTATCCCGTGCAGCGGCAGAGATTACCCGCCAGCCAGTAGCGCACCTCGGATTCGGTGGGGTCGGGATTTTTCTCCAGCAGGGATTTGGCCGCGACGAGGATGCCCGGCGTGCAGATCCCGCATTGCAGCGCGGCGTATTCGATGAATTTCTGTTGCAGCGGATGCAGGGTTTCGCCTTCGGCGATGCCCTCGACGGTGCCGATCTCATGGCCCTCGGCCTCTACGGCGAGCACGAGGCAGGAGCAGACGAGCCGCCCGTCGAGCGTGACTGAACAGGCGCCGCAGTCGCCTGTTCCGCAGCCTTCCTTGGAGCCGGTGAGGTTGAGTTGGTCGCGCAGCACATCGAGAAGCGTCTCGCGCGGGTCGCAGAGGAATTCGGCCTCGTCGCCGTTCACTTTGGTGTTGACGTGGATCATGCTCATTTCCGGTCTCCCTTGGCGCGGGCATAGGCGATCTTGGCGGCGCGCTGGGCCAGCACGCCGGCCACCTTGGTGCGGAACTTGATGGTACCACGCCTGTCGTCGATGGGGTTGCAGGCGGCGCGGGCCGCCCGGGCGAGTTTGTCCAGTGCCGCCTCATCCAGCGTGGAGCCGATCAGCGCCGCGCCCGCCTTGGGCACGAGGCGCACTGTCGGGGCAACGGCGCCAAGGGCGACGCGCGCCTCGGTGATCGTGTCGCCGTCGAGGCGCAGGTTGATCGCCGCGCCGACCACAGCGATGTCCATTTCGGTGCGGGGGATGAAGCGCAGGTAGGCGTCCCCGGCGGCATGTCCGCGCCGGGGCAGGTGCAGGGCGCTGATGACTTCGCCCTTTTCCAGGCAGGTCTTGCCGGGGCCGGTGGGCACATCCTCGACCGCGATCTCGCGGCTGCCGTTGGGGCCGACGACGGTGACATGCGCGCCGGCGGCGGCCAGCGCGGGCACTGCGTCGGCGGCGGGCGAGCCGTTGCAGAGGTTGCCGACAAGCGTGGCGCGTCCCTGCACCTGCGTGGAGCCGATGAGATCCATGGCCTCGACCACGCCCGGCCAGTCCAGTTCGAGGCGGGGATGTTCGGTCATCTCCGCGCCGGAGACTGCCACGCCGATCCGCCAGCCACCGTGATCCTCGTTCGTGATCTCGCGCACACCGGGGATATGCTTGATGTCGATGAGGTCGTCGGGGGTCACGATGTCGGAGCGAAGCTGCACGAGCACGTCGGTGCCGCCAGCGAGAAAGCGCGTCGTGCCGCTGGCCTGCGCGGCCAGCGCGGAGGCCTCGTCAAAGTTGTCGGGTGTGTGGTATCTCATGGGCTCTTTCCTGATCCGGGCCGGAGTGTGCGCTCGGCCCATACGGTCATTTCGGTTATCCCACATACCCTGATCAATCCTCCGGGCTGGCACAAGTGGGGCGGCTTGGGGGAAATATTTCCTAAATATCCCGGACGGCGCGCGCAGATGCCTTTGTGACTGTTACCTGCCACCCTGAAATCCATCCGCCAAGCTCGAACAATGTATCCGTGATCGCGTTTTCCAAGTTGGTGTTTTCGATGCCTGTATCGAAGACGATTCCCGAACCAACCTGGGCGGCAACTTCGGACGTAACGGCAAAGGTAATCTCGGGATCCTCTTGCATCGCACCAGTCACGTAGCTCAAGGAGTCAGTGGCCTTTAGCTGTATCTCTGTACCATCCTCGAGTTTGAACGCTCATTGGCACGCAGGTGACGATATCCGGAATCAAAGGCTTCCCACGATGGCACCTGCGGCCTCGGTCACGAGGGGAGATACCTTACGCACAAAGCTCTCCGGCGTCCATTCCGACAATGAACCCGCGACATGGATCGCCCCAAGCGGGATACCTTCGTCGCGGGAAACCGCAACACCAATGGCAACCTCGCCTTGCACCAATTCGTCGACGACAACCGCATAGCCGTCGCTACGGGCCTTCCCGACCAATGTCATGATCGTGTCGGGGTCCGTTTCGGTCTTTGCGGTGTATTTGTGAAGCGCGGTGCGTGTCACAATGTCCCGCGCTTCAGCTTCGGGCAGGGCTGACAGAGCCGCGCGCCCCCCCGCTGTACAATAGGCCGGAACACTGTGGCCAACGAGGCTGGCATAAAAGGTTTCGCGCTTGCTCTGCATTCGGAGTGCGTAGATCATACGCGTCTCGTCATAGAGACTGAAATCAACACGTTCGCGGACAGTCTTGCGCAGTTCGAGCAGGACCGGCGTCGCCTTCTGCACAACCGGATCCAGACGCAGTAGATCCCATGTGTGATCCAGAATTCGGATACCGGGCAGATAGCCGCGATCATCCGCGCTGCGGCGGATATAGTCGAGCATGAGCAGGGTGTGGATCAGTCGCTGCGCCGCAGATCGGTCGATGCCGGCCCGAGTGGCGATTTCGGACAGGCTGAGCGGTCCGCTCGCCTGATGAAATGCGCCCATCCGTGCGTTTTCTAAGTGGCTTCCCGCCTCGGTTACGCCGCCACTGCTTCGGGCATCGGCTGGTTGAAGTAAGCCTGATCGGGCGTCCGGCCGTCAAGCGATGAATGCGGCCGGCGGCTGTTGTAGAAGCCGAGATAGCGGCCGATCCCGTCGCGGGCTTCGGACACGCTGGCATAGGCCCGCAGGTAGACTTCCTCGTATTTGATGGTCCGCCACAGACGCTCGAGGAGACGTTGTCCCGCCAGGCGCCCTTTCCGTCCATGCTGATCTTGATCTCGCGGGTGGCCAGCACACACTCCGTTACGAAAGCATCAAATCTGTCCCACAGGATCTGACGTTGGACTCTGCCTGTCGGAGAATTTTTAGCCAGGTCATCGCCCCCCATGCGCTACGGGCTCTTGGCTCGCAGTCCACACCAGTCCGCGATGAAGAGCACCATCGATTGGGTCACCTTGCGCAAGGAGACGAGGTCCACACGTTCGTCGAAGCCATGGATCCGGTCGGCCTTCGGTCCGTACACAAGGGCCGGCATCTTGCCGTAGAGGCCGAAGAAGCGCGCGTCGGTGGTGGCGGTGGAGGCGACCTCGTCCAGCTTGCCGCCAAAGACTGCCTCATGCGCGCCCGTAAGCGCCGCCACTGGCGCCTCGGCGTTCTCCAGCCGGTATCCCTCCGCCTCGAAGCCGTTGTAGATGACCTCGGGTGGATTGTTGCGCAGGAAGGGGATGTCGCGGGCGGCGCGGGTGATCGTCTCTTCGATTTCGGCCTTGGCCGCGGCGATCTCCTGCCCCGGATAGATCGATACCCGCACGTCGAATTCGCACCAGGACGGGAC
The DNA here is from genome assembly GCF_024637375.1 of Sediminimonas sp. Classification (GTDB taxonomy): domain Bacteria; phylum Pseudomonadota; class Alphaproteobacteria; order Rhodobacterales; family Rhodobacteraceae; genus Sediminimonas. Next base: position 30,084 of record NZ_JAGXFK010000039.1, on the reverse strand, counting down.
CGAAGACGCCCAGTCCCCGCCCGCGATCTTGCCCACGTTCAGGTTGATGGGGTGGTCCACGTCCCGGTAGTCGGGATCGTCGGTCTTGCGGGCGTTCCACTCGGCCTCGAGCCCCTGCAGCGCCTTCGTGATCTCGTAGGCGGCCATGATCGCGTTGGCGCCCTCGCCGGCATCGGCCACGTGAACGGGGATGCCCTGCACCCTGACCCGGAACCAGATCACGCCGATCTGCGCCCGGATCAGGCATTCGTGCAACGGCTCGGGGATCAGCACCGCGTCCGCGCGATAGCCGCGTTCGAGACAGGAAAGCGCGCCGTTGCCAGTGCATTCCTCTTCTATCACGCTCTGCACGCAGATGTCCGCCGCCGGTTCGAAACCGGCCCAGTCGATGGCATCCAGCGCGGCAAGGCAGGCGACCAGACCGGCCTTCATGTCGCCCGCGCCGCGCCCGTAAAGCCAGTCGCCCTCGCGCCGGGGTTCAAAGGGCGGGCTGGTCCACATCTCCAGCGGTCCCTCGGGGACCACGTCGATATGGCCGTTGAGGATCAGCGATTTGCCGGTGGGCGCCTCCGCCCGGCGGGTGCCGACGACGTTCCAGGCGTTGTCGTAGTTCACATGCACCGGCGAGAACCCCGGCAGGTGGCGGATGCGGTCGAGATCGATGCGGAAACGATCCACGTCCAGGCCGCGGTCCTGCATCTGGCGGGCCATGAAATCCTGCGCCGGGGCCTCCTGCCCGCGCAGCGAGGGAAGGCGTGTCAGCTCCTCGGTCAGCGCGACCTGCGCCTCGAACCCGGCATCGACGGCTTCCAGCAGGGCGGTTCTTGTCTTGTCATCGGTCATTTGGCGTCCTCTTCGGCAGGAAGGTTGTCTGACAGGAATTCGAGAATGGTGGCCCGCACCCTTTGGTCGGCGGAGAGCCAGTGTCTTTCGGCAAGATAGCCCGGCGGATCGTAGACGACCGAGCGCATCGGCCCCCCGTCAGTCATGAAGGCACCGCAATCGCCGTGCAGGACCGGAAGCCGGAACCACGGATCCTGCGCCCCGACGAGCGACAGCACGGGCTGGTCTGTGGGGGCATTGAGACCGCGATACGCGGGCCAGCCCGCGTGGCACGTCCAACCTTCGATGATGCGCAGGGCGGCGTCAGGGGCCGTCATCGTGGCCACGGTGATCGCGCCCTCGGAATGGCCCATCAGCGCAACCGGCAGAACCCGCGTCGCGGGCATGTCGCGCAGTTGGGTCATGGCGTGGCGCATCTCTGCCTGCCGCCAGCCCAGCACCGCGCGGTGCAACCCGCCGCGAGGAATCGCCGGGTCGCAGCTACGCGGCTTGTCGCTGCGGGCGAAGCTGTCCGGCGCGACAACGAGGTACCCGGCACCGGCAAGGAAGCGTGCGGAGGCGGTGGTGATCCGGCCGGGTCCGTCGCAGCCATGGGCATAAAGGATCACCGCGGATGCCTCGGTCGTTGCCGGGATATCGGCGGGGGTGACGGCGCTGACAGTCCCGGGCAGCCAGACCTGCGCATGCCGCCACGTCCGCTCAAGATCGCTTTCCGCGGTCGCCATCCCGGCGACGATCGCCAACAACAGTGGAAAGAGAAGGCGGATCACGCCACGGCCTCCATCAACGCACGGCTGTAGGGATGCTCCGGCGTGCCGTAGAAGGTCTCGGCCGGGGCACTTTCGACCACCTCACCCTTGAGCATCACGGCGATGCGGTGACAGACGTAGCGTGTCGCGGCCATGTCGTGTGAAATAAAGAGCGCCGCGAAGCCCAACTTTTCCTGCAGATCGACGATCAGATTCAGCACCTGCGCCTGCACCGAGACATCGAGCGCGCTCACCGCCTCGTCGAAGAGGATGAAGCGCGGCTCGGTGATCAGCGCGCGGGCGATCGCCACCCGTTGCCGCTGTCCGCCGGAAAGCTGGCCGGGGTAGCGCTCGGCGAAATCGGGGGTCAGCCCCACCTGGTCCAGCATTCGGGCCACGGCCTCGCGCCGCGCGGCTGCGGGCGCACCGAGGATTTTCAGCGGCTCGGCCACCGAGACACCGCAGCGCAGGCGCGGGTTCAGCGCCCATTCCGGGTGCTGCAGGACCACCGACAACTGCCCGCGCCGTTGCCGCAGGCGGCCGAAATCCTGGCCGTCGAAGCGCATCGTCCCGCTCGTGGGCCGCAGCAGGCCAAGACAGACCCGCCCCAGCGTGGTCTTGCCCGATCCGCTTTCGCCCACCAGCCCCAAGGTCTCGCCGGGCCCGATGGACAGCGATACGCCACGCACGGCATGAACCGCGTCGCCGCCGATCAGCCGGCGGCGAAAGGTGACGTTGATGTCCTTGAGGTTGATGACCGGCATGGTCGACATCTCAGGCCCTCCGTTCCGCGCCGGGAGCGGCGAGCGCATCCTCGGCGAAGTGGCAGATCACGCGCCGCTTGGCGATCACACGCGGCTCCGGGCGCTCGGTCCTGCACTGCTCCCGCGCGAACGTGCAGCGCGGGGCGAAGGCGCAGGCCTCGCAGCGGCCCGAGAGGCTGGGCGGCATACCGGGGATCGGGTCCAGCCGCTCACCCGGTTTCTCGCTGCCCGCGGCGGCGGAGAGCAGCGCTGCGGTGTAGGGATGCGCGGGCGCGTCCAGAACCGTCTCTACCGCGCCGTCCTCCACCACGCGACCGCCATACATCACCGCCACCCGGTCCGAGTGTCGCGCGATCAGGCGCAGGTCGTGACTGAGCACCACGAGCGTGGCGCCGGTCTCGTCCCGCAGCCTGTTGAGCGTGGCCATGATCTTCTCGCGGATGGAGGCATCGAGCGACGCCGTCGGTTCGTCCGCGATCAGCAGCGCGGGCTGCCGGGCGATAGCCATGGCGATCACCACCCGCTGTGCCATGCCGCCCGACAGCTCGTGCGGAAAGGCGCGCAGCACCCGCCCGGGTTCGGACAGTTCGGCCCGGGTCAGTAGCGCCTCGATTTCTTTCTGCCCGGGCTTGCCGCCCATGGCGCGCGCGACCTGCTTGCCCACGCGCATGGTGGGGTCGAGCGCTGACATCGGGTTCTGGAAGACGAAGCCCAGCTTGTCGCGGCGCAGGGCGCGCAACGTATCCGCATCGGCGTTCAGCACATCGGTGCCGGCGACGCTCAGTGTGCCGCCCTCGCAATGGGCCTCGCCCGGCAGCAGTCGACCGATGGCCATGCCAAGCGTGGATTTGCCCGAGCCGCTTTCGCCGACAACGGCCACCGTCTCGCCCGGGGTCAGGATCAGATCGGTGCCATCCAGCGCCCGCAGGCCACCGCTGCCCGTGCGGTAGGAAATGACCAGATCGCGGATTTCGGCCAGCGGGCTCATGTCAGATCCCTTCCCTTGAGCGGTTCCAGCGCGTCGCGCACCGCGTCACCGACGAGGTTGACCGACATGATCGCCAGCGACAGCACCGCGCCCGAGCTCATCGCCATCCACGGCGCGATCGTCAGATAGGCGCTGCCCTGACGCAGGAGCGAGCCCAGCGAGGCATCCGGCGGCTGCACCCCGAGGCCGAGGAAGCTGAGCGCGCTTTCGATGATCATGCCGATGGAAAGGGCGTAGGTCAGTTGCACCATCACCGCGCCCATGACGTTGGGCAGGATGTGCAGCAGCAGGATGCGCCCGGCCGAGGCGCCGGCGACCTCGGCCGCGGTGACGAAGCCGCGCCCGGCGACGCTCAGAGTGACCGAGCGGACGACGCGGATCAGCAGCGGCAGCGTGGCGATGGCGATCACCGCGATGGCCGAAACCTGGCCCGGCCCGAGGACGGCCGCGACCAGAAGCCCGACCAGCAGCGCCGGGAAGGCAAACAGGATGTCGGCCCCACGCGCCACCATGATGTCCACCGCGCGGCCGAAATAGCCCGCGGCCATGCCCAGGAATGTCCCGATCATGGCCGAGATCAGCACCGCGATCGCCGAAAGCAGGAAGGTCGCCCGAATCCCCTGCACCACGCGGGGCAGGAAGGACCGCCCCAGCTCATCGGTGCCGAAGGGATGCTGCGGCGTCGGCGGCCCGAGGCGCGGACCGGCGGCGATCTGCGTGGGATCGCCCAGCGGAAGCAACGGCCCGAAGATGCCGAGGAAAATTAGCAGAAGGAGCGATGCCAACCCGAAGGCCGACAGCGCGTCACTGCGCCAGATGCGGGACAGCCAGTAGATCGCGGTGCGCATCGTTCAACTCCCCACGCGCGGGTCGATCACCGCATAGAGAAAATCGGCCGTCATGTTGATGGCCACGAAAACCCCGGCGGCCAGCAGCACCCCCGCCTGTACGATCGCATAATCGCGGTTCAGCAGCCCGTTGAAAGTAAACAGCCCAAAACCGGGGATCGAGAACAGAACCTCGACCACCACGGCGCCGCCGAGCAGGAAGCCGAAATATGTCGTCACCACCGTCACCACCGGGATCGCGGCGTTGCGCAGGATATGCAGCCGGATGATGGCGCGCGGCGTCTCGCCCCGGGCGACGGCGGCGGTGATGTAGCCTTCGGTCATCACCCGCAGCACGGCGTCACGGGTGGTTCGAAGCACCAGCGCGATGCCGAAGAGCGACAGCGTCAGCCCCGGCAACAGCATCGTCTGAAGGTTACCCACGGGATCGTCGGTGAACGGGACGTAGCCACCGACGCGAAACCACAAGCTCCAGACCGAGAAGATGAAAATCAGGACCGAGCCGACGACGAAATCCGGCACGCTGGCCCCTATGGCACCGACCACACGCGCGGCATCGAGTCCCTTGCGCCCGCCCCTGCGGATGCCCGAAGCGACGCCGAGCGGCAGCCCCACGGCAAGCGCGAGCCCGAGCGCGATGAACGCCAACTCCAGCGTCACCGGCGCACGGCGGATGAATTCATGGATCACCGGTTTCTGCGTCACCATCGAGATGCCGAAATCCCCCTGCAGGAGCGACACCAGCCATCGCCAGTACTGGACAATCATTGGCTGATCCAGCCCATAGCGCTGGCTGATCGCCTCGCGCGCTTCGGGGGTGACGAAGGGGCCCAGCAGGATATCGGCATAGCCGCCGGGAATCATCCGCAGCGCCAGGAAGACCAGGACCGAGACGCCCAAAAGCGTGATCAGCGCGGCCGCCACCCGTGGGAGAAGATAGAGAAGAAGTCGCATGTCTGACCTTGTAGCGGCGCATTGACGAGGCAGGCACCGGGCCCGCCCCGCCGGCGCAGGCTCTTACTTGGGATCGAACTCGGCGATGTACTGATAGGTGTTGGCAGAGCCGGAGCGATCGGCCACCACCACCTCGACCTGGTCGTTGCGATAGACGACGTAATCCGACTTGCCCACCAGTGCGAGCAGGTTCGCGCCGTCATCGATCATCTCGCATATCTCGACCAGCTTCTCGTCGCGCACCGCCTCGTCGGCAATGGAGGAGACCTCTTTCAGCGCCTCGCTCAGCTCCGGCACGTTCTGCTGGAAGGACAGGTTCCAGACGGCGAAGTTCGGGTCCCACCACTTGATGACCATGCCCGGGTCTGTGTAGCCGGCCAGCCACGAGGCGGAGAAGTCGAAGTCGCCATCGGTAAAGACCTTCTGCAGGTATTCCGCGGTGGGCACCTGGTTGATCTCCACCTCGAAGCCCGCCTCCGAAAGGTTCTGCTGCACGACCTGACCGATGCGGCCCAGAACCGGGTTCGCGGAGCTGATGGTCAGCGCCACCTCGGGCGAAGTATTGCCGGCCTCTTCCAGAAGGCCGCGGGCTTTCTCAAGCCGTTCGTCGCGGGGCATCGCGTAGGTGTCGAGGTCACGGCAAGCGTCCTTGCCGAAGGCCGCGGGCACCGGATAGTCCACGGCGCTGGAGCCGTCGAAGACAAAGTTGTTGATCGCCTCGCGGTCCAGGGAGAGGTTCATCGCCTGGCGCACCCTCTTGTCGAAAAAGGCCGAGTCTTCTTTCAGAGCATTCACGTCCAGACGATAGTAGTTGGTCGTCTGTTGCGGCTGGATCTCGACCTGTGCGTTGGTACCCAGCATCCGCTGCACGTCGGGGTTCTCGAAGGTCGTGAAGTCGATCCGACCGTCGCGGATCGCGGCAATGCGGGCGGATTCATCGGGGATGATCGGCACCTCCAGCGTCGCGGCCAGCGGATAACCGTCGCGCCAGTAATGGGGGTTGGCCTTTAGCGTCCAGCTTTCGTCCTGGTTGTGGTTTTCCACCATGAAGGGGCCGGAGCCCATCATCTCCTGCGTCGGATCGAAGCTGCCCTCGCGCAGTTCCTTCATCGGCAGGATCGCCGCGGTTATGTGGGCAAGCGCGGGCAGGAAAGTCGCGTGCGGTTTGGCCAGTTCCACCTGCACCGTGCGGTCGCCCACCGCCTCGATGCTGGCGATATCGCCCAGCTGGTGCGACCAATAGGAGGCGGTTTCGGGGTTCTTGATCCGCTCGAAACTGCCGATCACGTCATCGGTCGTCACCGCGCGCCCGTTGGAAAATGCAGCCCCCTCGCGGATGGTCAGAGTATAGGTCGTGTCCGAGGTTTGTTCCCAGCTTTCGGCAAGCCCGGCCTGCAGGCCCAATTCGTCGTCGGCGGACAGCAGGGTTTCATAGACCATCTGGTACATTTCCCAAGAGGCGACGGTGCCAGCCACATGAACGTCGAAACCGGTGATCTCGGCCGGTTTACCCCAGGTCAGCGTGCCCTCTTGTGCATGGAGGGGCAGCGCGGCAAGCCCCATGAGTGCGGCGGCAGCAACGCTGCCGAGAAGTTTCCGGGATGTCATCGTTTCAATCCTCTCTGTCGGTGTTCGGGTTTGTTCTTTTTATGCGTTCACAAGGAACATGTTGACGACGATGTTATTTGTCTCCCATGAAGTCAAGACAAGTTATTTCCTATAACGGTAGAAAGGCGAGGGATGAATTTCGACGCATACAGACAGCACGATGCGACGGCGCTGGCACAGCTTGTCGCCGACGGCGAGGTCCCGGCGGAGGAACTTCTGGAAACCGCCATCGCCGCGGCGGAGCAGGAGAATCCCGGCATCAACGCGCTGTCCCAAAAGCTCTACGATCACGGTCGCACCGCCCTGTCCGCCGGCCTTCCCGACGGACCCTTCAAGGGCGTGCCCTTTCTGCTGAAGGATGCGTCGGCCGATCTTGCGGGCACCCCCACGACCCTGGGCGCACGTATCCTGGCGGATCAGGTCGCGGGCGCGGATTCGACTCTGGTAGAGCGCTACAAGGCCGCGGGGCTCGTCATCTTCGGCAAGACCACCACGCCGGAGTTCGCCCTCGCCGCCTCGACCGAGACCAGCCTGACCGGTGTCACCCGCAACCCCTGGGATCCCACGCGCATCGCGGGCGGCTCATCCGGCGGCAGCGCGGCGGCGGTGGCCGCGGGGATCGTTCCGGCGGCTCACGCCAGCGACGGGGGCGGCTCCATCCGCATCCCTGCCTCCTGCTGCGGACTTTTCGGGATGAAGCCTACGCGCGCCCGCACGCCTTCGGGGCCGAGCGTGGGCGAAGGCTGGGGCAGCTTGGCCGTGGCGCATGTGTTGACACGCTCGGTGCGCGACAGTGCAGCGTTGCTGGACGCGACACAGGGCGCTGCGCCGGGCGATCCCTACTGGGCGCCGCCGCGCGAGCGTCCCTATGTCGAGGAGGCGGCGACCGATCCGGGCCGCTTGCGCGTTGCTTTGCAAATGACACCGCCATCGGGCCGGCTGGTGGATCCAGCATGCCAGCAGGCGGCGCTGGAAGCCGCAAAGCTCCTTGAAGCCCTGGGGCACGAAGTCGAGGAGGCAACGCTGCCCGGCGATTGGGAGCCACTGGGTGAGGCCGTCTGGATTCTCGTCGCCAGTAACGTCTCCCGCACCATCGCGGCGATCGGGCGGGCGCAGGGTCGCACGCTGGGACCGGACCACGTGGATGCCGTCAGTTGGAGCGCCGTCGAGGCGAGCCGCCACATGCGGGTGGAGGACTACCCGCGCGCCCTGGCCGAGGTTCACGCGCAGGGCCGCCGCATGGCCGCGTTCCATGAGCGCTACGACGTGGTGCTCAGCCCGACGCTGGGCCACCCGCCGCCGCTTCTGGGCACGCAGCGAACCGATACCGACGATCTGGCGACCTACCGCGAGGCTCTTGCGACCTTCTCGCCTTTCACGCAGATGTTCAATGTCACCGGACAGCCCAGCATGTCTCTGCCACTGCACTGGACCGACGAAGGGCTGCCGGTGGGCGTAATGGCCTCGGCCGATTTCGGGCGCGAGGATATCTTGTTCCGGCTGGCCGGACAGATCGAGCAGACGGAGCCATGGTTCCAACGCCTGGCAGGGAGGCGCAATTGAACGGACAGCAGAATGGCACCGGCCTGCACGAGCGGCTGACGCGAAACTTCCCGCGCTTCACAAAGGCCGAGAAGGCAATCGCGAACTACATGCTGATTAACTTCGATGGGCTGGCCTTCGAGACCGCAGCCTCGATCGCCGAGACTGTGGGGGTCAGCCAGATGACCGTGGGGCGATTCCTGCGGACGATGGGATATCAGGGCTTCAACGAACTGAAGGTCGACCTGCGCAACGAAATCGAGGCGGCACCGGTGCTGGTGTCCAACCGGCTGGAGCGCATCAAGGACGCCAAGGAACAGGCGGGCCGCTGGGACAATTTCGAGCTGGAGGTCAACGGCCTGCAAAGCGCCCACGAGTTGCGCGGCACTCCCGCATGGACCTCGGCTGTCGAAACGGTTTCGGGCGCGAGCCAGGTCCATGTCGCGGGGTTCCAGACGATCAGCGGGATCGCTTCCAGCTTCGCCGGGCGCCTGTCCTACCTGCGCGACGGGGTGCACCAACAGGACGGCCGCGACGGCACCTTTGCCGAGATCTTCGCCGGCACCCAGTACCGCCGCTGCATCGTGATGTTCGAGATGCGCCGCTACACGCAGCTCAGCCACGCGCTTCTCTCAGCGGCGGTAGAGGAAGGGGTGTCGATCGTGCTGATCTGCGATTCCCACTGCTATTGGGCACGCGATTACACCGACATCGTGCTGCCGCTGCGCACGGATTCGGGGTTGTTCTGGGACAGCCAGGCGCCCTTCTCATGCCTGACAGAGCTCCTGTTGGACGATATTATCACACACCTTGGCGATGCGGTCGCGGGCCGGTTAAACCGAATGCGCAAGCTGCAGGACCGCTTCGGGGCATTCCAAGACTGACGACCGGCGCGCGCATGCCGCGCCGGAGCGAGTAGCCACCCCGCAAGCGACCTTGAGAACGGCGGTGCAAAACTCGGCCACCCTTGCAGCAATAGTGACGCTGGATTTCAAGAGCCGTTGGGCATCCCGGGTGTTTTGCGTCGATCCAGCAGGAAATGCGCACAACGTCTTCTTCAAGGCGCTTCTCGGTAGCTGACGTGCGCTCGGTTGCGGCGAGGATCTCGGGCGAACGTTCAACGTCAGTCATTGGTCGAGTTTCCCGAGCAGCCTGCCGCCGTGAGGTCGGCGAGCCTCTGTCCCGGATGGTCGCACCATATACCCTGATCCGTGGATCGGGGCCGGACATTGGCACCGGGATCTGCATATCGGTTGCCAACCCACTGGAGCGCGTCAACAAGGAGATCAGGCCGCCACGCGCATCTCATTCTGCGAAAACTCGAATTCGAATGCATAGTCCAAGTTAGACTTTACCTCGTAGCGCCATTCGACATCGGCAGTCTGGACGCGGAAATCATAGCCGAGGGTGTCGCCTCCCTCCCAGTCGATCTCAAGAAGGCCCCTGTTCTCGGAGACCCAGCAGCGGTCGTCATACCTTTCCTTGTGTTTCTCAAGGAAGAAGCGGCTGGCGAGATACTCGCTGGCGAAGCCCATGGCCTCTTCGCTCGCCGGCATGGTGAGAGAATATTGCCGGCTGAGCGAGATGATCCGGGCGGCAACGTCCATTTCCTCGAGCTGACGGCATCCATTCCAGGGATATCCCGATGGGGCCTTGCGGCCGGAGATGCTGGCTTCGAACACGATCTCGTCTGTTTCTGCATCCCGGAGTTGAACGGCGGAGACTTCCCGGCGATCGGTCAACGCCACGTCGACATCGAGGACCGCCTGCAGGGCGGTGCGGTTGCCGACAATAATCGGGAAGCCAAACCGTCTGTCGCTGCCGACTTCGATCCCGTAGTCGACGGCGTCGAGCAGGTCCTTCAGTTCCAGAAGACCATGATCCGAATAGTGCCGGTCGATGGTCGTTCCCTCGAGGTGGCCGAGGATCCTTTGGCGCGTGCCGGTGTCGATGCCCAGGCCCATGAGCTTTGAGGACAGCGTGCGCCGCATGGCATAGATGTCTTCGCGCGCGTCTTGCAGCTCGAGTGTCTTGAGGAGATTCCGCAGGCGATCGCCGAAGATCTGTGACCGCCGGCCGTGGCTTTTGTCAGGCTGGATTTCAGGGAAAAGCCAGGTTTCGCCAGACTTCCTTCTCGCGACGATCCATTGCCGGAAACCGAGATCAAGAAGGATCTGCGGGATGGGCAAGACGCGCCGCGATTGTTCGTTCTTCAACACCGCGTCCTCCTCGTCTCCGACCAAGAGGCAGAGAATGCCATCGCGGCGAACGACGTCCTGCACGGCAGCCTGGAGGATTTCCTCGGGGCGGACGCCCATCGTAATCATGATGAGCGGAACCCAATAGATCGCATCCCTGATGATGTATCTCTTTCGCACTGTCGCCTTGCGGCTGCGCTGCTTGGGCGAGGAGGTGCCCAAATAAATCGGCGAACGGAGGAGCCGTGATACGTGTTCGAGCGACCAGGACATGCGCCGCTTCGGCCGCGAGACGCGGGTGGGGAGTTTGCAGGGGGTCTTTTGGGATTTGTGCCAGGCCCGCAGCCGGTTCTTGAGTTGGGAGTGAGATGGAACGACGCGATCCTCGTCATCGACATCGCGGCCGACGCGCTTTTTCCCGAGTGCTGCGCGGAAAATGCGGTTGAGCATGTCGCGCTGGACGAACAGGTATCCATCGGTCAGCCGCGGGGTCAGTTCCTGCACCAGCCGACGACGCTTATCCGGCACCGACAGCGTGTCGAGGCTCATGATCTCCTCGACAAGTTCAGCGTCCTTCGCGTCGGCTTCGCGTATTTCTTCGAGAGGACAAAGCTTCCGACCGGCTTGGCCGTGACGATTCCGACCGTGGGTCTTGCCCCAACCCTTCGGCAGCATCCAGACGGTGAAGAGGAACTCGAAAGACTGCTCCAGCACGATCGATGACACCGGAACGTCTTCGAAGAACGCCACGGCGAGTTTGCCGACAACGCGGATCTTGCTCTCCACGTCCTGAGGGGCCTCCTCGCACGCTTTCTCGATTGCGTCTGACAACCGCATCGGCGGCTTCATGGCGTCCCGGGACGGCGGCAGTCCATTGTCGATGAGAAGATCCCGCCCGGCATTGAGGTGATCATCGAACTCTCTCTCGACGCGCGCGCCCAATTCGTTCAGTCGGCGCATGAGGGAGAGGACTTGCCGGGCGACCGCGGGCGCCTCGACAGCTTCGGGATCGAGGCCATTCTGCCGTGCGATTTCTCCAGCGAACGCGGAGGCAACCGACCAGTCCCTGGCCTGCTGAGCGTCCCGGATCAGGCTTGCCTCTGCATTGATCCGGCAGAGGCTCGCGTCGGAAGTATCGACGGGAGCATCGCTCTCCTGTCGAGCGATCATGCCGGCCATGGCCTGCCTCACGATCTCTCGCAGCATCGATTGGACCCGCGCCTCGCAGACCGGACTGTCCTGAAGTTCCTCGAGCACGTTTCTCTCTCCTGCTTCGACTGCGGACAGCAGGTCGGCCGACCGCTTTACCGCTTCGGCGAGAACGTGCGTACGAAGCGAAACCGACAGAAATGCAGGTGCGCCGAGACGCCGGATATTTTCGGGCCAGCGCCGCCGGAAATAGAAGATCCCGTTTCTGCGAACGAGGTGAAGTCCCCATTTTCTCGACGGTTCCCGCGTTCTACACCGCGCACGATGTGAACCAGTTTGTGAACCACCGCGACGTGGAGACGGGAGGCTGGCCGCTTGATCAACGGCTATCCCATTGGGAAATATGAGGTTTTTGGAGGTCATTGGCTGGGGTGGTAGGATTCGAACCTACGATACACAGTACCAAAAACTGCTGCCTTACCACTTGGCTACACCCCAACGCGCAGGCGGCGTGATACGCCGGGGCGGCGGGGGGATCAAGACCGTTGTCGGGAAAACCTGCAAATTTTTGCGCCCCCGTGCAGGGGGCTGGGTCAGTCGTCGTGGGTCATCGCGCGGGCGACGGCGTAGCTGACCGGAAAGGCCAGCACGAACCCCGCCAGCGCCGCCCCCGCGATCAGCGCGCCCGAGCCGTACCCCGCCACCAGTACCGCCACGATACCGACGCCCGACAGCGTGGCGCCGATGAACAGGTGCAGGATGATCGTCAGCCGGGCCATGCGGGTGCCTTTCGTTGTGCCGTGCCCCTTGTGGCATACGGGCAGGGCGGGGCGCCTTGACCCGGGTCAGGTGGTTACGGGTTTGCGGTAAGCCAAGCGTGCCTGTAAGAAGATGACGGATCAACCAGGAGACGCGATATGAAATTTGTGATGATCGGGCTTATGGCCTGCACGGGCCTTGCGGCGTGCGAAACGGTACAGGGGGCCGGGCGCGATATTCAGCACGCCGGGCAATCGCTGGAAAAGGCGGTGGAGTGAACGGCGCGCGGGGCTGATCCAAGGATCGGCCCCGGTTTCTTGGGCGCAATGCGGTAAACCGGCAGTATCCGGCGCGGCGGGCCCGGCCCCCACGGGTTTCATGCCAGCGTTCGGGCGGGATTTCGCCCGATCTCATTACATTTCAGTCACATACCACCCGACAGACGCGTTGCACCCGGATCAGGCTCGGGCCGCAGGGGCCGCGCGATCACGCCCCCTGCGTTGTGCGTGGACGGGTCACTCGACCCCGAGGATTGCCTTGGCTTCGGCCAGTGTCTCGACCGAGGCGGCATGATCGCCCGCCTGGTGCAGCTCCTCGCCCTCGGCGCGCAGGGCCTTCACTTCGGCCATCTGCTCATCCGACAGGCTGGCCGTCTCAAGCGCGGCATCGATCTTGGACATGTCCATCGGACACTGGTTCGCCACCGCCGGGCCGGCGAACAGTGCAAGTGCAGCGGTAAGTGCCAGGTATTTCATGGGTCAGATCCTCCCTTTTTTGATTGGTGGATAGCCCGGACATAGTGCGCACGGCGCGGTTGACGAGCCTATCGGCAGGATGATGCCGAGGGGGAAGGTGGGAGTAGTGGATTTATCTTGACGGTGAGCGGCGATTTAACTGGCGCCAGTCGACGTTTTACTTTTGATGCTAGTTCCCAGTACCTTGTATTGACAATATATGCTTCCTATATCTTCGCGACCCAGCACTAAATATTGAGTTAGAAAGGAATAACATGCAAATATCGGAACAAGAAATTCGGGATGGTGCGCTTATCGCACTGTCTGCTTCCAAAAGTGGGCGCCTTACAACAACCGAACTTATTGATATTCTTGAGAAGGAAATGAATCCCACTGGGCACGACGCTGAGTTGGCGGATAATCGGAGCGATACATACTTTTCTCAAAAAGTTAGAAACCTTGTTTCTCACAGAAATGATGGGCAAGGGTTGGAATCCAACGGATATGCTGTCTACGATTCAGACTACGAAGGATGGGAAATAACTGAATCTGGAAAGAAAAGGGTTCAAAGTTTTAGGTCTTAAAGCGTGATTTATAGCCTACCGGAAGCCATTTCAACTCCGTCGGACCCAGATGCTCATTATCCCAAACAAACCAAGCATAGGCAGTGGTTCCACCGCCTTTGCGCGCCGCTCCTTTTGGGTAAAATGTGATGCGCTCACTGAACACCCAAACTGTACTTGGAGGATTTTTTGAGAAGATGCTTTGTTGGCGCTTGGAGCCTTCCAGAAAGGCCAGCCGCAGCAATAATGCAAACTTTCTTTCTGTGCGCTCCAGAGCGCTTCGGACAAAATCTTCGGAGCTATGGAACGGCGGGTTCGTAATTACGTTTGTCGCCTTTTGATGAGCATTGGTGAAGTCTATGCCTGCTTCACCGTAGCCTCGGTCATACAAGTCTGAACTAATTACCGTGTTGCCCGTTGAAGCTAGAACTTCAGACATAGCGCCATCACCACAGGCGCATTCCCAAATATCCCCGGCGAAACTCTCATTATCAATCAGCGCATGCGTGGCCCAGCGTGGAGTTGGGTAGAAATCTGGGCCATCCAAGTCAGCAACTCGCTTGAGAGTTGGTTGAGGTGCCAGAACAAATTGTTCGGTCATATTTGCGTTTGCCTTTTTGACTATGTCTTATCACATCGTAGCATAATGTAAGAAGCTAGCAATTGCCTTGTGAATCGTAATGAATTCAAGCGGTTGACGTTCTGGGTCTATCGCCCCCATGAAGTGCGGCGACCATCCAATCCAATAAGAGTGCAATCAAGTATTTTCAGCAAAGGTTGAAACACTGCGTCCTTCCATCGGGCGGACGCGTCCCGTCGCTGCGCGACGGGGAAGGGGCCTGCTGCCGACGGTTCAACTATGAACTGGCCGCAGGCGCGCTCTCTCACCCGTCCATCTTCAGCGCATTGATGAACGCCGATTGCGGGATCTCCACCTTGCCGAACTGGCGCATCTTCTTCTTGCCGGCCTTTTGCTTGTCCAGCAGCTTGCGCTTGCGGGTCACGTCGCCGCCATAGCACTTGGCTGTCACGTCCTTGCGCAGCGCCGCCAGCGTTTCGCGCGCGATGACCTTGCCGCCGATCGCCGCCTGGATCGGGATCTTGAACATGTGGCGCGGGATCAGTTCCTTGAGCTTTTCGACCATGGCGCGGCCGCGCATCTCGGCCCGGTCGCGGTGGACCATGGTGGCCAGCGCATCGACGGGTTCGTCGTTGACCAGGATCGACATGCGCACCAGGTTATCGGCGCGGTAGCCGGTGATGTAGTAGTCAAAGCTGGCATAGCCGCGGGTGACCGATTTCAGCCGGTCGTAGAAGTCGAACACCACCTCGTTGAGCGGCAAATCGTAGACCACCATCGCGCGGGCGCCAGCATAGGTCAGGTCGGCCTGGATGCCGCGCCGATCCTGGCACAGCTTGAGCACGTCGCCCAGGAATTCGTCGGGCACCAGGATCGTGGCCTTGATGCGCGGCTCCTCGACGTGCTCGACATTGGCCATGTCGGGCATGTCGGCGGGGTTGTGCAACTCGATGCACGACCCGTCTTTCATGTAGACGTGGTAGATCACCGATGGCGCGGTGGTGATCAGCTCGATCCCGTATTCGCGCTCGATGCGGTCGCGGATCACCTCGAGGTGCAAAAGCCCCAGGAACCCGCAGCGAAAGCCGAAGCCCAGTGCCGCCGAGCTTTCGACCTCGTAGCTGAAGCTGGCGTCGTTGAGCGCCAGTTTCTCGATCGCCTCGCGCAGGTCTTCGAACTCGGACGAATCCATCGGGAACAGCCCGCAAAACACCACCGGCTGCGCCGGTTTGAAGCCGGGCAGGGGTTTGTCGGTGCCCTTCTTTTCGTGGGTGATGGTGTCGCCCACGCGGGTGTCACGGACCTGCTTGATCGAGGCGGTGATATAGCCGATCTCGCCGGGGCCCAGCTCATTGACCGCCTCCATCCTGGGGCGGAACACGCCGATGCGTTCGACGTTGTGGAGCGAGCCGTTCTGCATCATGCGGATGCGGTCACCCTTTTTCAGAACGCCGTCCATGACCCGCACCAGAACGATCACGCCAAGGTAGCTGTCGTACCAGCTGTCGACCAGCATCGCCACCAGCGGCGCGTCGCGGGTGCCCTTGGGGGGCGGTAGCTGGTTGACGATGGCCTCCAGCACCTCGTGGATGCCGATGCCGCTTTTGGCACTGGCCCGGATCGCGCCGCTGGCGTCGATGCCGATGACGTCCTCGATCTGTTCGGCGACGCGGTCGCAATCGGCCGCCGGCAGGTCGATCTTGTTGAGCACCGGGATCAACTCGTGATCGGCGTCGATGGCCTGGTAGACATTGGCCAGCGTCTGCGCCTCGACCCCTTGGGTGGCATCGACCACCAGCAGCGAGCCCTCGACCGCCCGCATCGAGCGCGACACCTCGTACGAGAAATCGACATGCCCCGGCGTGTCGATCAGGTTCAGCACGTAAGTATCCCCGTCATCGGCCTTGTAGTCGATGCGCACCGTGTTGGCCTTGATGGTGATGCCGCGCTCGCGCTCGATGTCCATGGCGTCGAGCATCTGCTCGCGCATGTCGCGGTCCTGCACCGTGCCGGTGGACTGGATCAGCCGGTCGGCCAGCGTCGATTTGCCGTGGTCGATATGCGCCACGATCGAGAAATTGCGGATGTGCGAAAGCTCTGTCATGGGGCACCGTATGCCCCGGATCGCGGAACGTCGCAAGATGCGCCGGAACGTGTCGGCGCGAATGTGGCACGGCCGGTCGGCGCGCATTGCAGGGCGCAAGCGCTGCGTGCATAGTATGGGGGAACGGGGCGTCGCGCCGACGGCGCCGGGGCAAGGCGGAAGTGTGGTGATGAAGCAGGTGTTCGTGGGCGTGTTGGCCTTGGTTCTGGTCGGATGCGGTGGCGGTGGCGACAGACGCCATGCCGGCGGCGGGCAGGTGACGCACCTCTCGACGGGGCCGATCAACTCGGCCTGCATGATGTCGCCGCGCAAGCCGCGGTCGCGCCAGCTGTGCGGGTGTATCCAGACGGTTGCCGACCGCTCCCTCGGGCGCTCGGATCAGAACCTGGCAGCCTCGTTCTTCGCCGATCCGCACCGCGCGCAGGAAATCCGGCAATCCGATTCGTCCCGGCACGAGCGGTTCTGGGAACGCTACACCGCGTTCAGCGAGGCCGCCGAGGCAAGCTGCGGCTGAGGGGGCGGCGGCGCATGGCGGATCAGGGGCGGATCGTGATCCTCACCGGGGCTGGCATCTCGGCGGAAAGCGGGCTTGGCACGTTTCGCGATGCCGGCGGCGTCTGGGCGCAACACGCCGTCGAGGATGTCGCCACGCCCGAAGGATTTGCCCACAACCCCGCCCGCGTGCACGCGTTCTACAACGACCGCCGCGCCCAGGCCGCTGCGGCGGTACCCAATGCCGCGCACGAGGCGTTGACGCGGCTCGAGGCGCGTCATCCGGGCGAGGTGACGATCGTCACGCAGAACGTCGATGCCCTGCACGAACGCGCCGGCAGCCGCAACGTGATCCATATGCACGGGGAACTGGCGCGCGCGCTTTGCGCCGCCTGTGGGCATCGCTGGCCGGCGCCCGCGGCGATGGCGCCCGACGACGCCTGCCCGGCCTGCGGGGCCGCGGCCACCCGCCCCGACGTGGTGTGGTTTGGCGAGGTTCCCTACGGGCTGGAGCGCATCGACGCCGCGCTGGCAGCAGCCGACCTGTTCGTCGCCATCGGCACTTCGGGGCAGGTCTACCCGGCGGCCGCCTATGCCCAGCACGCCGCGCGCCTGGGCGCCGGGACGCTGGAGCTGAACCTTGAACCCTCAGCCAATTCCCGCGGTTTCGACGTCGCCCGCCACGGCCCGGCGACGCGGATCGTGCCGGCCTGGGTCGAAGAGGTACTCGGAAGCTGACCGGGGCCCGCCGGCGGGGGGGTATCCGCAACGAATAGCGCCCCGGCCAGCAGGTGGCCGGGGCGTGGCGAGGCATGCCGGAGGGGCGGCGCGGCTCAGTCCTGCGCCGCGCTGTCGCCCATGTTCATATCGCCTTGGTTCGTCATGCCCTTGCTGGGTTTGCGCTCCAGGTCGACGGGTACCTCGACCGCCACCTCGCCGGCCTTCTCGAAGGTCAGCGTCAGCGGGATGATGTCACCCTGCTCGAACTGGTCGGTGATGCCCATGAACATGACGTGATGCCCGCCGCGCTGCATCGCGATCGTGCCGCCAGCGGGCAGGGCAAAGCCTTCCTCGACATGGATCATGCGCATCACGCCCTTGTCGTCCTGTTCGTGGGTGTGCAACTGCACCATCTTCGCCACCGGCGACGCGGCGCCGACCAGCCGGTCATCGCTGTCGCCATTGTTGTGGATCATCATGAAGGCCGCGCCGGAAGTGGACATCATCGACGACGCCCGCGCATACGGGTCATTGATAGCGATGTCGCCGGCCCATGCGGGCAGGGCGATTGCGCAGGCGGCAGCGGCCGCCATGAGGGTGGTCTTGAAAGACATTGCGTCTCTCCCTTGTCTGTCCGTGAATCGGTGTTGAAGAACTGTGTCGGTATCAGGACAGAAAGGGCGGGTCGCGCGCCGCATATGCCACTTGCGCCACCTGTGCCGGCAACGCGGGCGCGCGGAATACCGCCGCCTCGCCGCGCGTTGCGGGCCGGGCGGGCATCGGTGGCATCATCGGCACCGCCGCCATGAACGTCATCGCGCAATCGGGGCAGATGTGCGGCGGGCCCATGGGCTTGCCGTTTTCGTCGGTGAGAACGGTGATCGGTCCGGTGCCGGTACACAGCACCATCTCGCCGCCGATCCCCGGCATCATCCGCATCTGGGCCATCGACTGGGTCGTCAGGACCAGCAGCAGAGCCAGAAGAACCGCCTGCAGGGGA
The DNA here is from genome assembly GCF_024637375.1 of Sediminimonas sp. GTDB lineage: Bacteria > Pseudomonadota > Alphaproteobacteria > Rhodobacterales > Rhodobacteraceae > Sediminimonas. The sequence goes on along the minus strand of NZ_JAGXFK010000039.1, from coordinate 11,489 downwards.
TGTTTTGCGCGTTTCATGAGGGCGAAAATACCGCACACCCGCTACAGAGGGAAAGCGACAAATGGAAACAGCCCCACCGATACCGGTGGGGCTGCTTTCGAACCTCGGATGCAGGCCGGTGGCCGCGGACTCAGGCCTCGGCGCGGGCCGCTTCGGCGCGCGCGATCTCGCGCTTGACCTTCCGCGCGGTCTCCGACAACTCCTCGTCCTTGGCCTTGGCCAGGAACTTGTCGAGCCCGCCACGGTGATCCACGCTGCGCAGCGCCGACGCCGATATCTTGAGCCTGATGCCGCGGCCCAGAACTTCGGATTGCAGCGTCACATCGTTGAGATTGGGACGAAACAGGCGGCGGGTCTTGTTGTGGGCGTGGCTGACGTTGTTGCCAGTCATCGGGCCTTTTCCGGTCAGTTCGCAGCGGCGCGACATGGGCGTATCCTCGTCTGGGTCAGCGGGGCGCGTGTCACCCCTTGCAACGGATCAAGGGCACTGCCGTTGGGCAGCGCCCGGAATTTCATCAGCGGTCATTAGGCGGAATCGCCAGGCCCGTCAAGCGCCCGGCGGCGACTTTCGCGCGCCCGGCGCCCGGGCGCCAGCAAAATCGGGGCGTGACATGGCGCGCGGACAGCGTCAAACTGCCCCCATGCAACATGACCACCACGACCATGACCACGCCCACGCCGTACTGCCGCCGGACCCGGCGCTCAGGGTGCGGGCGCTGGAAACCATCCTCACGCAAAAGGGGCTGGTCGATCCCGCCGCGCTGGACGAGATCATCGACACCTACGCGCACCGCGTCGGCCCGCAGGAAGGCGCCCGCGTCGTGGCGCGCGCCTGGGCCGACCCCGCGTTCCGCGCCGCGCTGCTGGACGATGCCGGCCCGGTGCTCGACGACATGGGGCTGACCGGGCGCCAGGGCGAGCATGTCACTGTCGTCGAAAACACGCCCGAGCGCCACAACGTCATCGTTTGCACGCTGTGTTCGTGCTACCCGTGGCCGCTGCTGGGCATCCCGCCGGCCTGGTACAAGTCGGACGAATACCGCGCCCGCGTGGTGCGTGAACCGCGCCGGGTGCTGGCCGAGTTCGGGCTTGAACTGCCCGCCGAGCAAGCCGTGCGCGTATGGGACAGCACCGCCGAGATGCGCTACCTCGTCCTGCCCATGCGCCCCGCAGGCACGGAAGGCTGGAACGAGGCGGATCTCGCCCGCCTCGTCACGCGCGATTCGATGGTCGGCACCGGCCGGCCGCGCGCGGCCGACGAGGTTTCCGCGCCATGACCCGCGTGCACGACATGGGCGGGCGTTTCGGCGATGGCCCGGTCAAGGTGGACCCGGAAACCGCCCCGGTGTTCAAACACGACTGGCACGCCCGTGCCCTGGCCGTGACGCTGGCGGCCGGCGCGCTTGGGCAGTGGAGCCTCGATGCCAGCCGCCACTCCCGCGAACGGCTGAGCCCGCGCGACTACATGCGCTTCAGCTATTTCGAGAAATGGATCGCCGCACTGGCTGACATGCTGGTGGAAAACGGCGTGGTCAGCCGCGATGAACTGGCCGCCGGAGAGGCCCGCGCCGCCGCGCCGCACGATCTGCGCGCCCGGCGGCTGGAGGCTGCCGCAGTCGACCCCGCTCTGCGCCGCGGTGGTCCGGCCGCGCGTCCCGGCCCGGCCCCGCGCTTCGCCCCCGGCGACCGCGTGCGCCTGCGCCGCGCGCGCCATGCCGAAATTCCCGGCGGCCATACCCGCCTGCCCGGATATGCCGGCGGGCAGGCGGCCACGGTGCTGCGTTGCCACGGCGCGCATGTCTTCCCCGACAGCAACGCGCACGGGCTGGGCGAGGCGCCGCAGCCGCTTTATACCGTCGTGCTGCGCGCCGCCGATCTGTGGCTCGCCCCCGAGCACCCCGATGACGAGGTCACGCTCGACGCGTTCGAGCCCTACCTGGAGGCGCTGTCATGACGCTGCGCCCCACGCCCGAGGACACGCCGCGCTTCGACGCGCCCTGGCACGCGCAAGTCTTTGCGCTGACCGTCGCGCTGTCCGAGGCGGGCGCCTTCACCTGGCCCGAATGGACCGAGACCTTCGCCGCCACCCTGCGCGCGCGGGGCGGCGATGGTCCTCTCGACGGGTCCGAGGATTACTACATGGCATGGCTTGCCGCGCTCGAGGAAATGGCCCGCGCCCGCGGCTTCGCCGGGCCCGACGCCGTGGCCGACATGGCAGACCGCTGGCGCGCGGCATACCTGGCGACGCCGCACGGCGAACCGGTGAAGCTGTCCTGAGGGCAGTTGGGGGCGCTGCCCCCGACGCGCGTGCCGCGCGACTCCCCCGGGATATTTCTGGCCAGAAGATGCACTGAACAGCACCCATTGTGGTCGTACTTCATCTTTCCCGAAATACTCCCGCCGGAGGCTCCGGCCGTCGCCGCCCGCACAGCGGCTTGCCGGGATGTGCGCGCCCCTCAGCCGCCGCGGATCAGGCGCAGCACTTCATGCGCCGCGATGGCCGGCGTCACCTCGCCGCTGGCCACGCGCGCGCCGTAGTCCTCCATGATGCCGCGCACCGGCTCCTTGTCGAGCTGCGCCAGCAACGCCTGGCGGACCTCCTCGCCGAACCAGTAACGCGCCTGTTCGGCGCGGCGGGCGTCGAAATGCCCCGTCTCGCGGCGCCATTCGGTGAGGTGGCACATGTCATCCCAGGCTTCAGTGAGGCCCCGCTCTTCGATCGACGAGATGCACACCGCTTTTGGAAACCCCTCCGGGTCCTGCGGGCGTTTGCGCAGCAGGCGCAGGGCGCCGGCATAGTCGGCGCGGGTCCGTTCGGCGGCTGCCTTGAGATCGCCATCGGCCTTGTTGACCAGGATGATGTCGGCGATTTCCATGATGCCACGCTTGACGCCCTGCAACTCGTCGCCGCCCGCCGGCGCCAGCAGCAGAACGAACAGGTCCGACATTTCGGCGACCACGGTTTCCGACTGGCCGACGCCCACGGTTTCGATCAGCACCACGTCGAACCCCGCCGCCTCGCACAATGCCACCGCCTCGCGGGTGCGGCGCGCCACGCCGCCCAGGTGGCTTTGCGCGGGCGAAGGGCGAATGAAGGCGTTCGGGTCGCGGCTGAGCCGTTCCATGCGCGTCTTGTCGCCCAGGATCGACCCGCCCGAGCGCGCCGAGCTGGGATCGACCGCCAGCACCGCAACACGCAGGCCGCGCGCGATCAGCATCATGCCGAAACTTTCGATGAAGGTGGATTTGCCCACCCCCGGCGTGCCCGACAGCCCGATGCGCAGCGCCTGTGGCCCGTCGCGGGTGCGCAGCGCCTCGATCAGCGCGGCGGCGCGGGTGCGGTGATCGTCGCGTCCGCTCTCGACCAGCGTGATCGCGCGGGCCAGCGCGCGGCGGTCGCCCGTGGTCACGCGGTCTGCCAGGTCATCGATGTCGTCGGCCATGTGCCCCCCATTTCGGCGTGATCGCGCCCTTCATACCGTCCCGCGCGGCGCTGTCCAGCCTCGGCGCCTATCTCAGGCAGGGCGGTGCCCCGGCGGGGCGGCGTGCCTCTTCGACGCCGGCGCGAAAGCCGCGCCCGATGCGATGCGCCAGCACCGACCAGGCGGCGGCCTGAGGGGCGGGCAATTGCCGGCGCAGCACGCGATCGAACAGTGCCAGCCAGACGTCGAAATGTTCGGGCCGCACGTCGCGCGCGGCAACATGCACCGCCTGCGGATTGCCGTCATAGCCGCGCTCGCGCAATATCGCGTTGGCCCAGAAACGGGTGATCTTTTCCTCGTGCGCGGGCCAGTCGGTGACGTGCGCGGCAAACACCGGGCCAAGGCCGGGATGGGCGCGCACAAGCGCATAGAATTCCGCCACCACCGCGGCGATCTGCGCGCGGCTGACGTCAAAACGGGGGGGCTGTGCCTGTGTCTCGCTCATGGGCGCGACATAGCGCGCCTTGCCACCCGGCGACAGGGGTATCGGGCCTCTGGACGCTTGCCCCGATGGCGCCTATAAGGCGGCCAATGACGCGGATCGGCCCGATCATCATTCGAATTACCTGCCCGGCGACCTGAGCAAACAGGCCGCCGGGACGAAGGCGTTCGATCACGCGCGCCGATGGGATTTCATCACAGACACATCCGACGAAGGGGCCCCGCCCATGTCCACCGACACGCCCGACTACAAAGCCACCCTGAACCTGCCGCAAACCGATTTCCCGATGCGCGCCGGCCTGCCGAAACGCGAACCCGGCTGGCTGGAGCGGTGGGAGCGCATCGGCATCTACGACCGCCTGCGCGAGAAGGGTGGACGGACATCCTTCACCCTGCATGACGGGCCTCCCTACGCCAACGGGCACCTGCATATCGGCCACGCGCTCAACAAGATCCTCAAGGACATGGTCGTGCGCAGCCAGCAGATGATGGGCTTTGATGCGCGTTATATCCCCGGCTGGGATTGCCACGGCCTGCCCATCGAATGGAAGATCGAGGAGCAGTACCGCGCCAAGGGCCGCGACAAGGATCAGGTGCCCATAGTTGATTTTCGACAAGAGTGCCGCCGCTTCGCCGAAGGCTGGATCGACGTGCAGCGCGACGAGTTCAAGCGCATCGGCATTACCGGCAAGTGGGAAAAGCCTTATCTTACCATGGACTTCCATGCCGAAGCTGTGATCGCGTCTGAATTCCAGAAGTTCCTGATGAATGGCACGCTCTACCAGGGCTCGAAACCAGTTATGTGGTCGCCGGTTGAAAAAACCGCATTGGCCGAGGCCGAGGTCGAGTACCACAACCGCCAAACCGACGCGGTGTGGGTGAAGTTCCCGGTCGACGTTGACGCCTCGATTGAACGGCTACTTGACCAAAACGCATATGTAAGAGCCGCTCCTCTTAAAGATGCAAGCTTGGATTCCGCTACCGTGGACACGGGGCCAACAGATCAGTTGCGTGAAGATGCGAATAGCCTAAGGCAGCGTTTCGAAGGTGTGAACGTCCTCATCTGGACGACCACGCCGTGGACCATCCCGCAGAACCGCGCGATCTGTTTCGGCACCGATATCTCCTACGGGCTCTACAAGGTCGTGGACACGCCCGGCGAATGCTGGGCCAGGGTGGGCGACACCTACCTGATTGCCGATGCGCTGGCCGGGGAAACCTTCACCCGCGCGCGGCTGGAGGATGGCATGGTTACCCGCCTGCGCGACGTGACCGCCGACGAGCTGTCGGCGCTGACTTGCGCCCATCCCCTGCGCGGGGCCGACGGCGCACAGGCCGTATGGGATTTCGACGTGCCGCTTTACCCCGGCGATCACGTCACCGATGACGCCGGCACCGGGTTCGTGCACACTGCGCCCAGCCACGGCGATGACGACTACCAGATCGGCCTGAAACACGGCCTGCCGATGACGCACAACATCCGCGACGATTCCTCGTTCCGCGATGATCTGCCGTTCTTCGGCGGCGAGCGGGTCATCCGCGAAAACGGCAAGCCCGGCGACGCCAACAAGGCGGTGATCGACAAGCTGACCGCGCTTGGCGCGCTGCTGGCGCGCCAACGCATCACCATTTCCGACGCGCATAGCTGGCGCTCCAAGGCGCCGGTGATCCGCCTCAACCGGCCGCAATGGTTCGCCGCCATCGACAAACCGCTCGACGACGGGCTGGACGAGGCGACGGGGCAAGGCACGATCCGGGGCCGCGCGCTGACCTCGATCGACAAGCTGGTGCAATGGACGCCGCCCTCGGGGCGCAACCGCCTCTACTCGATGATCGAGGCGCGCCCCGACTGGGTGCTGTCGCGCCAGCGCGCATGGGGCGTGCCGCTGACATGTTTCACGAAGAAGGGCGCCAAACCCACCGACCCCGATTTCCTGCTGCGCGACGACGCGGTCAACGCCCGCATCACCGCCGCGTTCGAGGCCGAAGGCGCCGACGCCTGGTACAAGGATGGCGCCAGGGAACGGTTCCTTGACGGGGTCGTTGACCCCGATGAATGGGACAAGGTCGATGACATCCTCGACGTGTGGTTCGACAGCGGCTCGACCCACGCCTTCGTGCTGCGTGACCGCGAAGACGGGTCCGAGGACGGCATTGCCGATCTCTACCTCGAAGGCACCGACCAGCACCGCGGCTGGTTCCATTCGTCGATGCTGCAGGCCTGCGGCACCATCGGGCGCGCCCCCTATCGCGGGGTGCTGACGCATGGCTTCACCCTCGACGAGAAGGGCAACAAGATGTCCAAGTCGCTGGGCAATACCATCGCGCCCGAGGATGTGACCAACCAGTACGGCGCCGATATCCTGCGGCTGTGGGTGGCGCAATCGGACTACACCGGCGATCTGCGCATCGGGCCGGAAATCCTGAAAGGCGTGGCCGATGGCTATCGCCGGCTGCGCAACACGATGCGCTTCATGCTGGGCGCGCTGGCGCATTTCCATGAGGCCGACCGCGTCGATCCCGCCGAGATGCCCGAGCTGGAACAATGGGTGCTGCACCGCTTGGCCGAGCTGGACCACAAGGTGCGCACCGGGTATGCGGCTTACGATTTCCAGGGCGTGTTCCAGGCGGTGTTCAACTTCGCCACCGTGGACCTTTCGGCGTTCTATTTCGACATTCGCAAGGACGCGCTTTATTGCGACGGTGACACCGCCCGCCGCCGGGCCGCGCGCACGGTGATGGATATCCTGTTCCATCGGCTGACCACCTGGTTGGCTCCGGTGCTGGTGTTCACGATGGAAGAGGTCTGGCTTGAACGTTTCCCCGGCGAGGAAAGCAGCGTGCATCTGGTGGATATCCCCGACACGCCCGCCGACTGGCTCAACGAGCCGCTGGCGGCGAAATGGGCCAGGGTGCGGCAGGCCCGCCGCGTGGTGACCGCCGCGCTGGAAGTGAGCCGCACCGACAAGGTGATCGGCGCCTCGCTCGAGGCCGCGCCGGTGGTGCATGTGCGCGAGGCGGCGATGCTGGACGCGTTGCGCTCGGTGGATTTCGCCGATGTATGCATCACCTCCGACATCGTGCTGACCGCCGACCCGCGCCCCGACGAGGCCTTCCGCCTGCCAGATGTGGACGGGATCGGCGTGGTGTTTGCGCGCGCCGAGGGGGGCAAATGCGAACGCTGCTGGAAAATCCTTCCCGATGTCGGCACGCATTCCCACCCCGGCACCTGCGCGCGCTGCGACGCGGCGCTGGGCTGAGCGTCCGGGGTAGCCGCGGGCATGCGGACCGGTGCGCCCGCGGGGGGAGGCGCACCAGTGCGCCGCTCAGTCCTCGCGGGCGGGAATGACCTGCTGCGCGATGCCTGCGAAAACCAGGTAGATGCTGGTCGTCACCAAGCCCCAAAGCGCCCAGCTTTGGGGATGGAAATCCACCCAGGCCGCCCAGCCGGCAAACCCCGTCCAGGCCAGTGCCATGGGCAGGGAAACCAGCCGCCACCGTTCCGTGCGCACGGGGTGAACGAACTTCAGCGGCAGGAACATCGCCACCGAGAGCACCGTCACCAACAGCAAGATCACCCATGTGGGCGGCGTCACGGCGAACAGCACCAGCACCAGCATGTTGAAACAGCCGGGAAAGCCGTGAAAGGAATTGTCCCGCGTCTTCATGCTGGTGTCGGCGAAATACATGGCGCTGGCATAGGTGATCATGATGATCGCCAGCCAGCCCGTCCAGCCCGGCAGCAGGTCGGACCGGAACAGCGCGAAGGCGGGGATGAACACGTAAGTCAGGTAGTCGATGATGAGGTCCATCAACACCCCGTCGAACCGCGCCGCGTTGCGCCTCACGTCGTAGCGGCGTGCCAGTGGCCCGTCGATCCCATCCACCGCGAAGGCCACGACCAGCCACAGGAACATCAGGTCCCACTTCCCTTCGACCGCGGCCAGCATTGCCAGAATCGCGAAGACCGCGCCGGTGGCGGTCAGCAGGTGAACCGATAGCGCCTTGGCTTTACTGGTCATGGCCGTGGCCCTCGGGCGGGCTGGCGGTCTGCCGCGGGTGGGTCTTTCGGTAGACCTCCGTCAGGCGGGCGGTATCGACGGCGGTGTAGGCCTGCGTGGTCGACAGCGACGCGTGGCCCAGCAGATCCTGGATGGCGCGCAGATCGCCGCCCGCGTTGAGCAGGTGCGTGGCGAAGCTGTGGCGCATCGCGTGCGGCGTCACGCTGGCGGGCAGGCCAAGCTGCATGCGTGCCTGTTGCGTCGCCTTCTGCACCGCGCGCGGGCCCAGGGCGCCGCCACGCACACCGCGAAACAACGGCCTGCCGGGGCTCAGGTCATGCGGGCAGGCACGGGCGTAGTCGGCCACCGCCGCGCGCGCCACCGGCAGCACCGGCACCACGCGCTCGCGCCCGCCCTTGCCGACAATGCGCAGGCTGTCGCCCAGCGGCAGCGCGCCGGCGTCGATCGCCAGCGCCTCGGATATCCGCAACCCGCAGCCGTAAAGCAGCGTCACAACCGCCAGGTCGCGCGCTGCCACCCATGGGTGCCGGGCCTGGCTTTCCACGGTGTCGAGCACCGCGCGCGCGCCGTCCTCGTCCACCGGGCGCGGCAGGCGGGCCTGGAAGCGCGGCGCGCGGGTGGCCAGCACCGCCGTGGCGTCGATGCCTTCGCGCTCGGCCAGCCAGTGGAAGAAGCTCTTGACCGCCGACAGCTTGCGCGCCAGCGTGCGCGGCGATGCGCCGGTGCCGCGCACCTGCGCCATCCAGGCACGCATGTCCGATATCGTGATCCGCGACAGCGCCGCCAACCCCTGCGTGCCGCCATGGTGGCCGGTCATGAAGGACAAAAACCCCGACACGTCGCGGCGGTAGGCATCGAGGGTGTTTTCCGATGCCCCGCGCAATGCCATCATCGTGTCGAGCCAGCGCGCCAGCGCATCGGCGGCCCCGTCGGACACGGTTGTCATGACAGCCAGCGGCGCATCGTCCTCTCGAAAACGCCCGCGAAAAACGCCAGCAGGTCGGTGCCCTGGCTCTGGTTGAACTGGTGCGGGTCCTCGGCGCCCAGCGTCAGCATCCCCGGCAGGCGCCCGGGCCCGAAATCCAGTTTCAGACACGCCTCCGAGCGAATCCAGTCCGACACGTCGCCGTGCAGTTCGGCGCGGCCCTCGGGCACCTGGCGCAGGGTGATCTGGCGCACCGGCGCATCGCGGCCGCCGGTGAGATAGGCGTCGATGAACCCCTGCTGCCTGACCGTCAGGACGTTACCCAGCCGTTCGATCGCCGGGTCGCCGTCGTCCTGCCCCGATTCCAGCACCAGGCGGATGCTGTCGACACGCAGGATGTCGGCCACCTCGCCGTCGAGGTCGCGCAGGAAGGTTTCGAACTCGGTCGCGTCCAGCATCCGCAGGATCGCGCGATGCACCAGGTTGGTGCCGGACAAGTTCTCGTAGGCGGCGGCGATGACGTTGCGATGGGTGTCTTCGAGCCGTTCCAGCCGCGCTTCCAGCCGCTCCATCGCGATACCGCGCAGATCGACGATATTGCCGCCCATACTGCGTTCGTTCGCCGCGATCAGCGCGCGCATCAGATCCTGATCTTCGAGGATGACATCCGGCTGCGACATGATCTTTTCGCGCAGTTGGTCGGTCATCGCTGGCTTGCTGCTCATGGTCGCCTCGAAATCGCTTCGCTACGGTTTTGACGACACATTAGCAGATGCCTTGGGGATTTGCCGCAAGAAAATGTCCCGATCACCCGGGCAATGTCAAATATCCAACTGCCCCTGGGCGCGCGTGTCTTCTTCGCGGGCGGCGCGTTTGAAAGCGTCGTCGCGCCGCGCGGGCAGGCGCACGGCGCGGTCGCGCAGGTGCAGCGCGTCCTCGATGGTGACGATCTGGATGCGCGGTACCGGCTCGAACCCTTCCATCTCGAACTGGCCGGCCGCCGCGGCCTCGGCCACCATGGTTTTCTTGGGCTCTGTCAGGGTGAGGAAAATGCCGATTTCCGCGCGTTCGCGCTCGATCACGCCGCGCAGGTCGCGGATCATGCCGACGCCGATATTGTCGCCTGCCTTGACGCTGACGATGGCGCGATGCGTCTTGCCGAAATAGATGTTGCCGTCGATCCCCCGGTCGGCGCCCTTCTTGCCCATGTTGCCGGGCTGGGCGGCGATGAGCGACAGCGCCCATTTCTCGAACTCGAAATAGTAATTCTTGTCCTCGCGGCCCCGGTTGGCGAGGTCGCGCGCGCCGGCAATGTCCTGCGGCACGCCGTGGGTGGTGAAGGCGACCTTGGGGAAGGCGTCGCGCAGGCGCTTCTCGATCAGCCCGATGGCAAGGTGCGTCACGTCGATGCCGATCCAGTTGCGCCCGAGCTTTTCCGCCGCGTGGACGGTGGTGCCGCAGCCGCAGAACGGGTCGAGCACTACGTCGCCGGGGTTGGACGAGGCCGCGACGATGCGTTCCAAGAGCGCCACAGGTTTCTGGGTGGGGTAGCCGAGACGTTCCGTTTTTCCAGCTTGAGTAATGTCAGACCAATCATTCTGGACAGGAATTCCGGGCATTTCATCCAGAAATCGCTTATATCTGGGTGTGCCGGTCGAAGTATAACCGATGCGTCCTTCAGCATCGAGCCGAAGCATTTTCTCTTTGTTGTAAGCCCAGATACGTCCTGAGTACGGAGTGGTGCCCTTATATTCCCAATTCTCTTTTGGGTTGACGTACTCGTCGTCACGATCAGTGATCCATTCGCCACCGAAAGGCCGTTTCGCGCGCCATTCGTATCTTGTATCACCTCCTGCCTTGGCAGCAGTCAGATTATCGAGTTGATATTTGCGGCCTTTATTGTCCATCTTTTTGTAGGGCACCTCGATTTTTAACCGTTTTCTGGGCCGCACGGTGCCGCGTGCGGCGTGAAGCGGGAGAGAGATCGTCGATTGGCGGCCTGCAGTGCCCGAAGGGTCGTGTGGCTGGGGCTTTCATGCTTGGTGTTTTCGGCCTCACGGCCTGATTAGTTCGTGGTTCATGCGACGGTCACGCAGGGTTCGGGTTGATACGACGTAACTGCCCCAGGCGGCGCATGTTGTAGGTGAGGTTTTTCATCCCGATCCTGGCCTTGGCCCGAGCCAGACCGATGCTGCGCACCAACGTGCCGCCCATGTCGTTGGTCTGCGCGCCAAAGACATGCTCGACCCGGACCCGCGTGCGGGATTTGGTCCGGTTGCTGCCCTTCGCCTGTTTGGTCAGGGACTTGTCCCGCTTCCCCTTGCGGTGGATGTGGCTTTTCAGCTTTTGCGCGTCCAGCTTGGCCTCCATCTCCTCGGAGCGATAGGCGGCATCCGCCCACACGCCCGAGCCGGTATTGCCCCACATCAGCAGGTGATCGACCGCCTTGCTGTCGTGCACGGCCGCATCGCTGACATGGTAGCGCCGGACCAGCTTGTGCTTGCGGTCCACGTTGACGTGGTTTTTGTAGCCGTAATGGCTCTTGCCGTGCTTCTTGGTCCAGCGCGCATCCACATCCTTCTGGCTGCGCTTGGCGGGCTTGTCCGCCCAGTCCTCGGG